>PALM01000030.1 GCA_002706365.1 Flavobacteriales bacterium | reverse complement strand
TAGGTGGAGCAACTTTCCAAATTCCTCAACCAATTCGCGACGACAGAAAAACCTCTATGGGTATGAAGTGGTTGATCAGCTTCTCTAAGAAGAGAAATGAGAAGACCATGGCTGAGCGTTTGGCTGCTGAGATCGTAGCTGCTTCAAAAGAAGAAGGTGCTGCTTTCAAAAAGAAAGAAGATACGCATAGAATGGCTGAAGCAAACAAGGCATTCTCTCATTTTAGATTTTAATAAACGAATTAAAAAGAGCTAAAGACTACAGATTAGAATGGCATCAAAAAGAGATCTAACGTACACTAGAAACATTGGTATTGCAGCGCATATCGACGCCGGTAAGACCACTACAACTGAGCGTATCCTATATTACGCTGGTGTGAGTCACAAAATTGGTGAGGTGCACGATGGTGCAGCTACCATGGACTGGATGGAGCAAGAGCAAGAAAGAGGTATTACAATTACTTCTGCTGCAACTACTGTTTACTGGCCTTATAAGGATAATAAGTACCACATCAACATTATTGATACTCCTGGTCACGTGGACTTTACAGTTGAGGTGAATCGTTCATTGAGAGTATTGGATGGTTTGGTATTCTTGTTTTCTGCTGTTGATGGTGTTGAGCCTCAGTCAGAGACTAACTGGAGATTAGCTGACAACTATAATGTTGCTCGTCTTGGTTTCGTAAACAAGATGGACCGTCAGGGTGCCAACTTCTTGAACGTGTGTAAGCAAGTAAGAGAAATGCTTGGTAGTCATGCAGTGCCATTGCAACTTCCAATTGGAGCAGAAGATGACTTCAAAGGAGTGGTTGACCTTGTAATGAACAAGGCAATGGTTTGGAATGAAGAAGACATGGGTATGACCTATGAAGAGATCGACATTCCTGCTGATATGCAAGATGAAGTAAATGAGTATCGTGAGAAGTTGTTGGAAGCTGTTGCTGAATTCGACGATACTTTGATGGAAAAGTACTTCGAAGATCCAAATTCAATTTCAGAAGATGAGATCCTAGCTGCTTTGAGAGAAGCTACTATTTCTATGAAAGTAGTTCCAATGCTTTGTGGTTCTGCATTTAAGAATAAGGGTGTACAAACCATGTTGAACTATGTGATGGAATTGCTTCCTTCTCCTCTTGATACTGAGGCGATCGAAGGAACGAATCCTGATACTGGTGAAGCAGAAAGCAGAAAGCCAAGTTCAGATGAGCCATTTGCCGCATTGGCATTTAAGATTGCCACTGACCCTTATGTTGGTCGTCTGTGTTTCGTAAGATCTTACTCTGGATTATTGGAGTCTGGTTCTTATGTATGGAACTCAAGAACAGGTAATAAAGAAAGAATTTCAAGAATCTTCCAAATGCATGCGAAGAAGCAGAATCAGATCGATTTCTTGCAAGCGGGTGATATTGGTGCATTGGTAGGATTTAAAGATATCAAGACTGGAGATACACTATGTAGAGAAGGACATCCAATCGTATTGGAATCTATGGACTTCCCAGATCCGGTAATCGGAATCGCTATTGAGCCTAAGACTCAGGCTGATGTAGATAAGTTAGGTATGGCTTTGGCAAAATTGTCTGAAGAGGATCCAACCTTGACTATCCACACAGATGAAGATTCTGGTCAGACAGTATTGAGTGGTATGGGTGAGCTTCACTTGGATATCATCATCGATCGTTTGAGAAGAGAATTCAAAGTAGAAGTGAACCAAGGTGCTCCACAAGTAGCATACAAGGAAGCTATCACTACTGCTGTTGATCACAGAGAGACTTATAAGAAGCAAACTGGTGGTCGTGGTAAGTTCGCCGATATCGTGGTGACTATCGAGCCAGCATCTGATCCAGAGAAAGAAGGATTGGAGTTTGTGAATGAGATCAAAGGTGGTAACGTACCAAGAGAATTCATTCCATCTGTTGAGAAAGGATTCAAAGATTCTATGGATAATGGAGTGTTGGCAGGATATCCTATCGACAGTCTAAAAGTAACCTTGAAGGATGGTTCGTTCCACGCAGTGGATTCTGATCAGCTTTCATTTGAGGTGGCTGCTAAGATGGCATTCAAGCATGCTGTGCCAAAAGCTAGTCCTATTCTACTAGAGCCTATCATGAAGTTGGAAGTTGTTACTCCAGAAGAGAGTATGGGTGACATCGTTGGAGACTTGAACAGAAGAAGAGGTCAAGTAGAAGGTATGGATGACAGAGCTGGATCTAAAGTAGTGAAAGCAAAAGTGCCTCTCTCAGAAATGTTTGGATATGTAACTGATTTGAGAACCATTTCTTCTGGTCGTGCGACCTCAAGTATGGAGTTCTCACACTTCGAAGCAGCTCCAAAGAACGTTGCTGATGAGGTGATCAAGAAATCAAAAGGAGAAGTTACGGCTTAATAAATAGAGATATGACTCAGAAAATTCGCATAAAGCTTAAATCGTACGACTTTAATTTGGTAGACAAGTCTGCTGAGAAGATCGTAAAGACTGTAAAGTCTACCGGTGCTGTGGTTAGTGGTCCGATTCCATTGCCAACTCATAAGAGAATATACACCGTATTGAAGTCGCCGCACGTAAACAAGAAAGCAAGAGAGCAGTTCGAACTTTCTTCTTACAAGCGATTGTTGGATATCTACAGCTCGACTTCAAAAACAGTTGACGCATTGATGAAGCTAGAATTGCCTAGTGGAGTAGATGTAGAGATCAAAGTATAATTAGAGAAAGAGAATTAATATTTAATCGATAATAAAATGCCAGGTTTACTAGGAAAGAAAATAGGAATGACCAGCGTCTTCAGTGCCGAGGGGAAGAATATCCCATGCACAGTTTTGGAGGCGGGTCCTTGTGTAGTTACACAAGTCAAGACCGTGGACTCTGATGGCTACGATTCGATTCAGATCGCTTATGGTGAGCGTAAGGAGAAACACACTTCTGATGCCATGAAAGGTCACTTCAAGAAAGCGGGAACCACTCCAAAGAAGAAGTTGGTTGAGCTAAGAGGAGTAACTGAATATAAGACAGGAGATGAATTGAAGGTAGATATCTTCGAAGAGGGTGCATGGGTTGATGTAACTGGCACAACAAAAGGTAAAGGATTTCAAGGGGTAGTTAGACGTCACGGTTTTGCCGGAGTTGGAGACGCTACTCACGGACAGCACAACAGATTGAGAGCCCCAGGTTCTATCGGAGCAGGTTCGGATCCTTCAAGAGTATTCAAAGGAACACGTATGGCCGGACAAATGGGTAATGTGAAAGCAACTATCCAGAACTTGAAGGTTGTAAAAGTGTATCCAGATGAAAATTTGATCGTAGTGAAAGGTTCTGTGCCTGGAGCTAAAGGATCATCAGTGTTGATCAGCATATAAAATACTGTAGAGAAATGGAATTGAACGTAATTGATAAGAACGGAAAGGATAGCAAGAAGAAAGTAAAGCTATCTGATTCTATCTTCGGTATTGAGCCAAACGATCACGCGATCTATCTAGACGTGAAACAATACTTGGCTAACCAAAGACAAGGTACTGCCAAGTCTAAGGAGAGAGCTGAGATCACTGGATCTACCAAGAAGATCAAGAAACAAAAGGGAACAGGTACAGCCAGAGCTGGTAGTATCAAGTCGCCATTGTTCAGAGGAGGAGGAACTGTATTTGGTCCAAGACCAAGAGACTACTCTTTCAAATTGAATAAGAAGTTGAAGAGATTGGCCAGATGTTCTGCCCTATCTTATAAGGTTAAAGAAGGCGCACTGCAGATCATCGAAGATGTACAGTTGGATGCACCTAAAACCAAAGATTTCGCAAGCCTATTGGGTAAGCTGAAAAGCGACGACAAAAAAACCCTTATGGTTGTAAGCGATTTAAATAAAAACTTATATTTGTCCTCCCGAAATTTTCAAGGAGCGAAAGTCGTAACTGCCTCATCTTTAAATACTTACGATTTAGTAAATGCGAAGAATGTGATTGTTGCGGAAGGAGCTATTGAGAAAATTGAGAGTATTTTAAGCTAAAAGAATTGGTCATGAAGATTATAAACAAGCCTTTGATTACAGAAAAGATGACTGCTTTAACAGAGCAGGACAATCGTTATGGCTTTGTGGTTGACACGAATGCCAACAAACTGCAGATCAAAGAAGCGGTAGAGAAGATGTATGGAGTAAGCGTTGAGAACGTGAACACCATGAACTTCAATGGAAAAAAGAAGAGCCGATTCACCAAAGCCGGATGGGTAGAGGGAAGGACCAATAAATTCAAAAAGGCGATCGTAACTCTTGCAGAGGGAGATACAATTGACTTTTACAGTAATATATAAGGAATTAGAAAAGACCTAGAGCAATGGCCGTAAAGAAATTAAAACCGACTACTCCTGGACAGCGTCATAAGTTTGCCGCTACTTACGAGGAGATTACGTCAACTACTCCAGAGAAATCTTTGCTTAGTGGTAAAGGTAAAAGTGGTGGTAGAAATAGCAGCGGAAAAATGACCATGCGCCACATTGGTGGAGGTCATAAGCGTCGTTACAGAAGCATTGATTTCAAGAGAGACAAGCAAGGAATTCCTGCTAAAGTTGCTTCTATAGAGTACGATCCAAACAGATCAGCTCGTATTGCACTATTGGTGTATGCAGATGGAGAGAAGAGATATATCATCGCTCCAAAAGGATTGCAAGTAGACCAAGAAGTGAATGCTGGGAAGAAGGCAGAGCCGGAAGTAGGTAATGCACTTTATCTTGAAGATATGCCGATGGGTACTATGGTTCACAACATCGAGTTGAGACCAAAGCAAGGAGGTAAGATGGCGAGAAGCGCTGGTGCTTATGCTCAGTTAGTATCTAAAGAAGGTAAGTACGTTGGTTTGAAAATGCCATCTGGAGAGGTTCGTTTGATCCTTGGAAAATGTATGGCTACTGTAGGTATGGTTTCTAACTCTGACCACATGCTTGAGCGTTACGGTAAAGCCGGCAAGAGCAGATGGATGGGTAGAAGACCTAGAGTAAGAGGTGTAGTTATGAACCCAGTAGATCACCCAATGGGTGGTGGTGAAGGTAGAGCTTCAGGAGGTCACCCAAGATCTAGAAACGGTATTCCGGCTAAGGGTTACAAGACTAGAGCGCCTAAGAAACTATCGAGCAAGTACATCATTGAAAAAAGAAAGAAATAATTTACGATGAGTAGATCATTAAAAAAACCGCCATTTGTCCACTATAAGTTGGCAGCTAAGGTAGACGAAGCACAGTCTTCATCAAAGAAATCTGTGATCAAGACCTGGTCAAGAGCTTCTATGATCACCCCGGATTTCGTGGGATTGACAATTGCTGTTCACAACGGTAACAAATTCATTCCAGTTTATGTAACTGAGAATATGGTAGGACATAAGTTGGGAGAATTTGCTCCAACCAGAACCTTTAGAGGTCACGGTGGAAACAAAAAAGACAAAGGCAGAAAATAATAGACAATGGGAGCACGTAAACGAAATAGAGCAGAAGCGGCCAAAGAGGCTAGAAAGAGTGTAAGCTTCGCTACTTTGAAGAACTGTCCTACTTCTCCTAGAAAAATGAGATTAGTAGCAGACATGATCAGAGGAGAGGAAGTTTCAAGAGCTTTATCGCTTTTGCAATTCAGTCCTAAAGAGGCTGCTGCACGTATGGAGAAACTATTGAGATCTGCCATCGCGAACTGGGAAGCTAAGAACGAAGGCGAGCGTCCGGAAGACAACCAATTGGTAGTTTCTGAGGTGAAAGTTGACAGCGCTCGTATGTTGAAAAGACTACGTCCGGCTCCACAGGGGAGAGGTCATAGAATTCGTAAGAGATCGAATCACGTGACTCTGGTTGTAGATAAGGTAAACGCAGAAAACATTACAAAATAAGGATACTCAAGCATGGGACAAAAGGCAAATCCAATAGCAAATCGTCTAGGCATCATCAAAGGTTGGGATTCCAACTGGTTCGGTGGCCGTAACTATGGCGATAAACTTGCAGAAGATGATAAGATCCGTCAGTACCTGAATGCCAGGTTGCAAAAGGCGAGTATCTCAAAGATCATTATCGAGCGTACCTTGAAGTTGATCACTGTAACTATCAATACTTCTCGTCCGGGAATAATCATCGGTAAAGGAGGTAAAGAGGTTGATAAACTGAAAGAAGAGCTTAAGAAGCTAACCAAGAAAGATGTGCAGATCAACATCTTTGAGATCAAGCGACCAGAGATGGACGCCAAATTGGTAGCCGACAGTGTAGCTCGTCAGATCGAAGGAAGAATCTCATTCCGTAGAGCAGCTAAAATGGCTGTAGCATCTACAATGAGAATGGGAGCTGAAGGAGTTAAAGTAATGGTAAGTGGTAGACTAGGTGGAGCGGAAATGGCTCGTACTGAATTCTACAAAGAAGGAAGAATTCCATTGCACACTTTTAGAGCTGATATCGATTATGCTTTGTCTGAAGCACACACAACTTACGGTAGAATCGGAGTGAAGGTGTGGATTTGCAAAGGAGAGATCTACGGTAAGCGTGATCTTTCACCAAACATCGTATCTAACAAGCCTGGTCAAAACAAAGGTGGAGGCCGCGGAGGTTTTAGAGGAAATAAGAAAAGAGGCTAGAAGCATGAAGCTCAAAGCCTGATAGAGATAAGAAAAGACAACATTTAAGAATAGAATAAAATGTTACAGCCAAAGAGAACGAAGTTCAGAAAGATGCAGAAAGGGCGTATGAAGGGAAACGCTGGAAGAGGTCATCAGATCGCTTTTGGAAGTTTTGCCATCAAAACCCTTGAAGAAAGCTGGATTACTGCTCGTCAGATCGAAGCGGCCAGGATTGCCATCACCCGTTATATGAAAAGGGAAGGACAATTGTGGATCAGAATTTTCCCAGACAAGCCAGTAACAAAGAAGCCTGCTGAAGTACGAATGGGTAAGGGTAAAGGTGCACCTGAACTATGGGTAGCTGTAGCTAAGCCGGGAAGAATTCTTTTCGAATCAGATGGAGTGCCTTTGGAAGTAGCTAAAGAAGCTATGAGATTAGGAGCTCAGAAGCTACCGGTGAAAACCAAATTCGTAGTTAGAAGAGATTTTAAAGCACAAGGCTAATATAAAGAGCAATGAAACAAGAAGACATTAAGAACTTGAGCGCAGACGATCTTCAGGAGAATTTGGCAGAACAATCTGCTAATTTGGAAAGATTGCGAATGAATCACTCGGTATCGCCTTTGGAAAATCCAAAGCAATTGAAAGAAGTGAGAAGAACTGTAGCTCGTCTAAAGACAGAGATCAAGAAAAGAGAGCTAAGTGCTCAAGAGAAATAAATAAGTCAATGGAAAAGACTAGAAACTTAAGAAAAGAAAGAATCGGAGTTGTGGTAAGCAACAAGATGGACAAGTCCATCACCATCGCGGTTGAATCAAAAGTGAAGCATCCGATGTATGGAAAGTTTATCAAGAAGACTTCAAAGTTCATGGCTCATGATGAGAAGAATGATTGCAATATCGGTGATACGGTAAAGATCATGGAAACTCGTCCGTTGAGTAAGAGCAAGAACTGGAGATTAGTTGAAGTAATTGAAAGAGTTAAGTAATTATGGTACAACAGGAGTCTAGATTAACAGTAGCCGACAATAGCGGAGCCAAAGAGGTAATGTGTATTCGCGTATTGGGTGGTACCAAGAAGCGTTACGCTTCTATTGGTGACCAGATCATTGTATCGGTGAAGTCGGCTTTGCCATCGGGCAACATTAAGAAAGGTGCCGTTTCAAAAGCTGTGGTTGTACGTTCTAAGAAAGAAGTACGCAGAGCAGATGGATCGTATATCCGATTCGACAACAATGCAGTTGTATTGTTGAACCAAACTGGTGAAATGAGAGGAACACGAATTTTCGGTCCTGTAGCCAGAGAGTTGAGAGAAAAACAATTTATGAGAATCGTATCCCTCGCTCCTGAGGTATTGTAAAAGAAGCAAGCCATGAAGAAATTGAATATTAAAAAAGGTGATACGGTAAAGGTTATTGCCGGTGTATCAAAAGGAGTTGAAGCGAAAGTGAAAGCTGTACTTCCTGAAGAAGACCGAGTGATCCTTGAAGGCGATCAGGTGAGAAGAAACTCTCGTCACACTCGTCCGAACCAACAAAACCAAGATGGTGGTATCGTAAAGATCGACGCTCCAATTCACATTTCAAATGTGATGTTGGTAGATCCTTCTACTGGAGAAGCTACAAGAGTAGGTCGTAAAGAAGTAGATGGAAAATCAGTTCGATACGCAATTAAATCAAAGGAGGTAATTAAGTAATGTACATTCCAAGATTAAAACAGAAGTATCAGGAAGAGGTCAAAGACCACCTGATGAAGACCTTCAACTACAAGAGTAGTATGCAAATTCCTCGTCTGGAGAAGATCAGTATCAACCAGGGTGTAGGAGATGCAGTTGCCGATAAAAAGTTGATCGACTCTGCAGTTTCTGAGATGAGCGATATCGCCGGTCAGAAAGCAGTACCAACATACTCTAAGAAAGACATCTCTAACTTCAAGTTGAGAAAGGGAATGCCAATTGGAGTAAAGGTTACTTTGAGAGGAGATCGCATGTATGAATTCTTAGATCGATTGATCGCTGTTTCTCTTCCGAGAACACGTGACTTCAGAGGAATTAGTGCAAAGGGCTTCGACGGAAGAGGAAACTATACTTTGGGTATCAAAGAGCAGATCATCTTTCCAGAGATCGACATTGATAAAGTAAATAAAATTAGCGGTATGGATATCACATTCGTGACATCTGCTGAAACGAATGAAGAGGCAAAAGAGCTTCTTACAGCTTTCGGAATGCCGTTTCAAAAAAATAAAAACGCTTAGGCATGGCTAAAGAATCAATGAAAGCCCGCGAGAGAAAGCGCGCAAGAATGGTAGAGCAGTACGCTGAAAAAAGAGCCGCTTTGAAAGAAGCCGGTGATTGGGAAGGTCTACAGAAACTACCTAAGAATTCATCAGCAGTAAGAATGCACAACCGTTGCAAATTGACTGGTAGACCAAAAGGTTATATGCGTCAGTTTGGAGTCTCTAGGGTAAAATTCAGAGAGATGGCAAGTGCCGGACTTATTCCGGGAATCAAAAAAGCGAGTTGGTAAAATAATAGAACGATGACAGATCCAATTTCAGATTATCTGACCAGACTGCGAAATGCAGTAAGAGCTAAACATAGAGTAGTAGATATCCCAGCTTCAAACTTGAAGAAGGAGATGACTAGAATTCTCTTTGAGAAAGGGTATATCCTAAACTACAAGTTTGTTGATGGAGATAATCCACAGGGTACCATTCGCATTGCCTTGAAGTACCATCCTGTATCTAAAGTTGCGGCAATCAAGAATTTGAGCCGTATCTCTAAGCCAGGTTTGAGAAAGTACGCTCACACCGATGAGTTACCAAGAGTAATCAACGGTTTGGGTATTGCGATCATCTCTACCTCTAAAGGTGTGATGACCGATAAAGAAGCGAGAAAAGAAAACGTAGGTGGTGAAGTACTTTGCTACGTTTATTAAGATAAAGATCTAGAAAAGATAAAGTTATGTCAAGAGTAGGACTAGCCCCAGTCAGTATCCCAGAAGGCGTTGAAGTAAATGTCAACGACCAGAATGTGGTGACTGTAAAAGGAAATTTAGGGGAGTTACAAGAAACCATTGATCCGGCAATCAGCGTTGAAGTGAACGAAGGAGAAGTTAATCTTAAGCGTCACACTGAGCAAAAGGATCACAAAGCCAAGCATGGACTTTACCGCGCATTGATCAACAATATGGTTGAAGGCGTGAGCAAAGGATATGAGAAGAAATTGGAATTGGTTGGTGTAGGTTTTAGAGCATCAAATCAAGGACAGCGTTTAGAGATGTCTTTGGGATTCTCACACCCTATCGTATTTGAATTGCCAGCTGAGGTTAAAGTGGCAACACAGTCTGAAAGAGGACAGAACCCAATCATTACATTGAACTCTCACGATAAGCAATTGATCGGACAGGTAGCTGCCAAGATCAAGTCGCTGAGAAAACCAGAACCATACAAAGGTAAAGGTGTGAGATTCGTAGGAGAATACATTAGAAGAAAAGCAGGTAAGTCTGCAGCTAAAGCATAATAGTCATGGCATTATCAAAACTTGAGAGAAGAATACGCATTAAGAGAAGAGTCCGTAAAGTAATTAGCGGTACTGCAGAGCGTCCGAGAATGTCGGTATACAGAAGTAACAAAGAGATCTACGCTCAGTTGATCGATGATTTGAGTGGAAAGACTCTACTTTCTTGCTCATCTAGAGATAAAGGTGTAGCTGATAGTAAACTTCCAAAGATCGAGCAAGCTAAACTAGTAGGTAAAGCCTTGGCAGAGAAAGCTGCTAATGAAGGAATTACTTCAGTGAGCTTCGATAGAAATGGATACTTATATCACGGAAGAGTGAAAGCCATTGCCGATGGTGCAAGAGAAGGTGGTTTGAACTTTTAATGTAGATAAGAAAAGAGATTAAGAAAAAAGAATATGGCCAACGCGAATACAAAAAGAGTAAAGTCCAGCGAGATCGAATTGAAAGATCGCTTAGTTGGAATCCAAAGGGTGACCAAAGTAACCAAAGGTGGTAGACACTTCAGTTTCTCTGCAATTGTTGTTGTAGGAAATGAAAATGGTATTGTAGGTTACGGACTGGGTAAGGCGAATGAGGTAACTGATGCGATTTCTAAAGGAATCGACGATGCGAAGAAGAACTTGATCAAAGTTCCAATCGTGAACAGTACTGTTCCTCACCAGCAAGAAGCTAAGTACGGTGGAGCAAGAGTGTTCCTTAAGCCTGCATCTTCGGGTACTGGAGTAATTGCCGGTGGTGCAATGCGTGCAGTATTGGAGAGTGTTGGAGTACATGATGTATTGGCCAAGTCTAAAGGCTCATCTAACCCTCACAATGTGGTAAAAGCTACCATTAAGGCATTGGAATCTATGAGAGATGCTTATACAGTAGCTAAGCATAGAGGTGTTGAACTAGATGTGGTATTTAACGGATAAGAAAGCCAAAGCGATGGGAAAAATTAGAATCACACAGATCAGAAGCCAGATCAATCGTCCAAAGAATCAAAAATTGACTTTGGAAGCCCTTGGCTTGAAAAAGAATCAGCAAAGTGTTGAGCACGAAGAGACTCCTCAGATCAAGGGGATGGTCAATAAAGTGAAACACCTTGTTAAAGTAGAGAACGTTTAAGCGATAAAAGATATTCAGCATGGATCTAAGTAATCTAAAACCGGCCAATGGTTCGGTTAAAAAAGGCAAGAGAATCGGAAGAGGTGAAGGTTCAGGAAAAGGTGGTACTTCTACAAGAGGACATAAAGGCGCCAAATCCAGATCTGGATATTCTAAGAAGATTGGATTCGAAGGTGGACAAATGCCTCTTCAGAGAAGAGTACCTAAGTTCGGTTTCACCAATCCTAATCGTGTAGAATATAAAGGTATCAACCTTGATACCCTTCAGAATCTAGCCGAAACTAAGAAAGTAGAAAACATTGACCTAGATGTTCTTGTGGAGAACGGTTTGGCAGCTAGAAAGAGTTTGGTGAAGATTCTCGGAAGAGGAGAGTTGAAAGCTAAATTGACTGTGAAAGCTCACGCTTTCTCTAAGAGCGCTAAAGAGGCTATTGAAGCCAAAGGTGGAACCGCAGAAACGCTGTCCTAGATCATGAGGAGATTTTTTGAGACACTTAAGAATATTTGGACGATCGAGGATCTCAGAGTGAGAATCCTGAATACCCTTGGTTTGTTGTTGATCTATCGTTTGGGATCCTATGTTGTGATTCCAGGTGTGAACTCAGCAGCACTAGAAATAGCCAATGCGGGTAATACAGGTGGTATTGCCGGACTACTCGATCTATTTGCAGGCGGTGCCTTTTCAAGAGCCTCCATTTTTGCTTTGGGAATTATGCCTTATATCTCTGCATCTATTGTAGTGCAGCTATTGGGTATTGCTATTCCTTATTTCCAGAAATTACAGAAAGAAGGAGAAAGCGGAAGAAGAAGAATCAACCAGATCACCAGAATGCTTACGATCGCAATCGTAGGTTTCCAGGCTCCAGGTTATATCGCTTCTCAAGTACCGGAAATGACCGCATCAGGTATGATGGTTCGTCCGGATACATTCTTCTGGTGGATCACCACAGTGATCATTTTGATCACAGGAACCATGTTTGTAATGTGGTTAGGTGAAAGAATTACCGAAAAAGGACTGGGTAACGGAATATCATTGATCATCATGATCGGTATCATTGCCAATCTACCCTTTGCCTTTGTTGCAGAATTCGCATCTAGAGTAAAAGGTGGCGGTTTGGTAATCCTATTGGTAGAATTAGTAATTTTGCTCCTCGTTATAATTGCCACCATATTATTGGTGCAGGGAACTCGAAGAGTACCGGTGCAATTTGCGAAGCGAGTAGTAGGAAACAAACAGTATGGCGGAGTTCGTCAGTATATCCCTCTAAAGGTTAATGCTGCCGGAGTTATGCCGATCATTTTCGCTCAGGCGATCATGTTTGTACCGATTACTCTTGTTGGTTTTGCCGATTCTGATTCACTAACCGGCGTGATGGCTGCTTTAAGTGATTACACAGGATTTTGGTACAACCTAGTTTTTGCTGTTATGATCATTGCATTTACCTACTTCTATACAGCGGTAACGGTAAATCCGAATCAAATGGCAGAAGATATGAAGAAAAACGGCGGATTTATTCCGGGTGTTAAGCCAGGGAAGAGAACTGCCGAGTTTTTGGATACCGTTCTTTCGAGAATAACCCTTCCGGGTTCGATCTTTTTGGCTATCGTAGCTATTTTGCCCGCCTTCGCTTCGCAATTTGGAGTGAACGGACAATTTGCACAGTTCTACGGTGGCACATCATTATTGATCTTGGTTGGTGTGATACTCGATACGCTTCAACAAGTGGAGAGTCATTTGTTAATGAGGCATTACGACGGATTGATGAAATCAGGAAGGATCAAAGGAAGGTCAAGCATAAACATGGCCGGCTGATATGGTCTACCTGAAGACAGAAGAAGAAATAGAACTTATTCGAGAAAGTTCTTTGCTTGTTGGAAAAACTTTAGCAGAGCTTGCTAAGATCATTGAACCGGGAGTTACGGCTCTACAGTTGGATGAGGTGGCAGAAAGCTTTATAAGGGATCACGGTGGAGTTCCGGGATTTAAAGGGTATAACGATTTTCCGAATACCCTTTGTACATCTGTTAACGAACAGGTTGTGCATGGTATCCCATCAGACCGTCCATTGGAAAACGGAGACATTATCTCTGTAGACTGTGGAGTGTTGAAGAATGGATTCTTCGGTGATGTGGCTTACACTTTTGAAGTGGGAGAAGTTAGCGCAGAAGTAAAAGCGCTATTGGAAACTACGAAAGAGTGTTTGAGAGAAGCGATAAAAGCTGCCAAAGTGGGCAACCGTTTGGGCGATATTGGATACGCCGTGCAATCTTTGGCAGAAGCCGAAGGGTACGGAGTGGTGAGAGAGCTGGTTGGTCACGGATTAGGCAAGAATTTGCATGAGGCCCCCGAGGTACCCAATTACGGTAGAAGGGGTAATGGCATGAAGCTAAAAGAGGGATTGGTCCTGGCAATAGAGCCGATGATCAACCTTGGAAAGCGTCACGTTCGTCAGCAAGAAGATGGTTGGACCATCGTAACAGCCGACGGCTTGCCATCTGCACATTATGAGCACAATGTAGTTGTGCGCAAAGATGAAGCTGAAGTTTTATCAACACATGAGTTGATCGAAGAAGTATTGAGAGAGAAAGAAGAAGTAAAATAAATTAATAGAAACGAAATAGATTAAATGGCGAAACAGGCATCTATAGAGCAAGATGGTACGATTACCGAGGCCTTGTCAAATGCGATGTTCAGAGTAGAACTCGAGAACGGACATGTGATCACGGCTCACATCTCAGGAAAAATGAGAATGTACTATATCAAGCTCTTGCCAGGTGATAAGGTCAAAGTTGAGATGTCGCCATATGATCTAACAAAAGGTAGAATTACGTACCGATATAAATAGAGCGATAAACTGTCAATTATGAAAGTAAGAGCATCCATCAAGAAAAGAAGTGCTGACTGCAAGATTGTCCGCAGAAAAGGGCGTCTGTACGTTATTAACAAGAAGAACCCTAAGTTCAAGCAAAGACAAGGTTAAACTCATTTAGATTAAGATATATGGCTAGGATAGCAGGTATAGACTTACCAAAAAACAAAAGAGGCGAGATAGGTCTCACTTACATCTACGGAATTGGAAGAAGCTCCGCTCAGGAGATCCTTACCAAAGCCAAAGTAGACCTCAATAAGAAAGTTGAGGCTTGGGATGATGATGAACTTTCTCGCATTCGTAAGATAGTGAATGAAGAATACGAAGTAGAAGGTACTCTTCGCTCTGATATTCAATTGAGCATTAAACGCTTGATGGACATTGGATCTTATCGTGGAATTCGCCACCGTGCTGGATTGCCATTGAGAGGACAAAGAACAAAGAATAACTCCAGAACTAGAAAAGGAAGGAGAAAGACAGTCGCTAATAAGAAAAAGGCTACGAAATAATTAGAAGCATTTTACAATGGCTAAATCAACGCAAAAGAAAAAGAAAAGTGTAAAAGTGGAGTCTATGGGCGAGGCTCATATCCATGCCACTTTTAACAACATCATCATTTCTCTGACCAATAAGAACGGACAGGTTATTTCTTGGTCTTCATCTGGAAAGATGGGATTCAGAGGCTCTAAGAAAAATACACCTTATGCCGCTCAGGTAGCAGCTACAGATTGTAGTAAAGAGGCTTATGATCTAGGTCTAAGGAGAGTGAAAGTATTCGTAAAAGGACCTGGTTCAGGACGTGAGTCTGCAATCAGAACCATCCACAACAGTGGAATTGAAGTGACAGAGATCGTAGATATCACTCCAATCCCTCACAATGGATGCCGACCTCCTAAAAGAAGAAGAGTTTAAGAATTACAGATATTATCTGAAGAATTAAGAAGATATGGCAAGATATAGAGGACCAAAATCAAAAATCGCCCGTAAGTTCAGAGAACCAATCTTTGGACCTGATAGCTCTCTAGAGAAGAAGAACTATCCTCCAGGGCAGCACGGACCAAACCGAAGAAGAGGTAAGCAGTCTGAATATGCTGTTCAGTTGATGGAAAAGCAAAAAGCAAAGTATACCTATGGTATCCTTGAGAAGCAATTCTCAAGAATGTTTGCTGAGGCATCTCGTACTAAAGGGATTACCGGAGAAAACTTACTTCAACTTTGTGAGTCTAGATTAGACAATGTAGTATTCCGTTTAGGACTTGCTCCTAGCCGAAGAGCTGCTCGTCAGATGGTTGGCCACAAACACTTCAAAGTGAATGGTACAGTTACCAATATCCCTTCTTATAACCTTAAAGAAGGTGATGAGATCGAAGTAAGAGAGAAGTCAAAGTCACTAGAGGTATTCAACGAATCACTAGCCAATAGAAAAGACAATTTCGATTGGTTGGAGTGGGACAATCAGGCTATGAAAGCCAAGTTTGTGAAAGCTCCAGAAAGAGAGCAGATCCCTGAGAATATCAAGGAGCAGTTGATCGTTGAACTTTACTCTAAGTAATCATAACAATATTTAAGCAAAGAGCACTATGGCTATACTAGATTTTCAAAAACCGGATAAAGTGATCATGATCGAGTCCGATGACCATCAAGGTCAATTCGAATTCAGACCATTGGAACCGGGTTATGGAATTACTATAGGAAATGCAATCAGAAGGATTCTACTTTCTTCATTGGAAGGTTTTGCAATCACTTCTATCAAGGTTGAAGGAGTTGATCATGAATTCTCTACCATCGACGGAGTAGTAGAAGATGTAACTTCAATCATCTTGAACTTGAAACAAGTGCGTTTCAAGCAGCAGATCGAAGGAACTGATTCAGAAACTGTAAACCTTACTATTTCAGGACAAGATAAGTTCACTGCCGGTGACCTAGGTAAGTTTACTTCTGCATTCCAGGTATTGAACCCAGATCATTTGATCTGTACAATGGAAAGATCAGTTAAGCTTCAAGTTGAACTTACTATCAATAAAGGTAGAGGTTATGTTCCATCTGAGGAGAACAAAGTAGAGGATGCACCAATTGGCCTAATTCCAATCGATGCGATCTACACTCCAATAAAGAATGTGAACTACAGCATTGAAAACTACAGGGTAGAGCAAAAGACCGATTATGAGAAATTGGTTCTTGATATCACCACTGATGGTTCAATTCATCCTAAAGAAGCCCTTAAAGAAGCGGCTACTATCTTGATCCAGCACTTCATGCTATTCTCAGATGAGAAGATCGCTCTGGAAACAGAAGTAAAGTCGGCTGTGGAAGAATTCGACGAAGATTCACTGCACATGCGTCAGTTGTTGAAAACCAAATTGGTTGATATGGATCTTTCAGTTCGCGCATTGAACTGTTTGAAGGCTGCAGATGTAGAAACTCTAGGAGAGTTGGTACAATTCAATAAGAATGATCTATTGAAATTCAGAAACTTCGGTAAGAAGTCACTTACTGAACTTGACGAATTGGTAGAGAGCAAGAATTTGAGCTTTGGAATGAACGTTTCAAAGTATAAACTTGATAAGGACTAAGCGTTATGAGACACGGAAAGAAATTTAATCATCTGGGCAGAACCAAGCCACACAGAAAAGCGATGCTTTCTAATATGGCTTGCTCATTGATCCAACACAAAAGGATCAACACTACCTTGGCAAAAGCCAAAGCCTTAAGAGGGTTTGTAGAGCCTTTGATCACTAAATCAAAGGAAGATAATACTCACTCTAGAAGGGTTGTGTTCTCTTACTTGAACGATAAAATTGCGGTTTCTGAACTTTTCAGAGAAGTTGCTCCTAAAGTGGCTGACCGTCCGGGTGGATACACTCGTATCATCAAAACGGGTAATCGTTTGGGTGATAATGCCGAAATGTGCATGATGGAGTTGGTTGACTTCAACGAGCTTTATGTTTCTGAAAAAGAAGGTGGAGCTAAAAAATCTACTAGACGTAGAAGAAGAGGTGGTTCTAAATCGACTGCTTCAACTGACGCGTCAGCCGAAGCTTCAGCGAAGGCTGAAACTGCGACTAAAGAGGCTCCTGCTAAAGAAGAGGCTCCAAAGGCTGAAGCTAAAGCTGAAACTGCTCCTAAAGCGGACGCGTCAACCGAAGCTTCAGCGAAGGTTGAAGCAAAGGAAGAGGCTCCAAAGGCTGAGGCACCTAAGGCAGAGAAGAAAGACGTGTCCGCCGAAGCTTCAGCGAAGGCGGAAGCTCCAGCTAAAGAAGAAGCTCCTAAAGCAGAGGCTAAAGAGGAAGCTCCAAAAGCTGACGCGTCTGACGAAGCTTCAGCGAAGTCAGAAAAAGAAGAAGATAAGAAGGACGAAGAGAAAAAAGACTAGTCTTGAATTACTTATCAAAAGTTATTAAAAGAGGGATAAAGCCGATGGTTTTATCCTTTTTTTTGTCCTAAAATTCTGAACAAGTGAAGTATCATACAAAAGCAAGAGGAATAGTCATGCTGGAAGATGGCACCGTATTTCACGGACTGTCGGCCGGTATATTGGGAACCAGTACAGGAGAGATCTGCTTCAATACCGGAATGACCGGTTATCAAGAGATCTATACAGATCCTTCATACTACGGTCAGATCATGGTTTGTGCAACTGCACACATCGGGAACTACGGTGTAGATGATGATGAGATCGAGTCGGATTCAGTGAAGATTGCCGGTTTGATCTGCAAGAAATTCTCTGAGACCTATTCTCGTCCTATGGCCGATGGTTCTTTACAAGAATACTTTGAGAAGAACAATATCGTAGCTATTACTGATGTAGATTCAAGAGCTATCGTTCGCCATATTCGCGACAAAGGTGCAATGAATGTGATCATTTCATCCATCGAATTCGATGAGAAGAAACTTAAGGCCGAGCTGGATAAGGTGCCTTCAATGCAAGGCCTAGAACTATCATCCAAGGTATGTAGTAAAGAAGCCTTCGAATATGGCGATGCGACTGCAGAACACAAGATCGCTGTAATGGACTACGGAACCAAGCTCAATATCTTAAGAAGCTTGACCCAAAGAGGTGCTAAACTAAAGGTTTTCCCTATGGGAACTCCGGCAGAAGAGGTGAAAGCCTGGGAGCCAGATGGCATCATGCTGAGTAACGGTCCTGGTGATCCTGGTGCTATGCAGCCAGCAGTTGACAACATCAAAAAGATGTTGGATTTTGATATTCCGATCTTCGGTATCTGTTTAGGCCATCAATTGCTTTCATTGGCAAGCGGACTAAAAACGATCAAAATGCACAATGGTCACAGAGGGATCAATCATCCGGTGATCAATTGTATTAGCGGTAAGGGTGAAGTGACTTCTCAGAATCACGGTTTTGTGGTGGATAAAGAATCTGCAGAATCAAATGATCAAATTGAGATCACACACTTGCATTTGAACGACGATACGGTAGCGGGAATTCGCTTGAAGGATAAGCCCGCTTTCTCAGTACAATATCATCCGGAAGCATCTCCGGGACCACACGATTCTAAATACCTATTCGATCAATTCATCGAAATGATCGCAGAATACAAAAAAGTGAATGTATGAGTGCCATAAGTCAGGTACATGCTCGTCAGATCCTCGATTCTAGAGGAAATCCTACCGTAGAAGTAGATGTGTATACAAGCAGCGGCTCTATGGGTAGAGCTGCAGTTCCGTCAGGAGCCTCTACGGGTATTTATGAGGCCGTTGAACTAAGAGATGGTGATAAGAGCCAATACTTGGGTAAAGGTGTCTTAAAAGCCGTACAAAACGTAAATACGAGCATCAATGATGAGCTTCAGGGTGTGAATGTCTTCGATCAGAAGTCAATCGATCAATTCCTCATCCAATTGGATGGTAGTGAAGATAAATCGAACCTCGGTGCCAATGCTATTCTTGGAGTTTCTCTTGCAGTGGCTAAAGCAGCTGCAGACGCAATTGGAATGCCGCTATACCGCTATGTGGGTGGAGTGAATGCCAATACGCTTCCTGTACCTATGATGAATATCCTCAATGGTGGGTCTCATGCCGATAATAGTATCGACTTTCAGGAATTCATGGTAATGCCCGTGAAAGCTGATTCATTCAGTCATGCTTTGCGCATGGGGACAGAGATCTTCCATCACCTAAAAGCAGTGCTTAAGGCTGGAAATTATTCAACGAATGTTGGAGATGAAGGTGGTTTTGCCCCAAATCTTAAGTCGAATGAAGAAGCTATTGAGTACGTTCTAAAAGCAGTAGAGAAAGCTGGATATAAAGCAGGTGAAGAAGTATTCATCGCTATGGATGCTGCAAGTTCTGAGTTCTATCTGAAGGATGAAAAAGTATATCACTTCCATAAATCAGATGGTAAGAAACGCTCTTCAGAAGAAATGGCCAGTTATTGGGCAGATTGGGTGAAGAAATATCCAATACTTTCTATTGAAGATGGTCTTGACGAAGACGATTGGAATGGCTGGAAAATGCTTACCGATAAGATCGGCGATAAAACACAATTGGTTGGTGATGATCTATTTGTGACCAATGTGAAGAGATTGAGTAGAGGAATTGATGAAGGCATAGCCAATTCGATCCTTGTGAAGGTAAATCAGATCGGTAGCTTGACAGAAACTATAGATGCGGTTGAAATGGCTCAACGCAATATGTATACTTCTGTGATGAGTCATCGTTCTGGAGAAACTGAAGACAGTACAATTGCCGACTTAGCAGTAGCGCTTGGAACCGGACAGATCAAAACAGGTTCGGCCTCTAGATCTGATCGTATGGCCAAGTATAATCAGCTTCTCAGAATAGAAGAAGAGCTAGGAAGTAATGCGGTTTATGGAGGTGCACAACTACTTAAGCACTTCAATAAATAAATTGTCGAAAAAAATGCGCTGAATATTCAACAGAAGCATTTTGAAAACCTGCCTTCCTTTTATATTTTTGCAAAGCTGAAAAACACTGGTCAACTTATATTGTTAATCAGCTGAATTTCGGAGAAAAAAACTTTCAAAATCTAAATAAGAAATGGCAGAAAAGGCAACCTTAACAGTCGGTGATAAATCCTACGAACTTCCAATTGTAACTGGGACAGAGAATGAAAAGGCAATTGATATCAGCTCATTGAGAGCAAGTTCCGGATTGATTACACTGGATCCGGGTTATAAGAATACCGGTTCTACTTCCTCTGCAATCACATTTCTAGATGGAGAAAAGGGGATACTTCGTTATAGAGGTTATTCTATTGAGGACTTGGCAGAAAAGTCTTCTTTCCTAGAAGTTGCATACCTCTTGATCTACGGGAATCTACCTGAAAAGAATGATTTTGAGACCTTTAAGTCAGAGATTACCCATCATACCCTGATCCATGAGGATATCAAGAGTATTTTGGATGGCTTCCCATCGAATTCACATCCAATGGGAGTGCTTTCATCACTTGTGTCGTCACTTACTGCTTTCTATCCTGAATCTTTGGATCCAAATCGTTCTGCTATTGGAGTTGATCTTAGCATTAAAAGATTGATTGCCAAATTGCCTACCATGGCTGCTTGGGCATTCAAGAATGAGATCGGACATCCAGTGAACTATCCGGATAACCGCTTGGATTACTGCAGTAACTTCTTGAAGATGATGTTTGCTGTGCCTTCAGAAGATTATGAGGTTGATCCAGTAATTGCCAATGCACTCGATAAGTTATTGATCTTACATGCTGATCATGAGCAAAACTGCTCTACTTCTACAGTGAGAATAGTTGGATCGTCTCACGCTAGTCTATATGCTTCTATTGCGGCTGGTATTTCGGCCCTTTGGGGACCACTTCACGGTGGAGCTAACCAGGCGGTAATAGAAATGCTTGAAGGTATTAAGAGAGATGGTGGTGATGTAAACAAATACATGGCAAAAGCCAAAGACAAGAACGATCCATTCCGTTTGATGGGCTTCGGACACAGAGTTTACAAGAATTTTGATCCAAGAGCTAAGATCATCAAGAAAGCGGCAGATGATGTATTGGATAAATTGGGAATCGATGATCCTGTACTAGAAATAGCCAAAGGATTAGAAGAGATCGCATTGAGAGATGAGTATTTCGTAGAAAGAAAACTCTATCCTAATGTGGATTTCTACTCCGGTATCATCTATAGAGCATTGGGAATACCAACTTCTATGTTCACCGTGATGTTTGCATTGGGTAGATTGCCAGGTTGGATCGCTCAGTGGAAAGAAATGAGAGAGAACAAAGAACCTATTGGTCGTCCAAGACAAGTATACACTGGAAACCAGAAGGTAGACTTCGTTCCTATCGACAAAAGATAATTTGAATTAGATAAGTATTCTAAAGCCCTGTCCCGATTTTTCGGGATGGGGTTTTTTGTTTGGGATCGGAGATCGGAGACTGAAGAGTTGATTTTAAATCTGCTTAATCGGTAGAAACTCAGAAGATAGATTGAATTCGTATTTTGTATTTGGGTTATGAAAAATCTCAATTATCAATCTAAATGTTAGGAGGCGGAGCAGGATCCATTGATCATATGATCAAGACCTTGAGGAATAACAAGCTTTTACTTAAACGAAAGCGAAAGTATTTCAAGGGCAAATTCTCTTATCGGGAAATAAGAGAATACTATACCATCAAGTTTGGAAAACCGCTTTCAAAGGTCGAGATCGAACAAGCAGTATTAGATGAGATTCGAAAAGAATTGATTCTAGCACAGAGAAAGCGCTACTTCAAAGTAACAATACTATCATTGCTCTTATTTTTTGTCCTAGCTGTCCCAATCTACTTTCTATTCCAATTGAGTTTTGTGGAAAAGCAAGAAGTTGTTAGAGATATTGGATACGATGAGTCTAGAAACCCTTATTCAGATAAGAATAGAGGTATAGAAATGATTAAGCTGGGTCTACAAAACAAGGCAGAGGGTTATTATTTTCTTGCTATCGGAAATTTTGAACACGCTTTGAAGATCTACCCAAATAATGAGAAAGTAGAGGTATTATTGGCTGAGTCATATGGTTTAATATGCAAGAGAAGCAAACAGTATTGCGAGAAGGGCTTGAAGTTCATTCAAAGAATGAAGATTAAACATCCGGAGAATGAGGTTTTTAAGGACTATGAATTGAAATACTTTAAAGGATTGAAGTTTAAATAGAATTATACGGACATTTTTTTTTCAATCTCCAATCTCCAGTCTTGGTTTCTGAGTAAAGCCGAAGGACCAGTCTCCAGTCTCACACTTTCCACAAATCCCTTAATTTTATTAAATGACAAAAAGGTCAGTTATATACCTTCTAGCTTGCTTGCTTTTCCAGATTTCCGGAATCAAAGCTCAGATCAGTACTTCCGATTTCGTAAGCACTTGGGTAACGGATAGGAGTGATATCAAGATATCTAATGACAGCACAGTCATAATTTTTGTCAATCCTGTTCTGCAGTATAATTATGATGTGGATTGGGATAATGATGGTGTCTTTGAGGATACTTCGATAACAGATAGCATAATTCACCAATACCCCAGTGCGGATACATTCACTATTCGAATTAGAGGTGAATTTCCTCATATCTATTTTGGCCGACAAATAGGCAATAGCCCAAAACTATTGGCGATCGAACAATGGGGAGATTATTATTGGAAAAGTATGGAGGAGTCATTCTCATATACCAATATGTGGATCAATGACACCTTGCCTCCCAGACTGGATAGTGTGACTTCCTGTGCAGGCACTTTTCGGAAGAGTACGGTTAATTCGGATCTTAGTAGCTGGGATGTTTCTGGAGTGATCGATATGAGCAGAATGTTCAAAAGCGCCAAACAGTTCAACCAGGATATCAGTAAATGGGATGTGTCTTCGGTGCAGTTCATGGAACAAATGTTCATGGATGCGGATGTCTTCAATCAACCCCTCAATAGCTGGGATGTGTCTAATGTGATCTCAGTAGCTGGTATGTTTACCTATGCGAGTGCTTTCAATCAGCCTCTTGATCAATGGGATGTCTCGAATGTGGTGGATATGAACGATCTCTTCTATGATGCGGGAAGCTTTGATCAAGATATAAGCATGTGGGATGTTTCCAATGTCTTGGATATGAGTGGAATGTTCGCCGGTACCTTGATCAATTACGATTTGAATTCCTGGGATGTGTCGAAGGTTGTGGATATGAGTCGGCTGTTCCAAACGCCTACTTTCAATGGGAAAGTGGATCAATGGGATGTGTCCAATGTAGAGAATATGCGATTGATATTCGGCAATGCAGAGACATTTAATCAGGATATCAGCAATTGGGATGTGAGCAATGTGAGAGATATGTCATACATGTTCAATGATGCCAGAGCATTCAATCAGGATATCAGCTCCTGGCAAGTTGACTCAGTGCGCAGCTTCTCTCATATGTTCCAAGATGCCTTGAGCTTTAATCAAGATATTGGGGGGTGGAATGTGCAAAAAGCTACAGACTTCTCATTCATGTTCCAAAGAGCTATAAGCTTTAACCAAGACCTTAGTAATTGGAATACCCCTAGTGCAGGATTGTTGACTAGGATGTTCAAGGATGCTATTGCTTTCGATCAGGATCTTTCCTCATGGAAAGTGCACAATGTGACCAATATGTATCAGATGCTGGATAATTGCGGCTTGTCAATTGTAAACTACGATAGCACTTTAATTGGCTGGTCAAGTCAGGCAGTACAGTTCAATGTAGAACTGGGGGCAGAGAATCTGATCTATTGTAAAGGAGATTCAGCTAGAATTGAATTGATTAGTAGTGGATGGAATATCAATGGTGATACCCTTGATTGTCCGGTTGGACTTTCTGAGCAAGGGTATGAGCAGGAGCAAGAGGTACAAATATGGCCTAATCCGGCATCTGAATTACTTAATATTCTAATTGACTCTAAAAAACAGGAGAAACGACATTTAAGATTATTCGATTCGAAAGGAAGAATCATTCTCGAAGAAGGTATCTACCAAAACAGCCATCAAATTAATCTAAGTAGACTGCCAAAGGGCTTTTATCTCTTAAAAATTGGAAATACTAGTAAACGCCTCATCTTAGAATAACAATTATAACAACTTTAGCTGCACTCTAGGCACTCTAGTTGCACTCTAGTGCACTTCTTCCTAGCTCTAAGTACTCATAACTCTAAACTTCCCTTTATCTTTGCCGCATGCAAAAAGCATTGCTATCATTCTTTATTCTTTCTTTAAGTTTTTCCACTGCTTGGTCTCAGGAGAAAGATGAGGACTTTGATCTAGATAGCTTGCGCATAGAAAGCTCTTCGGCGAATTCACACTTTTTGCATTTTGATTCCACTAATCTGAAGCCGGTCGACTTCCTTCAACTATATAGACCTTTACCTTCTCCTCGCTCTCCATTAGCGAGAACATCGAATATTGGAATGCCACTACATTCTTTTCAAGTAAATCCACAAGAGTGGGATATTCACTTCCTGCAAGGAGGTTATCGGCCGTATATCTTAGGTGATAAGAACTTAAGCTATTACAAAGTAAATCGCCCAATTACCATTCTCAACTATATGAATGGAGAAGAGAAGGAACAGTATTTCGAAGTATTGCATTCACAGAATTTAGGTGAAGGGCTTAATATTAGCTTTAAGTATGACAGGGTCAATTCAGAGGCTTTCTTTCCCCGTCAGTTGACCAATCATACTCGTTTTCACGCTACATATAATCTTCAAAGTAGAAATCGCAGGTATCAATCACATGGATATTATGCGATTAGCAATCTAGAAGCTCAGGAAAGTGGAGGAGTCTATGTGGATGAAGCTACGGAAGAAAGCAATAATACTGCACTCCTGGGGGTAAATCTACTTAGAGCCCAATCTAGGTCTAGAGGCCGGGAGTTTGGCATTCAAAACCTCTATAAAGTGCTGCAATTCTCAGATGATTCTGCAAAGATCGATAGGGATTACATAGGGCTTTATCATAAGTTCAAATGGAATCGAAGCTGGAGGAATTTTGAACATAGAGTCAATGAATTAGATAGAATCATAGATAATTTCCAATTTGATTCTACTCAAACTGCAGATTCTTCAATGGTGAATGTCTTTAGTAATGAAGTGGGCTTGCAATGGAATGAGGCATTCTATCTTGGTGCTCGTCAGCGAGATTACCGCTATTTCCAAAATACACTTACAGACACCACATTCAACTCTCAACATATTATCGCAGGTTGGTCTGATTCGCTTTTAGCCCATCACTGGAATGCTCATTTTGAAAAGGGAATAAGTGGATATGAGGAGAAGGAAATCCTCTTGAAGGCAAGAGTATCAGGTAAATTGAAAAGTATAGCGTATGCTTTGTTCTTTAACTTACGCACTGATGAGGTAGATTATTTCACGAGGCGACAAAGAACGAATCAGCGCTTTGAAAACAACTCATTCAAGAGTACGGCTTATCAGGACTTTGGATTTGAGCTTGCAGAAGAAAAGAGTGGAATCCAACTTCAAGTCGCAGTTAAGAACCTGACTAACTATATCTATTTCGACAAAGAAGCTAAGATCCAACAGGCAGAAGATGATATCCAAACGGTATCAGCTAGCTTGATCAAGAGGTTTCATTTCTTCAAACATTTACAGCTATATAATCAGCTGACCTTCCAGACGATCTCAAATGAAGAACTCTTGCCACTGCCAGCATTTAGCTCATATCACTCCTTATTTTACGAGAATGAATTTTTCAATGAATCTCTGCAAATCCAAATAGGAGCTGATCTATGGTTGATCTCGGATTATAATGGATACGCTTATGCACCAGATAATTCCCAATTCTTTTTAAACCCAAGCGATAGAGCTTTAGGTAATATTCAGCAAGTGGATATCTTCTTGAATTTTGGAATCACTAGAAACGGTAGATTTTTCGTGAAAATGGAAAATATACTTCAATCCGACTATGACGAAGCCTCAGAACGCGTCTATCAATACCCGGTTCCAGGAAGAGCCTTGAAATTTGGTTTGAGCTGGAGGATGGTTAATTAAATTTAGGCGAAGCCTAAATTTAAGTTACGGGTGCCTAAAGTGCGGCTATCCTTCTACGCTAAAGCTCCGAAGGACAAGGTGTGCGCTAGAGTTAAGAACCGAGAGTCTAGAGCCTAGAACCTAGACTATTTAATTGGTGAATTTCAATCATAATTTTTCATAAACTATTTTAACGCTAGCTGCCTAAATAGCTGCTATTCATAAATTAGCTTATGCTCAAACGAATAATGTATAAGCTTGATAACTCAAAAATCTATTCCTATTTCATTTTAGCTGCACGACTATTATTAGCTGGTATTTTTATTAGCTATGGGATTGGAAAGCTCACATCAACTCAATTTGGACTAAGTGATGAGGAACTCATTACTCCAATAGGGGAGTTGAGCAATTTTAGAATATCTTGGTACTTATTCGATTTGCAGCCTTTCAAAGCTTTTGTTGGTGTTTCTCAGCTAATTTGCGGCCTATTACTTCTTTGGAATCGAGCAGTTATCCTTGGAGCACTTCTTTTTCTACCAATTGCCGCAAATATTCTTGTAATGGATATGAGCTTCATGCCTAGAGGATTTGCAGAAGCCTTTACTTGGCGTTTATCTTACTATTTAGTTCTAGATGGACTGATTTTATTGCACTATAGAGATAGAGTTAGTAAAGCGTGGAATTCATTGGTTACAAAAAGCAAAATGAAATTCAAATTCTCTATTTGGATTTACCTTAGTTTACCTATAGCTGCTGCTCTGATGGAGTTATTATCGCCAAGGTTCTTCTATCACCTCTTTCGAAACCCATTTGGGACTGTGCGATCCATAATAGACCTATTATCAGATACAATTAATAGGCTTGTCTAGGTTCTAGACTCTAGACTCTCGCGTCTACAAAAACTTAAACCTCGTTTAAGTTTTTTGTTTCTTCTTCTTCGCAGCCGGAAACAGCACATTATTCAAAATCAATCTGTATCCCGGGCTATTTGGATGGAGGTTGAGGTCTGTTGGAGGATCTCCTACATAATGCTGATAGTCTTCGGGATCGTGACCCCCATAGAAAGTCCATGTGCCCTTTCCAAACTTGCCATGAATATATCTTGCTGTTCCCAGTGATTTATTCTCTCCCATCACCAGCACATCAGACTTTATGAATCTTTTGTCGTAGTCGGTGGTTTGTCCCATGAAGCCATCAATGATCTGTGTGTGGTTCTGACAAAGCATTGTAGGTACAGGATCCCACTTAGCTGAAAATTCAAATAGGGTGAACTTATCTCTATTCTCTGGAATGCGATTGTGCACATGCGTAGCATCAATATTTGAGAATTCGTATTCCATTGGATTGGTCTTCAAAGTGAAGTTCTCGAAGGCGAAAGCATTGTCATAATCCAATTTGCTGTTGTAATCTGGAGTTGTTCCATCCCCATCGAACATCTTTTCGCAGATATCGAGCTGAGATGCAGCAAGAGAAATATCGTATGAGTCGGTACCCGAGCACATTGCAAATAGGAAACCGCCACCTGATGTAAACTCCTTGATCTTTTGGGCAACTCCCAATTTCAGATCAGAAACCTTATTGAATCCCAGCTGCGCAGCCATTTCTTCATTCTCCCTAACCTGCTCTCTGTACCAAGAGTGATTTCTGTAGTTGGCGTAGAATCTTCCATACTGACCAGTGAAATCTTCATGGTGCAAATGCAGCCAATCGTAGAGTGGAAGCTTGCCTTCCATTACTTCTTTGTCGTAGACTACATCATAGGGGATTTCGGCATAGGTCAGCACAAGAGTTACCGCATCATCCCATGGCTGTTTACCTTTAGGAGAATAAACCACCATTTTTGGGGCTTTCTGAAGCTTAACTACATCGGTGTTTGATTCTGGATTGCTTATTTCTGTGAGTATGGCAGAAGATCTTGCATCGGGGATCACTTGATAAGAAACGCCGCGAATCAGCATTTCATCTTCAATTTCTTTGGCGTACTTCATCATGAAGCTTCCGCCTCTGTAATTCAGAAGCCAATCTACCTCTTCTTCAGCTGTCAGCACCCAATAGGCAATACCATATGCTTTTAGATGGTTTTTCTGACTCTCATCCATGGGAATAAGAAGATAAGAGGCTGAAAGACTACCAAATAGGGCTAATTGTAGGAAAATACTGAGTAAAAACTTCATAGACTTATAAAATTAGCCATTATGAAGCGAAAATCAGACCGAAATATTGCCTTGGAATTTAGAAGGGTACATCATCATCGTCTTCTCCAAAATCCTCATCATCCATTTTAGAAGGACGAGTAATGCTTCCTCCTGTGTCGAAGTCGTCATTCGGACCAATACTGCTGAATCCTGTATCCATATTATCGAACTCTGAATGACCCATATCGGAGAATTTAGCCAATTCAGAAGTAAACTTCAGCTGTACATCACCAACTGCACCATTTCTGTGCTTGGCAATAATGATATTGGCCAAACCTAAAGTAGAGTTACCGTGCTCATCTTCTTCAAGTCCGTAGTATTCCGGACGGTTGATGAACATTACCATATCTGCATCCTGCTCAATAGAACCAGATTCTCTTAGATCCGAAAGTTGCGGACGACGATCTCCTCCTCTTGATTCTACAGCTCTACTCAACTGAGAAAGCGCAATTACAGGGATGTTCAATTCCTTAGCAATACTCTTTAAGGATCTTGAGATGGTGCTTATCTCTTGCTCGCGGTTTCCTCCTTTGCTACCATCACCGCCGGCAGTCATTAATTGAAGGTAATCCACTAATAGCAGTTGTATGTCGTGCTGCGACTTCAATCTTCTGGCTTTTGCTCTTAATTCGAAGACAGAAATGGCAGGAGTATCATCAATAAAGATAGGAGCGTCTGCAAGACCAGTGATCTTGGCATGGATCTGCTCGATCTCGTCGTTTCTAAGGTTACCCGACCTAAGTTTTCCTGAAGAAAGCTCAGATTCACCAGAGATTAATCGAGTGACTAATTGTAATGATGACATCTCCAAAGAGAATACTGCCACTGGCTTTTGAAAATCAACAGCTGCATTTCTAGCTAGGGTTAATGCAAAAGCCGTTTTACCCATTGCCGGTCGGGCAGCAAGAATAATAAGATCTGAGGATTGCCAACCATTGGTCATTCTATCTAGATCAGTAAAGCCCGATGGAACTCCAACCACATTTCCTTCATGATCCTTGGCTTGTTCAATTTGCTTGATCGCAGAACGGATCAAGGTCGACATTGAATCGTAGTTCTTTCTGATATTCCCTTCAGTAACTTCGAAAAGTCCACTTTCGGCTTTATCTAATAGAGTAAATACATCAGTAGTATCATCATAAGCATCTGAAATGATCTCTGTACTAATGCGGATCAGTTCTCTTTGAATGTATTTCTGTGCGATAATCCTCGCATGGAATTCTACATTGGCTGCTGATGCTACTCTATTGGTTAATTGAGTGATATAATAAGGCCCACCAACTAATTCAAGCTCAGCTTTTTGCTTTAGAGCATTGGTAATTGTTAATATATCTATGGGCTCTGATTTTTGAAAGAGATCTTGAATTGTAGAAAAGATCTTTTGATGACTTTCTTTGTAGAAACTGCGAGGCTGCAGAATGTCGATGGCAGTGTTTACTGCATCTCGCTCAAGCATCATGGCACCAAGCACAGCTTCTTCTAGGTCAACAGCTTGTGGTTGTACTCTACCATGCTCTAAACCAGCTAGTTGGATGGTGTTGCTAGTGCTGAGCTTGCGTATTTTTTCTGTCTTGTTAGATTGGCTATTCATAAGACCAAATGTATGACTTTTGCCTCCCAGGGGTCTGTGTACAAATAAATATTCCGTCTTTTTTTTTTAATTCATGCAATGAATCGTTATGCTTGAAAAGCTGTGTTTTTTTAAATTTAATTCACAGTGAATTCACAGACAATTCACAACTTATTAAGACCTTATGAACATTTGAATGTATCTACAAATATCATTTTTTATTCTTTGCTTAACTTTAAGTTAATGAAGTACTTTTCCCTATTCTTCCTGTTCATAAGTCTGCTCTTTTTAGGATGTAAAGAAGAGAAAGATCAGATTCTACCGACGATCAGTGTTATTGAACCAAATGACAATAGCATTTATAATGTGCTCGACTTTGTAAGGGTGAGAGCTAGCATTAGCGATAATGAGAATTTGGAGGAGGTATTTGTCCAATTGGAAGATTTGGGAAGTGGAAGGAGGGTTGGAAAAACCATTGCATTTACACCTAACTCATCGAGCTTTGAGCTTGATGTACTTTATGAGATCACAGATACATTACTGAATAGTGGCGACTACTATTTCCGAATCCAAGCCTATGATGGGGAGAATATCAATTCTGCATTTGCATCGATCCGACTTATAGGGATTCCCAGAAAGCAACTTGGATATTACCTTTTGCTAGATAGAACGAATGACAAGGCCATTTACGAAGTGAATGATAATAATCAGTCGGCCTTTTTATTTTCAGCTGGTCAAAGTGAAGAGATCGCTTTCAACTCAAGAGCACAAATGCTCTGGTATGCCGATAAAGGAAGCGAGAAGATTGGCGCTTATCAAGTCAAGAAGAATCAAGATTTCCCTCCTCGATATCCAAATGGGAATACTGTTGCAGATCCAATTCTGGATATGCAATTTGTGAATGGACTTACTTATGTGTCGACACAGAGTGGTTTTGTCCAAGCCTTTAATGGAAACTTTTCAGATGTCTTCACCTACAAATCTTCTGGGAATTTCAAAGTGGATGAGATCTATCCCATTGCAAATAGGATTATGCTTCGTGAGACAGATGGTTTAGGACAAAATCAAAGGTTCTTATACCTATTTTCCAATGGAGCAATCGATTCTCAGTCGCCAAGCTCAGAAGATGTAGTTGGCTTTGGAAGCAGAACTTCTCAAAGCAATTCGGCCTTTCAATTCATCTCCCAAGGAAGTGATATGGAAGTCCGTGAATATGATCTCAATAGCGGACTAAGTAGTTTTCTACTGCAAAAGCCGAACTTCAATTTCCACAGCCTAATCCAAATTCGAGAATACGAATATCTATTCTACAATGATTCCAGAGTGGTTATTTACAACCTATCCACCAATTTTACACGCACATTGGCCAATGGGCTAGGGTCTGCTGTTGTAGCTTTTGATGAAGTCAATGAAGAAGTTTATGTTGCTGATGGCAATAACATCATTCTTTTCGACTACAATTCAGGAAGTCAAACCGGCTCCTTTAGTGCCGCATTTCCTGTGGAAGATATAGTGATGAGATATAATAAATGAGAACCTAGAATCTAGAAGTGAGAGTCTAGACTCTGTCTAGGTTCTAGGCTCTATGTTCTAGACTCTATAAAAAAAAACTATTTCTTCTTCCCTTCTTCAACAACACCCATATTCGAGAACTTGCGGATGCGGGCGGCAACTCTTTTTTCCGGCTCGATTGGAGCAAGTGCTTTGATCTGTTTGATCACTTCTTTCTTCACGAATGAGAAGGCTTCTTCTGGATTTGCATGGGCACCTCCAACTGGCTCTTTGATGATACCATCGATCAATTTATTGGCTAGCATATCTTCTGCAGTGAGCTTAAGCGCCTCTGCTGCTTGCTCTTTATAATCCCAGCTTCTCCAAAGAATAGATGAGCAGCTTTCTGGTGAGATCACAGAATACCAGGTATTCTCCATCATCATCACCTTATCGCCAATGCCAATTCCCAAAGCTCCACCTGAAGCACCTTCACCAATTACAATACAGATGATAGGCACCTTTAGCGTGGTCATTTCCATAAGGTTCTTGGCAATAGCCTCTCCTTGTCCGCGCTCTTCAGCTTCTAAACCAGGGAAAGCACCAGGAGTATCGATGAAGGTAACTACAGGAATGTTGAATTTCTCTGCAAGTCTCATCAAACGCAATGCTTTGCGATAGCCTTCAGGGTTAGCCATACCAAAGTTTCGGTACTGACGCATCTTAGTGTTGATTCCCTTTTGCTGACCTATAAACATCACTGACTGTCCATCAACTGTACCCAATCCACCAACCATGGCCTTGTCATCCTTTACATTGCGATCGCCATGCAATTCAATGAAGTTGCCATCGGTTAATGCATTGATATAGCCTAAAGTGTATGGTCGGTCTGGGTGACGACTAACTTGAACTCTCTGCCATGCAGTAAGTCCGGAATAGATCTCTTTACGAGTATCCTTTAGTTTTTTCTCTAGAGCTTTAGTCGTTTTAGAGACATCGACTTTACTCTTGTTCTCGAGATCCTTTGCTTGGTCTAACTGCTCAATGATCTCTCTGATCGGTTCTTCGAATTCTAGATAATTCGCCATATAATGAGTTAAAAACGAGGGTCAAAAGTACAAAAACTTAGGTCTTAGACAAGGGGGGTGCCCCAGCTTATTTATCTTTGACCACATGCATTTCAAGGCAAACGCAAAGATCAATTTAGGACTTTTTATAAGTGCTAAGAGACCAGATGGTTATCACGAGTTGGAAAGCTTATTCCTGCCAATACCTTGGTGTGATGAAATTCAATTTGAGGAATCTGAAGAGTTCAATTTCAGCTCTTCGGGTATTGAAATTCCCCATGATTCAAATGGAAATCTTGTTAGTAGAGCTTATCAATTATTGAAAAAGGATTTTGACCTGCCCAACATTAGCATCCATCTTAAGAAACAAGTTCCCATTGGAGCAGGCTTAGGGGGTGGCTCTTCTGATGCCGCTCATATGCTCAAGGCTCTTAATGAGTACTTTAAATTGGGCCTGAATAATGAGAAACTGGCCCAATATGCATTGGAATTAGGAAGTGATTGTCCGTTCTTCATCGAAAATAAAGCAGCCATTGCTAGTGGAAGAGGTGAGTTGCTTGAGCAAGTAGACCTGCCTAAGATTCCAAATAAGTTATTGATGGTGGTGCCTCCTTTGCACATCTCAACAGCCAAAGCATATAGCTTGATCAAGCCAAAACAAGCTGAGCATTCGATAAAAGAAATACTGAAAATGCCATTTGAAGATTGGCAGAGTGTACTTATCAATGACTTTGAAGGAGCTTTGCGAAACGAATATCCTGTCTTGCAAGAGATCAGAAAGAAGCTTCTAGACAGCAAGGCATCCTTTGTGAGCATGAGTGGCAGTGGTTCTGCCTTCTATGCTTTTTATGAAAATTGGAATGAGCTGCCCAATTTTCCTGAAGATTATAATGTACAGAAGCTAGATCTAGCTTGATTATTTCGGCGCTTTCTTAAGCAGATAGATAGCCAGTACACTATAGAGCGCATTTGGTATCCAATTGGCGATCATAGGATGCATTCCTCCATTGGTGGCAAAGGTTTGTGAAACCTTCATGAACATGATATAAGAGAAGCTAATTGCCAAGCCTAAACCTAAGTGTAATCCAATTCCTCCTCTAACTTTTCTACTTGCCAAAGCCACACCAATAAAGGTTAAGATAATACTAGCAAAAGGAAATGCATAACGCTTGTATTTTTCGATCTCGTAGAACACTACTTTTCTAGAGCCTTTGAATTTCTCTTTTTCTATTTCATTATTCAATTCATAATAATCGAGCATCTCTACATCGGCATCTCTGCGTTTGAAATCATAGGGTTTCAAATTGATCAGAGTGTCTTTGTTCAGGCCTCGATCTATATGTTCTTTTACACCATTGATCCTGCGTTCATAATAGTTCTGCACCGTCCACAAATTCTTTGTTGTGTCCCACTTGATGAAGTCGCCCTGTAATTTGTACCTCAGTTTTCCCTCATCATCAAACTGCTCCAAACTGAATTGTACACCAATATCTGTAAGTGTTGAGTAGCTTTCAAGATAAGCGTAGTTATTCGGGCTCAACTGAATGTGAATATCGCGCTCCTTATTCTTATATGGATCATCAACATAAGTATAGTAGAAGTCCAAACGGGCTTTATTCGTTGACGGAATCAGGAAATTGTTGAGGTAGAAAGAGAGCAAACCGAGAAGGATCGCACAAAAGAGATAGGGCATAAGCATTCTCTTAAATGAGATTCCACTAGCTAAGATGGCTATGATCTCAGTATTCGAAGCCATTTTTGAGGTGAAGAAGATCACCGAGATAAAGATGAATAATGGACTGAAGAGATTGGCGAAATAGGGGATGAAATTGAAGTAATAATCGAAGATTATAGCCTTTGTAGGCGCATTCTTCTCAAGAAACTCGTCCACATTCTCCGAGAAATCGAAGACAATAGCAATTGAAATGATCAAGGCAATGGAAAAGAAGAAAGTACCGAGGAACTTCTTAACGATATAGAGGTCGAGCTTTCTTATCATAATCGCTCGCTTACCTTTTTAACCATTTGATCTTTCCAACTTCTAAAATCACCGTCAATAATATGCTTTCTAGCTTCTTTCACCAACCAAAGATAGAATGCTAAATTGTGAAGACTGGCGATCTGCGCTCCAAGGATCTCTTTCGAGATAATAAGATGACGAACATAGGCTTTTGAATACAGGGTATCAACAAAACTATCTCCATCTTCATCTAATGGTGAAAGGTCGTCTTTCCACTTTTCATTGCGCATATTGATAATGCCATTCTTAGTGAATAGCATGCCGTTTCTTGCATTCCTTGTCGGCATCACACAGTCGAACATATCCACTCCCAATGCAATGTTCTCGAGAATATTTGCAGGTGTTCCAACTCCCATTAAGTAGCGGGGCTTATCCTCAGGTAATATGTCGCAGACCACTTCACACATGGCATACATCTCTTCGGCTGGCTCTCCAACAGATAAACCTCCAATGGCATTGCCTTCCCTTCCTTGCTCGGCAATGAATTCGGCCGATTGCTTTCGAAGATCCTTATACACACTGCCCTGAACAATAGGGAATAGACTTTGGTCATAGCCGTATTTACCTTCAGTAGAATCAAAACGATCGATACAACGCTTTAACCAGCGATGAGTCATTTCCATTGATTGGTGAGCATAGCTGTATTCGCAAGGGTAAGGAGTACATTCATCAAAGGCCATGATGATATCTGCCCCTATAGTCCTTTGAATGTCCATTACATTCTCCGGTGTGAAGAATTGCTTGCTTCCATCAATATGCGAAGCGAACTTTACTCCTTCTTCGGTGATCTTGCGACGATCTGCCAAAGAATACACCTGATAACCACCACTGTCTGTCAAGATCGGTTTATCCCAGCTATTGAATTTGTGGAGTCCGCCTGCCTTTTCTAGAATATCGAGTCCAGGACGTAAATATAGATGGTAGGTATTTCCGAGAATGATCTGAGCTTTGATGTCGTTCTCCAACTCAGTTTGATGAACAGCCTTTACTGTACCGGCTGTGCCCACGGGCATGAAGATGGGAGTTTCTATCTCTCCATGGGCGGTTTTGATGACACCGGCCCTTGCCTTGCTACCGGCATCCTTGTTTAATAAACGAAACTCCATCATTTTTACTGCGGCCAAAGTTAAGTAAAGCCATTCAAAAGAAATTTACCTTTACGTCCAATTGAATGGGCCCTATTGTGGAATATATCAGGCATATCGACATCCTACTTTATTTGGTCAGCGCCCTGATCCTCTATGTTTTCTACCTCTTCTATCTTCTTCCTTTGAGCAAAAAGTCCAAAAGCTTAAAAGATCCTAAAGTTTGGCCTGCAGTTTCTGTGATCATTGCCTATAAGAATGAGCATGAGAATCTGAAGTATCATTTGGATCATTGGTTGGCACAGGATTATCCGGAATTTGAGATCATATTGGTAGATGATCATTCAGATGATGAAAGCTCTGAATTCTTAACGTTCAGGAAAACAGAAAGAATGAAATTGCTGAGCTTGAATGAGGAGTCGGGTAAAAAGGCTGCGATTCAGCAAGGCATAGCAGCTTCAACTAATTCTTTCCTACTCTTTACGGATGCGGATTGCAAGCCCATGAGCAATCAATGGATAAAGGAAATGATCAAGCCATTGATAAATGGCAAAGAGATTAGCGTGGGCTACAGTGGTTTCTACCCTAAAGCTAATATCCTAAATGCAATTCAGCGCTATGAAAATTGCATGAATAGTCTCCAAAATGCAGCAATGATCAAGAAGGGCAGAGCCTATATGGCGGTGGGTAGGAATTTGGCCTATAAGAAGGAGATATTGACGAGAAATGAGATCGATATTGTCGATAATGTATTATCCGGAGACGATGATCTGCTTGTCAATTCTGCGAGTGCAAATGGCAATACTGTATTCATTGGAAAGCCTTCTGCACAAACGATCTCAGAGGCAGCATCAGATTGGAAAGCCTACTTTTTTCAGCGTAGGAGACAATTGCAGGCCGGACTTTATTACAGGATTAGTGATCGCATCAAACTAGCGGTTCTTGGGCTTTCTCAGTTATTGTTCATCCTATTGTTTATAAAGCATCTCATCTACTCCGAGATACTCTCTATTATTTTGTCAATCTTTGTGATAAAGCTAGTTCTTCAGCTGAGCGTTTCATACAAAGCCATGAAGCGCATGGGAGAGAGTGACCTCTGGTGGCAGTTGCCTATTCTTGAGATTATCTATCTGCCCTTGATAAGTTTGATAGGGATTAGTCAATACCTTTACAAGGTAGATCGATGGAAGTAAATAAGAATTTATCGGATAAAGCTAAGCAGGACCTTGAGCTCGTAAAAAAAGCAAAGAAGGGTGATCAGGCTGCATATACAGCTATAATGACTCGCTATAGAGAGCCGATCTATTACCTCTGTTTTAAAATGATTCGCAATGAAAGCGATGCAGAGGATCTTTCCATTGAAGCATTTGAAAAGGCATTCAAAAAACTGGATCAGTATACTCCGCAATTTGCATTCAGCACCTGGTTATTTAGGATTGCTACCAATCATTGTATCGACTTCATCCGCAAAAAGAAGTTAAAGACAACTTCTATTGATGAAGCCATTGAAGATGATAAAGGAGGTAGCTATAAAATTCAAGTTGGAGGCGGCACAAAAGACCCGGAAGAGAAGTTCATCGAAAAGCAGAAGATAAAATTGATGCGAGAGATCGTGACCAAACTCGATGAGCCATATCAGACCCTGGTAGAATTGCGCTATTTCAAAGAGCTTTCTTATGAAGAGATCGCAGATGAAAGAGATATACCATTAGGTACTGTTAAAGCCCAGCTTTTCCGCGCAAGAGCATTACTTTCGGAGCTAATCCGAAAGAGTAAGTCATCTATCTAAGATGGAAATCCTCAATAAATACTTTCCAGAATTATCCGAATCTCAATTGGACCAATTCGCAAAATTGAAACCGCTCTACGAAGAGTGGAATCAGCGCATTAATGTAATTTCTAGAAAGGATCTCGAATCATTCAATACCCACCATCTCTTGCATTCTTTGGGAATAGCCAAGGTGATTCACTTTCCAAAGGGAAGTAAGGTACTTGATGTGGGAACAGGGGGAGGATTTCCCGGTATTCCATTGGCCATTTTCTTTCCAGATGTGCACTTTCACTTAATTGATTCTATTGGCAAAAAGATCAAAGTGGTGGAAGCGGTTGCAGAAGCTTTGAATTTGAAGAATGTGACAGCAGAACAGATCCGAGCAGAAGAGCATAAAGATTCATATAACTTTATTGTGAGTAGGGCAGTTACCCGCTTAAACCGCTTTCTACCCTGGGTTGAAAAGAAACTTCTTCCACACGATAAGGACCTTTCTAAAGGTGGAATGTATTTTTTAAAAGGGGGTGATCTCGATGAAGAAATCTCAGAGGTGAAATACCTTGTGAATCAGGAAAATCTGAGCGACTTCTTTGAAGAGGAATTCTTTAAAACTAAAAAAGTGTTAAGATTGTCACCCTTCGTCAAAACTAAATAGGGGGATGAGGGTTTCATTCCCTATGTTTGTAAACAAAACTAAAACCATGAACAAGAAAATGATTTTCGGCGGACTGTTCCTAGCATTTTTCAGTCCAGCCATTATTGCACAAGAATTGCCAGCACCATCACCTGCTGCTGAAGTAGAACAAAGAGTAGGATTAACCGATATTGAGATCGATTATTCTCGTCCGGGAGTTAAAGGTCGTGAGATCTTTGGCGGATTAGAAGCTTACGGTGAAGTATGGAGAACTGGAGCGAATGCCGCTACTAAGATCGAATTCTCTACTGATGCGATGCTTGGTGGTAAAGAAGTGAAGGCTGGTACATATTCTATCTTCACTATACCTGGAGAGGAGAGCTGGAAGTTCATGCTTAACTCGGATGAGAATGCTTCTGAGCCTAGCTACAAGGCAGAGAATAATGTTCTAGAGTTGGAATTGACTCCGAATAAGATTGAGAATCGTGAAAGCTTGATCTTCTATTTTGATAATATCAAGAATGAAAGTGCTGACTTGATCTTCGAATGGGCAGATGTACAGTTGATTATTCCAATCAATGTAAAGGCTGATGAGCAAGCTGTAGAGAACATTAAGAATAAGATCGCTGAGATCGAAGGTAACTTCAGAGCATACAACAGTGCTGCAAGATATTATTTGGATACTGATAAGGACCTAGCACAAGCTTTGGCATGGTCTAAGAAGTCTGTAGAGATTGAAGCTAGATTCTGGAATGTATATACTTTGAGCTTGATCCAGAATAAACTAGGTAATAAGAAAGAAGCTATTGCTGCAGCAAAGCGTTCTTTAGAATTGGCACAAAAGGATAATTATGCTCCTTACATAAAAATGAATGAGGAGAATATTGCCAATTGGAGCAAGAAGAAATAGAATAACTATCATATTTTTGAGAAAGGGAAGTTTTGCTTCCCTTTTTCTATTTCAAACAATGCCATTTTTAAGCTGTTTTCTATAAAAAAATAAGAATGATCCATTTATTATCACCGGCGAAATCGCTTGATTTTGATTCTAAACTACCAACTGAGGACTTCAGTATGCCTCAATTCATAGAGGATTCAGAGAAGTTGATCAATAAGTTGAGAAAGAGTTCTAAGAAGAAGCTCCGAGAGTTAATGTCGATCAGTGAAGATCTCGCCCAATTGAATGCCGACCGTTATCAGAGCTGGACAGGTAAAGCTGAGCTCAGCGATGAAAGCAGACAAGCGATCTTTGCTTTTAAAGGAGATGTATATCTCGGACTTCAAGCATTGGAAGAGCTTAGTCCGTCTGATGTAGACTACGCCCAATCGCATTTGTTGATCCTTTCGGGATTGTATGGAATCCTAAAGCCAAAAGACCTGATCGAGCCTTATCGATTAGAGATGGGAACTAAGTTGAAAGTGGGCAGAAAGGATGATCTTTATTCATTTTGGGGTTATAAGCTGACCGCCCATATCAATGAGGCGCTTAAGCATCATGAAGAGAAGGTGGTGATCAACTTAGCATCCAATGAGTATTTTAAAGCCGTTGACCCTAAGAAGGTTGAAGGCAAGATCATTCATCCTGAATTCAAGGATGCCAAGAATGGAAAGTATAAGTTCATTACCTTTTATGGTAAGAAAGCCAGAGGTTTGATGAGCCGCTATTTGATCAAGAATCAAATTAGCAATCTAGAAGATATTAAAGGATTCGATCTGGAAGGATATAGATACAATGCCGAGCTGAGTTCTGAAGATAAGCCGGTGTTCACCAGAGAAGAGAATCAAGCAGGATAGATCAAGATGAGCGAGAAAGAAAAAGAGTGGCAGAATCCTATCGACAAGGATAAGATCACAGAGAACCCTCACAATTTGCCCTATGCGCACAATGTGAGCAGCGCGGTGATCTTTCCCGATGATAAGGATAAGATCAAGAATAAAGCGATGTTGGCGATGGTGGATCAAACCAATCGTCAGATGAAGCAGATTCACGATCAGCTAGAGCTATTGGTTAATCAGGCCAATGAGCTCAAAGAGAGAGTGATGATCTCAGAACAGATCTACGGAGCCGAAATGGGGTTTAAGCCGCTTACCGGTCATACCTATCATTTATATGAGCAAGAGAATGGCTCTAAGGTCTTGTCGATGATCGGTCCAAATGAATGGGGTGGAAAGTGCAAGTACGAGCGCTTTGTAGCTACTGCGAAGCTATTGGGTGATCATACTTGGGAAATACTCAGGAGTGAGGACGAAGACGAGGACGGATTAGTGAATCATGATATCAGCGATAAGCAATAAGGATAGAGGATTAAGGATTAAGGAATGAAGAACCTACTAACTGCAAGCGGCCTTCTTATCGCGCTAAGCCTGACAATTGCTTGTCAACCTAAAATCGAGAAAAAGCAAATTGAAGAGCTTATTATTCAAGGGCAAGCGCAGGGAACCACTTATACCGTAAAGTATCTTGGAGAGAAATATGCGGAGCTTCCAAGCAGATTGGATAGTCTTTTAAAAAGCATTGATCATTCACTTTCCACTTATGATACTTCATCAATTATTACCGCATTGAATGCCGGTGATACAGTGGCTTACGATGATAAATTGTGGATGATGACTGCCTACTCCAAATGGTTGACTAAGGAGACTTCTGGAGCTTTTGACCCTACCATTGGCCCATTGATCCGCGCCTGGGGTTGGGATCTTTCTGAAGCTGAGTCTATGGATAGCTCAAAAGTAGATAGCTTACTTGCTTTAAAAGGTTATGATAAGCTTGAACTAGGTGATAGTATTGGCTATTGGAAGCAAAAGGCTTCGGTATTGAACTTTAATGCAATTGCTCAAGGTTATTCTATAGACCTCATGTGTATGCTCCTTGAAGAATACTATGGTATTCAAAATTATTATGTGGAGCTAGGAGGAGAGTTGAAGGTAAAAGGGCGAAACGCCAAGGGGGAATTTTGGCGAATTGGTATCGACCGGCCAATAGATGAGAATCAAGGAAGGGAATTGATAGCCATCATTGATCTGGAAGATGCGGCCATGGCTACATCGGGTAATTATCGAAAGTTTTATGAGATTGATGGGAAGAAATATTCTCATACTATAGATCCTGAAAGCGGCTATCCGGTTCAGCACAGTTTGTTAAGTGCTACTGTGATCAGTAAAGACTGTTATCGCGCAGATGCCTTGGCCACTGCTTTTATGGTAATGGGAGTAGATAAGGCCAAAGAATTCCTCAAAAAGTCAGACGATCTAGCCTATTTGATCTATGCAGAAGAAGATGGAAGCTATGGATTCTTTGTGAGTCAGGCACTTCAAGCAAAGGTCGAAGAAATCCCTTTAGATACACTTAATCAGTAGTTTAATTTTCTAGGAATCATCATGAGTGGCATCTTTGCATGATGGATCATTTTCTTTGAGAGACTTCCAAAAACGAATTTTTCTAGCACGTTCTTATCTGAAATAATCATTGCAAAAAGGTCAGTGTCATGGCCTTTTAAGTATTCCTCAATAGCATTGATATAATCAAGTCCTTGTGCCATTTCTATTTCAATTCCATCATGCCCCTTCTCATTTAATTTTGCTTTTATATCATCTAGCTTAGCACTGCTATCAGATTGATCGGGAACATATAGCAATTCAAGATCTGCACCAATCTGTTTTGACAGATTACTCAAATAATCTAGAATAGAATAGTTGAAATTAGATCTGCTCAGGTCTGATGCAAGTAGAATATTCTTACATAAAGAGAATTCTCCAAACTCAGGAATAGCCAACACTGGAGCAGAAGAGCTTTGTACGATTGCATAGGTAGTGCTACCAAAAATGCTATTGCTAAGCGATCCCGCTCCTGTAGTACCCATCAAGACTAATCTTGGTTGGATCTCATCAATCAAAGTGGGTAGACATTGTTGTAAACTGCCTTTGTATAGCTTTGCTTTGCATTGGATTCCCTTCTTTGCAATTGACTCTCCAAGCTTAGTGATCTCTGAACGCGCCTCTTCTTCAATTTCTTTGCTTCTGTTCAATAGGCTATGACCTGAATCTTCGTAACCAGCTAGTTTGTTAAGGTCGATTGAATGAACCAGAAGCAATTTAGCGTTTAACGACAAGCAGAGTTCTTCAGCATAGTTGAGTGCTGAATTCGCACATTCCGAGAAATCTGTAGGATGTATGATGATATCGTTCATGGAGTGGTTCTTTATGCTTCTAAAGATAAGGCATTCTTTAATTCAATTGTATGATAACCAAGTCTATGGACTAACCAAGTTCAGACTGATATTGAAGAAAAGCGGATTGGTAAGCTCATTTTCCATTACATAGTCCTGATCACCGAAGAAACCTCTAAAGAAATCAACTCCATCAGGAACCCGGTCCACATTGAATGACCAATTGTATCGATATCCCACTTTGGCAGAAACCCATAGAAATCCTGTGATCTGTCGCTCATATCTAAAGCGGAAACGGAGTTCACCGCGACGAAGTTCTAGGTCATTAAAAGGGGCCTCTAACTCGCTATCATTTCCGATACGAGTACTTGCACCTTCCAGATCAAAACCAAAGAAAAGCATACTTCTCGGGCTAAAATTATAACGCACATCTCCGTATGCTGGGAAAAGCGTTTCTATACCCCACTTGCGATTACTGCCGGTCCAGTTGTATAGTACAACAGGCAGGTAGTTAAGCTCACCGGCACGGTAGGTTCTGGATAGACCAATACCCCATTGTAAATTGTCTTTGGGTTTCTTGCCATAGACTGCCGCCATCACATAACGATTGTATTTGGCCGGCTGTAAGTCGCCCAGCTGATAATCCCCCGCCATATTTCCCGCGATTCGTGCTAGTAAAAAGGTATTTTCATTCAGGGGTTTGTAAATGTTAAGCTGCAAGGTGATCACATTCAAACCATTCTCGCTAAGCGATTTGTGAAGGGGGTGGGTGAGTTCCTCATCAGGAGTCTCAAAATCGTACATGAAGTTCCAATAGAGAATACCCGCTTGAACAATGATGCTATTTTTTGAGATCAAAGGCACATTGGCCTCAAATCGAAATCCCTGAGTAGAATTGACCTTCTCAGTAGACTCATCAAAGTTGCTAAATCCGGCTGCGGTGATATCATAGGCTCCTTGATAATCGTAGCCAATTGAGATCAATTTGTCAGGACTCTTGCCGCTCACTTTTACATTGGCGAAGCGTTTTGTGCCCTCATCGGCAAATTCTAGATCATCATAGATGCTAAAATCTTCAAACTCATCTGTAGAGTCAGTTTGAGCAGTTGAATCAATGTGTATCAGAGCCAGGAAAAGACAACTGAAAAGAACTTTGAGGTAGTAGAACTTCATCGATTACTTTTTACGTGATGGCATTACCAAGCGCTTCCATACATCTGTTCTTCCAAAAGTTGAGATCCCGATATATCCTCTGATGTCTAAGGTGTTCTCATCACTCATTTTGATAATGCAATTGTAGGTATTGCCGTTTTCGGGGTCATAAATGGTTCCTTCGGCCCACTCATCATCACCATTGTAGGTGAAGTCTTTTAGAATTCTATATCCCAATAGAGGTGTTTTTCTCAGCTTCTCATCTGGATTGTTCTTATCAACTTTAGGCTCATTGGTTTCAGGATCTATTTTTTCTCTCAACCATACAATCCTACCATAGTATTTATCACCGATCTTTTCGATCTTGATCTTGGCCTTACCGTGAGAAGGCTCCCATATGCCTACTAATCTGTCTGCTTCATTTGCATCTTGTGCGCTTAGACTCAATACGCTAAAAGAGCTCAATAATAGTGTATAAAGTATTCTTTTCATTTTACTGTGCTTTATATTCGACATTCAGTTTGATATCAATTGTCGCGCCAAGCTCACCAATGTAGATGTCTTGGTTTAAGCCCAAATCCAGGACCAGACTGTATTTGCCAGATTTGAAATAGTCGACCAATTCAGCCTCTTCACTTGTCTGCAAACTAATACTTTGACCATCACTTTCAATAGGATTAATGGTTGCGATCGACATCATATCAATTTCAGGGCTTACTATAGAGATGGAAGCATCATTGAAATAAGTGAAATCGAGGCTATCCATTGCTCTTAGTGTAACTCCTACTGATTGAATTTTCACACTTTTCAGTTGATCTGCACTTAGGTTCTGACCATCAATTAATTGGTCGAACTTAACTTCTTCTTCTGCGATCAAGGAATTCGGTCCTTCAAAGAAAGGTCCACTAGTGATGGCTTCAACTTTTAGATTGCTTTCCGCTTGCTGAGGTGGAGTGCAGGCGTTTATGATCATCGCCATACTGATTCCAATTAGAAAGAATAGGCTTGATCTTTTTAGCTTGATTGATTGCATAGGCTGAATTGGTTTAGAGTAAAGATAATGCAGCAAGTGAAACATTTAACAATTTCTAAATATTTAAGGTTTTTATGGATGTCATAAGTTAGGTGGTTTTTCGGATAGACGTCATCTTTACAATTAAGCCGTCTATTACCTCATAGATCAGGATCAATTCAAATGCCTCTTCACTTCCATTGGCTCCTGTAATGTATTCATGATCGATCACCTTATTGCCATAGACTATGCGCTTCTTGATCTCTGAATGGAGTTTAGGGGAGTTTTCGAAATATCTCTTATAAGTGTTTTTAACCTCTTGCTTTCCTGTAGAGTAAGGTTCGCATTCTCCCATTCTATACATCTCAATTTCTTCAGATATATAGAGCATGAATGTTTCAATATCTCGATTATTATAAGCGTCTAGATTGGCTTGAACTGCAGCTTCAGGGTTTTGTGCTTTTAGGGTGATTACAACGCCAATTAGGAAGAGGCTGAGAATGATTTTTTTCATATTCAATTGATTTATCAAACTATAGTAGTTGATATGATTTAATTCAAACTATTTCTGTTCTTTTTGTCTTGGACACAAAAAGAACCAAAAAAGTCAAGGCTCTACAAAATTCACTCTCGCCTCTTTACAAAGCTTAAGTTCGGCCGAGCGATTTCTTCGGCGGGGCTCAGAACTTCTCGGTCTCACTAAAGCTTCGCTTTGATTCTCAAGCAAATTTTCTAGATGCCGTTTTTTCATTCACGTAGAATCTTGCCAAAGGCAAGATATAATCGGCTTCACAGGAAATTGCTGTTGGAGCGAATTGGGGGCTTAGCTAAGAGAAAAGCTCCAAGGGACCCCTTGGAGATCATTTGGCCTAGCTTAGCCTGCAAGAGTGGAGACAGTGATTTTCTGTGGCCTGGGCTTCCTGGCTGCCGGCAGGCAGATTTGCGCAGAATATCACAGCTTGCCTTTGTGCTAAAACCGTTAGATGATGAATGCGAAAAAACAATAAACTGAAGTTTGAAGATTCCAGTTTGAAGTTTCAAATTGCCGGACTCGGCAATCGGTCTTCGACCTTGAAAGAAGTAGAGAATTTTATTTTTTGAGGTAGAAGTTAATCCTCCTTCTGGCACTGCTCATCAGGCATTGCTCCACAGAAAGAGCAAGGAGCGCCATCCTCATTCAGCATAGGATTGTTACTAGCGCATGTTCCAGCGAATTTTCCGTTCTTCTTCAAAAGAATCTTCACGGCAATTCCCATAAATCCAATAGCTAGTAATCCGATGGCTAAAAGTGCGACTTTCATATGCTTGATTTTTGCTCTGCAAAGTTACGAAAAGGTGATTAAGAATCTAGAGTCTAGAGTCTAGAGTCTAGAATCTAGACAGTGCTTTGTAGATAAGGGATATGAAATGTGAAATTTCATCTTACTCCAAACTCCTACAACTCATAAACTACTTCTCCTTCCTTAATGGTTTGAAGTACTTGAATCTCCTTTATCTCAGATTCTTTTACTTTTAGCGGATTCTTATCTAGGATTACTAAGTCAGCTAGCTTTCCTACCTCCAAACTGCCCTTGCTATCTTCTTCAAAATGTTGATAAGCAGACCAGATGGTAATAGCTTGAAGGGCTTCGTAGGGAGTGAGTCTTTCATTGGCTCCAATTACTTCTCCCGACCTTGATTTTCGTTCAACTGAGATTCCTATCATACGCATCAGATTGGGTAGTGCAACCGGAGCATCGGTATGGATGGTGATCTTTAATCCTTTGTCCATAGCGGTTCTTGTTGGACTGATCTTGTTGCCCAAGCTATCGCCAATGATCTGCTTATGCCAGTCGCCCCAATAAAAGGTATGGAGCGGAAATAGCGAGGCAATCACATCTAATTCTTTGAAGTCGTCTAATTGATCTTCTCTTGCATATTGACCGTGAATAAGCACATTTCTTCGATCCTCATTTCCATATTTTTCTGCAATTGGCTTCATACAGCGGATCATTTGATCCATTGCTGCATCTCCGTTTGCGTGGGTAAGGATTTGCCAGTCATTCTTAAAAGCTGTTGCATAAATCGATTTTACAATAGAATCGTTTGGTATTGCCGGATAACCGCTGTAGCTTTCTTCAGCACCTTCCGGTGGAATCAAATAGGGTATAGTTCTCCAGGCAGTTCTTCCTTGCGGAGAGCCGTCTAAGGTCACCTTCATCCCCCCAATTCTGTAGTGATTCTTATAACTCTTGTCATTCCATTCCGAAGTCATATATGGATCGGCGAACATATAATCTATATAGCTGACTACATCCAGTTTGAAAGTAGAATCTTCAGCAGCCTTTGCCAATTCCTCATGGTTCTCCATTGCTCTGCCTTCCTGAGCGGTAGTATATCCATAAGAGAGAGCCATCTTTTGACCTGCTTCCATGAATTTCTTCTTAGCTTCTTTACTTTTTGGAGATAGCGCTTTCATCATATGTTGGAAGGCGGCTAGCTCTTCCAAAACTCCATTTGGTTGGTTGTTTTCGTCTTTTCGAATCACACCTCCCACTGGAGCTTCGGTATCTGAAGTGATTCCCAACACTTCTAAGCCTTTTGAGTTTACTATAGCAAAATGACCAGAAATATGAATGATCATTATTGGGTGTGTAGTGGAAACTTGGTCGAGATCATCTTTAGTAGGGAAGCGATTCTCCTCTAAAACTGAATCATCGAAACCCAATCCGAAGATCCATCCAGTTAGTTCACGATTCTCAGGAGTGTTCCATGCTTTCAAGATTTCAATAAGAGCTGAAATATTATTAGCTCCTGCATCAGGAGGAGGAAGGATCTGTGCGCCTATTGCCTGTGTTGAAAAAGAAGAAAAGTGTGCATGCCCATCGATCAAACCTGGCAATAAGGTCTTACCGTTTAAATCCGACTTATTCTGAATCTCATAGCTTTTTCTCGCCTCAGCAAGTGATCCCACAAAAACAATCTTGCCATCATTGGTCACTACTGCTTCAGCGTATTCAGCTTGATCACCACTCATCGTGATGATATCACCATTAAAATAGATAGTATCGGCAGCTTTCTTTTTCTCTTGGCTTTGACAAGAAATGAAGAGTAAAATTAAAAGAGGGAAGTATAGTTTTTTTAGATTCTTCAACATGGCTATTGATTGTAATTGAAACTATACCAAATCTAATTAATGTTTGATAATCAGCACATTTAAAATACTTCAAGTACTCTAAGTACTCGTAACTTTGCACACTTATGGGTATAGAGCAGGAAGTCAGTCTATTTGAGCTGTCGAACGGAATTAGGGTAGTACATAAAAGAACCAATAGGCCAGTTTCTCATGTGGGCCTAATGATCAATGCCGGCAGTAGGGATGAGGATCCCGGTGAAGAAGGGATTGCTCATTTCATTGAGCATGCCATCTTTAAAGGCACCAAGAATAGAAGATCTTATCATATTCTGAACAGAATGGATTCTGTAGGTGGTGATCTAGATGCTTATACCACCAAAGAAATTACTTGTTTTTATGCCTCATTCCTTAATGAGTATTACGATAGAGCTTTAGAGCTGATCAGCGATATCTGCCTCAATGCCAGCTTTCCTGAAAAAGAATTGGAGAAGGAGAAGGATGTGGTACTAGATGAGATCAAGGTATATTTAGATTCTCCAGCCGACCAGATCTACGACGATTTTGAGGATCAGGTGTTTGATGGGCATGCACTCGGACACAACATTCTAGGTAATGAGAAGAGTGTGAAGTCCTTTAGTCGCGAGCAATTATTAGAATTTACCTCTAGATTGTATAGAGCAGAAGAAATGGTGATCTCTTCGGTTGGCGATATATCAGTAGACCGACTAAAAGGCAGATTGGAGAAACATTTTAGCGCTTTTCCAACTGGTCCGTCAGCCACTTCTAATCGCAAAGCATTTGAGAATCACAAGCCGGTTAAGAAGATCCATCTTCCTCGCGCCAATTACCAAACGCATTGTGTAATGGGGAAGTCGGTCTATGGCGCTCGTCACCCCAAACGCTTGCCAATGATCCTGCTGAATAATCTATTGGGCGGACCGGCAATGAACACCATGCTCAATCTGAATGTGCGAGAGAAATATGGATTTAGCTACAATATTGAGTCGCATTATGTGAGCTATTCAGATACCGGACTTTTCAGCATTTATCTGGGTACAGATCCAAAGTATATTGACAAATGCGTAAAGGCAGTGCATAGAGAACTGAAAAAGCTCAGAGAGAAAAAATTGAGTCCTACTAAGCTCAATGGCTATAAGCAGCAATTGAAGGGACAGCTAGCCCTTTCTCGCGAAAACAACACTTCTTTAATGCTCTATTATGCCAAGAATCTCTTGATCCGCGGTGAAATACGGGCGGTGGGAGATATTCTGAAAGAAATCGATGAGATTACAGCCGAAGATCTGATAGATACTGCCAACGAGCATTTGAACGAAAAGGATTTCCATTACCTTTTCTTTGATGGTACGAACTAAACTTTTCTGCGCTTAGACCTCCCTAACTTCCTGTTCCACCAGAGGATGTAGAAAGTTCCAACAACAGTTGGTCCCAGCCATCCCACTAGCGGTGGTAAGAATTGATTTACCACCAAAAATGCAGTGAGGGAGGCAATGTAGGCACCGATCATATTACCTAAATGCAGTCTTAACCATTGCGATTTCAATTTTTCGGGATGTTGATAGAGAAGTAGATCGCGAATTGCTGAAAGTAATCCAATTCCACCAAAAACAGCCAATACAATATTCAGCTTAGATGTCATGAGCAGTGGGAGCACAATCATTAAGATTCCAGCCAATAGCATGCTAGCAGAGATAAGCTGATCGGGGAAAAGGTTTTGAGCGCTCTTTTTGAATTTCAAAGCTCTATAACCACTCAACAAAAGATATAGGCTAAAAATTCCAATAGCTAGCAAGAATGGAGAAAAGTGAGAAGGAATCACGGTGATTACTATAGCAATCAATGCTGCCGCTAACATGCTAAGGAAAAATACCTTGCCACTTCTCTTATGCGACTTGCTTCCCTTTTTGAAGATCATGGCTAGACTTCCCGCCAATAAGGCAACCCCACCAAGGATAGCATGGGCTATAATTAAGAGAGAAACAGGATCATTTTCTAAGTCCATGGTCTATAATTGAGCACCGAATTTAGACAAATGAATCTAATGTTATTTCTTGTTTTTCAGGCTTTTAATCACTTCCCTGTCGATTGGGAAGGTGAGTTCTTCAATAGCAATATCTTCTACTTTATGCCAATAGAAATGATTGTCGGGCTCTTCAGGATCCAAGGATTCCATGCCTTCGGGAATCTCAACTCCATCGGGCAGACCCAACAAATAATAGGTGCTAATCAATTGTTCCTCTTTGCTAAAAGCAGAGAGTTGAAAATGCTCGGTTAGATAGAAAAGTTCTTTTATCTGCATTTCAGACCCCAATTCTTCCATCATTTCCCTTTGAAGACAATCGATAATTCCCTCTCCCCACTGCAATCCGCCGCCTGGAAATTTGGTAAATCGCATACCTTTTCTGCTTTCGGTCGACAACAATACTTCTCCCTTATCGTTGAGAATTATCCCATAAACTCTAAGATTAAAACGCTTTAGCTCAGTCATACTTACAATAATCTAGATCTCTGTCGTTATTAGAATCGCTCCAAGCCCTGTATTCACTATTTTTGAGGCCGTGCAAATGAAACCACTTTTCCTGCTGCTTGTTTCCTTCAGCTTTAGCTTTTTGCTGCAGGCTCAATCTGCCCGCATCGAAGGTAAAATACTAGATGCAAATGGTAAAGGAATTGAGGGTGCAGTTATTAATGTTCAGGGTGTTGAAGGTGCAGATGTAAGTAGGAATGACGGTTCCTATTCCTTGGAAGTTCCTGCCAATAAAGAGATAGAAGTAATTATTACGCATATCTCATTCAAAACACAGATCAAGAAGATTAGCCTAAAAGAAGGTGAAGTTAGGAAGCTGGAATTCAAATTGGAATCCAAGGAGGTAAGTATTCCCGAGGTTCAGGTAGAGGAGGAGTCGGATCGAGATAATACCATGGAATCCATTGATCCAAAGGATGTGAAGCTGATTCCCAACTCAAGCGGAAATTTTGAAACGGTCATTAAAACCCTACCTGGCGTTTCTTCGAACAATGAACTGACATCCCAATACAATGTGCGCGGCGGTAACTTCGATGAGAATCTAGTATATGTCAATGACATACAGATCTATCGTCCATTCCTAATTCGATCGGGTAATCAAGAAGGTCTCAGCTTCATCAATCCTAGCTTGGTGGATAATATTTCATTCTCGGCTGGTGGATTTGCTCCAAGATATGGCGATAAGATGTCATCAGTGCTAGCTGTTAGCTATAAAGAACCCACGGAATTCGGAGGCTCTGTGGATGCCTCTTTACTGGGTGGTAGCATACATGTGGAAGGAACCGGAGCAGAAAAACGACTAACTCATATCACCGGGGTACGATATAGATCCAATCAATATGTATTGAGCAGTCTTGATACTGAAGCAGACTATCAGCCTGTTTTCGCCGATATCCAAACCTATATCACCTATGATCTTTCAGAGAAATGGGAGATTGGCTTTTTGGGTAATTATGCGCGTAATCGATATGAGTTCATCCCCGAAACCAGAGAGACAAACTTCGGTACCATTCAGCAGGCCTTAAGACTAACTATCTTCTTTGAGGGACAAGAAGTCACCGATTATGAGACCTATTTTGGTGCCATCACAAATACCTACAATCCCAATGATAAGCTCAGTTTGAGGCTCATTACTTCAGCTTATCGATCGTTTGAGACGGAGACCTTTGATATACTCGGACAATATTTCATAGATGAGCTTGAAAGAGATTTGAGCAGCTCGGCTTTTGGAGATGTAGCCTTTAATCGCGGGGTGGGATCCTATTTGAATCACGCTAGAAACTATTTAGAAGCGACCGTACTCAATGTGCAGCACAGGGGTAAATTGTTGAGAGATAATGGCAATTATGAATGGGGAGTTTCCTATCAACATGAAGAGATCGATGATCGATTAAGCGAATGGGATCTGATCGATTCTGCCGGATACTCCATTCCTCAGCCGCCTCAAAATCCGGGTCAAACCCCTCAGCGACCAATAGAATTGAATCTCTTCAACAGTTTTAAAGCCTCCAATTTCCTTGTATCGAATCGCATAATGGGATATGCCCAAAGGTCATTGCGCTGGGGCGATACTTCGGGGAATAGATACACCTTAACGGCCGGATTAAGGGCCAATTATTGGGATTTGAATCAAGAGACTGTGATCTCTCCAAGAGCCAATATTTCATTGGAGCCCAATTGGGAAAGGGATTATCTTTTTAGATTCAGCACAGGTTATTATTATCAGCCGGCTTTTTATAGGGAGTTAAGGGACTTTGACGGTGAGTTGAATACCGATATCAAAGCTCAGCGCTCTATTCATTTTGTAGTGGGTGCCGATTATAATTTTCAAGCATGGGGTAGGCCATTCAAGTTTGTTGGAGAGGCATATTACAAGCAGATGGACAATATCATACCTTATGAGTTGGACAATGTGCGCATTCGCTATTATGCAGAGAATTCAGCCACAGCCTATGCTGTTGGAGCCGATTTTAAGATCAATGGTGAGTTTGTGAAGGGAGTAGATTCATGGGTAAATATCGGTTTTATGCAGGTGTATGAAGATATCTCAAACGACGGATATTACGATTATTACAATAGTGATGGGCAGAAGATCGTTCCTGGATTTACCATCAACAATCAGGCAACTGATAGTGTGAGAAGAGAGCCTGGTTATATTCCTCGTCCTACAGATCAGCGCATTAATTTCAGCTTATTCTTCCAAGACTACCTTCCAAAGAACCCTACCTACAAGATGAATCTAACCTTCCATTATGGAAGCGGATTGCCCTTTGGTCCACCTTCTCAAGAACGTTACAAAGACACTTTGAGAATCCCGGCATATTTGCGAGTGGATTTTGGAATGTCTAAACAGCTATTGGGTCCGGATAGACCAAGTAAAAAAGCAGCTTTGAAAAATTTAGAGTCAATTTGGATAGGGGTGGATATCTTCAACATTCTGCAGCGTAATAACACCCTTTCTTATCTATGGGTTACGGATGTAACGAACCGACAGTATGCGGTACCGAATTACCTAACGGGTAGGCAGATCAATTTGCGTTTATTGGTTGAGTTCTAGTCGATACAATTTTGCCTAGCATTCTTTAATTTAACTGCTTCACATTTAGCTATGAAGCAAACATTCTCATTATTCATCTTTCTGCTCATCTGTCAAATAGGCACTGCTCAAAAGGCAGAATCGAAGAGTAAAGTTAGTGATGAAGCTGGAAAGGAGAAAAACCTCGATTTTGTTCCAGTACCTTATGTGAATTACAATCGAACTACAGAATTTGAATATGGGTTAATGCCCATGTTCATGTATCGCTTTAACCCTGAAGATACTATTTCTCCAAAATCGATCTCAGGAGGCCTAGCTGTGAACACAACCAACAATACAACTTTTGGCTTGATCTTTAGCAGACTGTATTTCAAAGAAGATAAATACCGTGCTACCATCGCTGCAGGAATAGGTAATTACAATGCTCAGGTTTTTATTAGCAATGTATTTCTCCCTACCAAATTCTATGATTTTACTACGGAATTTCAGTTATTGAATTTAGGTCTTCAGCGAAGGGTTTGGAATAATCTCTTTTTAGGTTTGGGATATCTTCACATAGAAACCGATTCGTATCTGACTGAATTTGATAGCTTTGTTTCATCTCATGAAAGAACTGGTGTGTTTTTTACAGCTAATAATGATAATAGAGACAATGTATATTTTCCACTGAAAGGCAGTTTAACAGAAATGAAGTTGTTCTCATTCTTGGATTGGTTTGGAAATGATGAAAGCTCTGTCGTGCTCAATATTGCTTGGAATAGTTATCGGCAAGTTAGGAGAAAAAAAGATGTATTGGCCTCGAGAATTAGCGCTGAGTCTGTCTTTGGTGATGTGAGTTTTGAACAACAGACTATTGTAGGAGGAAGAGAAATTAGAGGGTATCCACAAGGTAAATACAGAGGAGAACAGATCGTGAATCTACAATCTGAGTATAGGTGGATGCCATTGGAAAAGGTAGGTTTTGTGGGTTTTGCTTCGATTTCTAAATTATTTGGTTCTAATATAGAGGAACATAATAAGTATTGGTATCCTGCAGTTGGAGCTGGATTCCGATACTTAGTGCTTGAGCAGAATCAAATGCGTGTAGGCTTGGACTATGCAGTTGGAAAAGAAGATTGGGGAGTCTATTTCAAGATTGGGGAGTCCTTTTAACTATTGTTCAATTGTCTCAATAAATGCTCGTTCTGTTTTTTGAGCTCTTCGATCTGATTTTGAATCGACAAGACTTCCTTCTTGATCTTCAGTCGTGCTGAATGCTCTTGCCTTTGTTCATAGACAGACATCAATTCAATTCTATTCAGGCTTTTGATCTGCCAAGGTTCAATTTCAAGGAAGGCTGAGATTTGTACTAGTCGGTCTTCCGTGATCCGACATTTTCCACATTCTAACTTTTGATAGGCTTGCTGACTAATTCCCAAATGGGAAGCTAGGGAGTCTTGAGAATAACCCTGTAAATCTCTAAGGAAACGAATTTGCGCAGCTAGATCTACTCTTACATTTTCCATTATCTAAAATGTTTAGTTGTAAAAAAGAGCTGCCTGGGTTGTTAATTACAACCTAATGTACAACAATTCTTTTCAGATTTCAAATAGCTTTATACTAGCCAAAAGCGAATTCCGGAATATGCATAGGTGATTTTAAAGAGCTGAGGTCAAATGGGGAATAGGAGATATGGTTGGAGATTGCCGAAAATCCAAAGAGTAGGCCTCATTTAAATATTCCGAAGATGAAAAATTCTAAAAATCATAAGCTAGCCGAGCTCAATGTTGAGACGGTGACTGAACTAAGTGTTCAGGAGATGCAGGGAATCAAAGGAGGTTTCCTTTCTATTGGACATGCCTGCAGTCATAGAACCAAATGTGATCGACTCTGGACCAAGTGCTGGGGTGATGTGAATGGTGGTTCACCTGGAGGTGAGTGCGAGCATGACGATATCTTGAACGCTCAAGGCTAGTCAATTGGTTGTGTTAAACAATTAGGGACCTGGGCATTTGTTTGGGTCCCTTTAATACAAGAATTATGAAAGAATTACAGAAGGCCAACTTAGGTCTAGTTAATAGCAAAACTGTTGTTGAGTTGAGTACTGATCAAATGAGTTCCATCAAAGGCGGCTTATGCCCACTCTTTTCAATTGGCCATGCCTGCAGCATTAGATCTAAATGTGAAAGACTTTGGACCAAAGGCTGGGGTGATACAAATGGAGACTTGCCAGGAGGTGAGTGTGGATATGAGGATATCTTGAACGCTCAAGGCTAGTCTTTTTGTCAAACAAATGGGTTGCTGAGCATTGGCTTCGGTCCCATAAAACTAGAAACTATGAAAAAAATACAGAGAACCAACTTAGGTCCAATTAATAGTAAAACCGTTGTTGAATTGAATGCTGATCAAATGAATTCCATCAAAGGAGGCGTATTCCCCATTTTTTCTATCGGTCATGATTGTAGCATGAGAACCAAATGTTATAGACTTTGGACGAAATGTTGGGGCGACACCAATGGAGAATTACCTGGTGGAGAGTGTTTTTATGATATGAGTTTGAATGATGATTAATAGATTCTGCTAGTCTTTGATCATAATTAAGATAATAAGTTCCCAAAAAGGGAACTATTTATTAAATTTGCTTCTAATTGCGGATTATTAGCCGACGGAAACTCAGAGAGTTCTGGGAAGAGCATTCTAGTGCAAGAGATGCAATAGAAAGCTGGTATGCTTTTTTGAATGCCAATGACTTTGTGAGTCCGAATCAGCTTAGGAAAGTTTTCAATCATGTTGATTTTATAGGAGATGGGATCTGCATATTCAATATCAAGGGGAATGATTTTAGATTAATCACTCATATGATGTATCAATGGAATGTGGTTTTTATTTTATGGATTGGAACTCATGCCGATTATGATAAGTTAAGTGAAGGAGATATAAAGAATCTGAAAAAGCCCAAATGAAGTTTTATGAAAGCACAACTATTAAAGTCAGAAATAGAATATAAGCATGCATTGAATCGGCTTTTGGAACTTGATAATCCTGAACCAGGTTCCGACAAGGCCGATGAATTTGAGTTTCTACTCTTCTTAATTGAGAATTATGAGCAGAGAAAGATCAGGGAAATCCCACTTCCACATCCCATTGCCATTATAAAGGATAGAATGGAGAATCTTGGTCTGAAAAGCGCTGATCTTGCCAAATTAATAGGCAGTAAGAGTCATGCTTCTGAAATATTGAACCTAAAGAGAACACTAAGTCTTAATCACATTAGACTCATTAGCTCTGAGTGGAATATTCCTGCTAGAATTCTAGTCCAAGAGTATTCAATTGAGGAGAAAAGCAAGATAAGATCAAGAAGCAGAGGAATTCGATCTAAAGCATAATCTCAGAACTGACACTTATGTTAGATACATTCAGGGTCTAAACAGTAAGGGAGAAGTTCAGCTGATCAGTTCTCCTCTTGATTCAACTTTGGTATTAGCTAATCTCATTCACAAAATCCTCAAATACGGCTTTGTGTTTTTCAAGATCTAGATTCGCTGATACCGAAACTCTTGCGATATAGTCCTTATCGGCCTCTTTAGTAGTTCCCTGTGTTGAGGTTGCGGGTATTGTCCAATAACATCCTTTCAACTGTCCGTAACTCACACAATACTTGCTCTCATTGGGGATCTCTTTAATCATCATACCAATGAGCTTATTGTTTAATGCCCTTTTGTACTCCTCTCTTTCTTCATGAGTGCTGCCCTTAGTTGGCAGATCCAATGAAAAGACCGAAGGAGTGAATCCTTCTGCAGCTAATTCTTCAGATACAAAATTGATCTTGGCTTCCGGGAGGGTCTTTTCTATAAAATTGACGAATGAGCGGGTATTTTGATAGGCATCTTCAATTCTTTGGATCATTGAAGGCATTTGTTCTGCAAGGATCTCTATCTGCTGAGAAGTAGCTTCATTGTCGCAAAGCACCAAGTGTTTTTCAAGCTTCTCAAGCAGCGCATTCGCTTTTTGATTCACCACTAAATAACCCGCAGTGCATTTTCCACCGCTTGGGAATTTAGACCCGCTGGCATAAGAGATGGTGCGCACTTCAGAAAGCATTTTGCCTTCACCAAGGAATTGGACGTTCGGACAAAAAGTTTGGTCTAGAATGAAAACCGGATCAATAGCAGTATCGCCATTTGCAGTCTTTCTCGACTTTGTAAGTGCGTTTCTTAACTCTTTCAGATTAGGGACTTCAACTCTTGGGTTGGTTGGGATCTCGGCAATGATGTAAGGCACTGCATCTTGTCTGGCCGCTTCTTCAAGCACCATATCTATGCTCTTTACCATATCGTGATCACCATCTACCGGTAAATCCATTATGTCTACTGAATCCAGACAAGCTGCAACTCTCCTAGCTTGATCATTGGTGCCACCATAACAGTTCGGTGGCACGATGAATTTTATGGCTTTCCCCGGATGATTTTCCAAGGCATCTTCCACCAAGCCCATCATAATACAATACTGAACAGACAGTCCTGAAGAACCTATCAATGGCTTGTCATTCGTGCCGGTAATATCTTTGATCGTTGACTCAACTTTTGCTTTTTCAGCTTTAACATCACTGACATTTGGCTGATCATTTGAATCAAGCAATAGCTTAATGGCTGCCAGAGAGTCTGAAGGCGTCATTGCTATGCTTTCCCTTCTTCTTACATGCTGTATTTCCGAAACATAATTTTTGTCGCTAGCTAGAATAACGCTACCCAAAACAGGATGAATGCGAATCGTGAAATCAATATTCTCATTCATTTCAAGCTCATTGAAATGCTCGGCTTCACGAATAAAGATGGTGCTGCCATCAAAATCGAGGACTTCAGCTGAATCATATACCTTTCTCAACTCAAAAGAATAGCCATACACATCTTTGATCGTCTGAGCATTGAATGCATTAGGGAGTTCTCCTTCATAGCAAATTAGCGTATTTCTATTATCGAATAGGTTTTTGCGCAAAACCGCCATGATGGGCATGATCTGCGAAGAGAAATTGATGACTTGATTTGCTTCTAGGCCATACTCTTTTGCAATAGCCCATTCAAAAACTGAAGATAAGGGATGCCCCAATCTTATGTAATCATATGCAGTAGGTAGTTCGCTAAGAGTAGTTTTATCAGCATTCCCATTCTTATACAGTTCTTCAAAGCCATCGAGGAATTCGATTTTGGCTTTTCCCTCATTGTAGATATCCAATCGATGAGTTGTTAGTCGCAACCAATCTTCAGGCATATTTGCCACCACATTCTTCAAATAATCCATTCTTTCCATTTGGCTTTTTGTACTGATCGTTGAATCGACTTTCTGCATAAAATCTGCTTCTTTTTTTTGAGATTGCAAAGGTAGGAAATGCCTTTTGAAATGCTGTAATGATTGGGATGTAGTCTTAAATTTCAATACTGCGAAAAGCAGGGAGGCCTGCTATTTCAGCTTGAAAATGGAGACGATGGTATTCCCATCTAGATGAATGGAATGTAGATGTTGATCTTTCATTTCTGAATGGTCCTGTGGATGCCATCTGTAGTTGGTGATGTAATAGCTGGCCGACTCAAAATCCACGATCTCAATCCTATTACGATCTGGAATAGGAAGTATATCGAGATTTAGTTTTCCGGGCTCATTAGCAACTGCTACTTGAATATTAGGCTGAGGGTCTTCTGATAAAATATACTCTAATGCTTGTCTGTAGGAAACTCCCCAATAATCCATTTCATAATGCTTTCTAAGATATTCCTCCTTCTTGAAGGCAAACAATTCATTGAAGTAAACATGTTGAAATGGGAAAGTTCTAATTATATTAATGCCAGATAATGCTATCGTTATGGCTACAATGTTCAGACTAGCTTTGTAGACCTTGGTCTTTGTTTGTAAATGGGAAAGGCCATAGATTGCCAATAGAATAAAGGGAGGGTAGATAAAGAATAGCTGTCGCCATCCATCATATACCACTGAATCTAAAATGATGATTGCAATGATTGGGACCAGAAAGAAAGCCAAGAAGAGCAGATTGTGCCTTTTTTGGGTGTTATCGATAAAGCTTTTGGGCTTTTGAATGAAATGAAGTAAGAGCAATATGCTACCAAATGCCCCAAAGAGAAGGTAGAAGAGGGGAGTGCTGATGATAAACCATTTTGGAATGTAATACCAGGGCAGGTTCGTGGCGTTGATCAACTCTCCTTCGAATAAGACCAGCTCATTCCATCTGAAGCTGGCCATGTTCTCAAAGGCTGTGCTGAGGTTCTGAAAGGGGTTGCTCCAGAGATATGGCCAAGTGATGTAAAGGCTAAGGAAGCTAAAGGCTAGGTATAGCCCCATCAATTTAAGCTCCGTTTTCTTCCGACTGCTCTTTAACAGATCTACACTTAAAACCACTAAGACGGCAAGTACAAGTAATATTCCCATTAGTCTGAGATTGACCAGGATTCCACTACAGATTCCCAGGCCAATAAAGCGAAGTATGCTCTTGGAATCAAGAGCTCTTATCATATAGTAGAGTGAAATGATAAACATGCCCATAAAGGGAATGTCTTTGCTATTGAAAAAGGAATGCGCATAGACCCTGGGGTGCAATAAGAGCAAGAGAAAGCCAATACTGGCTAACAGTTTGTTCCGGTATAGATAATCGATCAGTAGGAAAAGGAAGTAGCCGGTAATCAAGAAGAACAAATGAGCCACCCAATGCCGCATCAGGTAAATGTGCCGACTGTTGTCCAAGCCTAAAGTCTTTTCAATAAAGATCAACGGCAGTTCAAAGGCCACTCCATAATCCTTGTCTTTCCAATTGAGTAGGGTGGTGTCGTTTTCGAACACATACTCATAGCTCACCATGCCAATTTCTCGCTGACTGTGCTCATCCCAGGCAATGCCGTATTGATCATAGCTGAGCAGACCAATAAGGATTGCAATGCCTAAGATTAATAGGCCAAAGTGCTTCTGGAGGAGATTAAGCATGTTTTGAAGAAGGCTTCTCTTTAGTTAACATTATACATCAGGAAAGATAATCATTGGGGAGCGTGAGCAGGTGCAAAGGGTTTATCAAAATTTTTTCTATCTCTAATATTCATTTTCAATTCTATTGATATTTCAATGTCCTTATCAACAAAAGTCTCATCGATCCAATCGCCTTCATAATTGATATTCCATTTGAATCTATCGAACTTAAATTTTGTTGAAACAACACTCTTTTGTTTGGCTGCTTTGAATGAAATATGTCTAGAAACATCTTTGATAGTTAAAACTCCAAATATTAAGATGCTATCTTGAGTATGGCCTTGTATTCTTGCAATAGAAAATTTTGAAATTGGATACTTGGAAGCATTGAAAAAATCCTCACTTTTCATATGGTCATTGAAACGTTTTCTAGGAATTGGTTCATGTTCTGGAATATCAGTTACTTCAATGGTATTCATATTTAGGATGAACTCACCTCCAACTATTGTGTCATGAATTATTAGAAAATATCCTTCTTGCAATTGAATTATTCCTTCATGTTTTCCAGCACCTCTCATTTTGGTTCCCTTCCAGCGAACATTTGAGGATGATAGATCGACTTGAATAGTATCTTGTGAAGGGATGTTTTGAGTGCTGACATGTTTGATAATCTTAGCATCCTGAGCATTTGAATCATGTTTGCCCAAACAAGAAGAAAAAGCCAAAGCAATTAACAGGACTGCTAAATATTTATTCATAATCGGGAATATTTCTTCCTAGGATTATATCTCTTCGTGCAATCAATAAATTGCCTTCTCTTCTAAACCTTAATAAACCTGAATGCCCTCCTCTTGGTGATCTTGGATTAATATGATTTTCACCAAGTAAACTATCTCCTTCAAAATGACAGCTAGGTAGATAATAGTATTTGCCATTTGGTTCGAGTATCTCATAATGAATATGAGCCGGGTCTGATCTGTTTGGATATGGAGCCGGTTTTAAAGTGTAGAATGAATAGTATCCATTCTCATCCGTTTTAAGCCAAGTACGATTATAGCCATGTTTCTTTCCCCATCCATCTGCATTTGGACTTGGCTCATAAACACCTTCTTGATTTGTATGATATATATAGAGAATCACATTGTTGGCAGCGGTCTTTTCATCTTGCAGATAGATAGTTCCTTCCACTTTTATTTGAACACCTTGCTTTTCAAAATCAGCTAAAGTGTCTGTGTTTGATAATTGTCTATTCCCATATTCAAAGATTGCCTCACATCCCTCACATGGAGCTCCAACTAGCCTAGGTGGCGAGTTTTGGGAATTTGCGCAGTTTGAGAGTAGTAGGCTAAAGAATAATACTATTTGTAATTGTTTCATATCATGAAATGTTATCGATAGAAACAACATAAGAGTTAATGACGAGACTTATAGATTCAAAAGTGCTCAAATGAGTACTTCATACTCTATCCGGGGCTTCTCGAAAATTTTTTAAAATTCTTATTGAAATTTCTGCTGACTTTCAATAAATCCCCATTCAACATCAAAACATCATAATCCCCATTCTTCCTAGAGGTATATGAGTCAATATGATTGATATTGATAATACTGCTCTTATGCACTTGAATGAACTTGTCACTTGGCATTGATTTCAAGAAGTCCTTCAATGTGTTGTTATGAAGATATGACCTCTCTTTGGTAACTATAGCCGTGTATGGTCTTTCAGATTTAATGTATAAGATATCCTCAATCGATATAAATTGAACCGAATTTTTATAGTCAACTTTAATCTTCATTAATGGTTTCAATTTTCCGAGCTTTTTACTCTTTAATTTAGGATATATGAAAGCAAATGGTGTATAAATAAGAAGACAAGAAAGACCATTGTCTACAAGAGTGTCTATAAACACATCAATAAAACTAAATGTGTGATTGTAGAACAGAAAAGAGATAAAGAAGACAAGAAATGAGAAAACAGTAATATGCAAGATGCTAATTGCGAGTGCTGCTAATGTTTTTGTGAACCAATTAAGTTGCTTTAGCAAATTTCTACCCCAAACTAGAAAGGGGATATGCAAAAGCCAAAATGTTCCGAAGAGTAGAGATTCAGATAAATAGAAATTATAATCTTCAATAAAAGAGTGTAGCAGATCCTTACTAATCGTTAGGAACAATACTATACTAATTGATAGCAATACTACTTGCCACTTTTTTTCAAATATGCTTACAATAGTTTTCATTGCAATTGAATGACCTAATTAATCGATGCGTAGGTACCTTTTCATTCTCATTGGTAACTGCGGAAAACGATTCTTAGGCTTTTCAAGTTATTAACTTTTCTGATTACTTCAAATAGTGATTAAGCTAATCTGTTTGATTTTTGAATTTTCTTTCTATTAAAACAACTGCGCATTAGTTCTCATTGGAAGAAACATCTTTCCACAATCAGCTAGTAGGATAAATCCGTAGGAGGCGTAGAATTGGGTAGCACTTTCATCAATAGGGTCAACTACTACGCCTATTGAACCAAGCTTATCTTTAGCTACATCATAGCTTCTTTTTAGCGCATCCATTAGCAATCTTTCCCCTAGACCTTTCCCTTTGTGCTTAGAATCAATTGCTAGTCTACCAAGCAAGGTCGCAGGTATCTTTACATACGAGCTTGGAAATCTTTTTACGACTTGTTCAGGCAGGTAATCTCTATCAATTGAATAGTTGGAAAGTGTATAATAACCAATGACATTTTGATTTTCTTCATCAATTAATACAAAGCATATCGACAGGCCTTTTTTAACATCTTGATTCGCCTGCTTTTTTAAATAGTTATCCAATTGGGGGATACCACAATCAAAGCCTTTGCGATTATGTGCTGACTTAAGAAGACCGGTCTGCTGATTCATTATGATCGATGGAATCTAAGTACTTTTTAGCAGCCTTTCTGAGTTTAGCATTAGGAGCTGGAGGGTTTAGTAATGCATCAGCAAAGATCTTTTGATCCTTTTTAGAGCTGAGGAAATTCTCATGCTCCTCAATTATTACTTCTGCCTGACGCTGAACCGTATACAAAACAAATTCAGATAATGATCTAAAACCGCCAATTACAGAGGCTTTTTCAAAAAGCTCCTTCTGCTTAGCTGTCCATCGAGCTTCAAATCTTGCAGTTTTTGTTGTCATACTACAAATGTACGGATAAATGACGTACAAAAGGTATCTGATTGATTTTGTATTCATAGTCTTAAAAGCGTTTTAAATTGATTATCCTTTCCAAAAGCGTCATCGATTCACAGATGATAAATACCCTGCCTGTCATCTGAGCCTTGTAGGGTATTATAATTCCACTACTAGTTCTAAGTTGTTTAGGTAGTAATAGCTTTAGTTGATATTCATCTTCTGATAGTAATTCCCCAATTTCAATTAGCTCAGCAGTGATATATCCATATTCTGAAGCGGAATAGGCATCTAATTCGAGAAGGGCTTTAAGGCCTGGTTTTAGTTTTCCGCTTTGGCTCGACTTGATCTTGGCTAATCCATAGATCTTGTTATCAATAGCTTCAATTGCAAACAAAGCCTCACTTTCACTCACCATAGTGCCCGCTATAGCCCCTTCATGAATATGGATGATTCCATCTGAATTGGCCTTGATTATTGTCTGAGCAAGTCTTTCTTCTATACCGGAGATCAATGCCTCTTTATGTTGTTCTACATCCTTTCTCAGCAGGTTTAGCTTTTGTTTTTGAGAGTGTAGTTGATCGATCCTAGACTTCTTCGTTTCTATGATCTGGAGTTCATTTTGTTGGATAGATCTACTTAAGCCAAGGTAGTTAGCTTTTGATCTTAGATATGCTTCATTTGCATTCCGATATGCTTGAAGTGGAATCACCTTTTCTTCAAATAAGAGGCTATCCGTTTGAAATTTTAAATGAGCCAGCTTTAGTTCTTCCCTATTAACGTCTAGCTGTGCTTTTTGAACCTTTTTTGATTCTTTGAGCTGCCTAAGCTTATTTTCATAATAGTTCTGAGCATTCTCGATTATTACAATTTCTCTCTCATCGATAAGGTCTTTTAGACTTCTGCTAAATCTGCTTAGCTTAGTATTGAGTTCAGATTCAAGCTCTAGCTGATAAGAATGATTAAGCAGTTTTTGGGTGTCTAGTTCAGCTAATTGAAGGTCTTCATATAGGATTTGTAATGCTTTAGTAGGCTTGATCTGTCCGCTCTTATGCAGTATTGCCAGAAGCTGATCCTTTTCAACTTCTTCTCCTTCTTTAACGAGGATTTTTTCAATGTAGCCTCCGGAATTGGGGTAGATGTGGTTTAAAGCGGTTGACTTTATAAGTTGAACTCTTCCATCAACCTTTTCCGGCAGCTTTACAATGGAAGCAAAAAGAATAGCAATCAATAGGGTGCCGGATATTACTGTAACTCCCCAACGTATAGGCCAGCTGGGCGACTTTGAAAGGATAATCAAGCTATCAGTTGAAAATAAAGCCTGCTCATTCTCTTTCATAGCTCAGTCGTTTAGAAAGTTCTCTCTTGTTTATTCTAGACTCTAATTGCTTATCAACAAGCTTCGAATAAGGACCTCTATTCAACAATAACTGATCATGCGTTCCAATCTCTGCTACTCTACCATCTTCCATCATAATGATCTGATCCGCATTGCGTATCGTGCTAAGTCGGTGAGCAATGATAATTACTGTCTTTTGCTCAAAGAATGCGAGCAGTTTTTGATTGATCTCCCTTTCATTTGCCGCATCTAGTGAGGATGTGGCCTCGTCTAGCAAGATCAGTTTGGGATTCTTGTATAATGCTCTGGCAATTAGAATGCGTTGTCTCTGACCTCCACTTAATCCTATGCCTTCTATTCCTATTTGTGTCTGTAAGCCCAATGGAAGGCTAGACAGCCATTCTTTTAAGTTAGAGATTTCCAGAATCTGATCCATATCCTCTTTTTCAGATCCATGGCTATTCATGATTATATTTTGCTCTATACTATCATTGAATATGTAGCCATCTTGCATGACTACTCCGCAGACTGAACGCCATTGATGTTTCTCGATTTTTTCCAGGTCTTGGCCATTCACTTTAAGCCTACCGCTATCTGCAGAGTAGAATTGCAAGATCAGTTTGAGCAATGTGCTTTTACCGGATCCGCTTTTCCCAACTATTGCAGTGGTTTTTTTTGCTGGAATCTGCAGACAGATATCCTTTAAGCAACTGTAATTCGTTGAAGGGTAGCTAAAGCTGAGGTTTTCAATGCTGAGTTCTATCTGTTCAGCATTCTTAAGCTTGCATTGTGCTTCATCTTCTTCATCTTTTAGAGCATAGATCTCCTTCAAGCGCTCAAAGGCAATCTTTGCATCTTGAAAAGTGTATGAAAATCCAATTAGCTGGCTAAGTGGTGCATTTAACTGACCCAATATGTAGGAGATGGCCAGCATCATTCCAAGACTGATCTCTTCTTTAACTACTAAATAGGCTGATAAAAAGCTTAGAAGTATGTTCTTTAACTCATTGATAAAGTTTCCTACCACACTTTGCATCTGCTCGAGCTTTAAGCTTTTGATAGATATCTGATAAAGCGAAATCTGATTAGCTTCCCAGTCCCATCGCTTGCTCCTTTCTGCATTATTCAATTTGATCTCTTGCATCCCATTAATCATTTCAATGATCTTGCTTTGATCTTCTCCCATTTTACCAAAGCGTTGATAATCAATTCTCTTTCTCTCTTTCATAAAGATTAGGATCCAAGTGAGATAGAGCACACTCCCAGCGGTATACAAAAGGAAAATTCTGTAGTCGTAGATGAATAGCACCACACCAAAAATGAAAAGATTGAAGATTGAGAAAAGAAAGCTCAAGCTACCATTGGTGAGCAAGCGCTCAATACGTTTATGGTCATTTACCCTTTGTAGTATATCACCCGTCATTCTGGTATCAAAGAAGGAAAGGGGTAGTCGCATAAGTTTAATGAAGTAGTCCGTAAGCATCTGAATATTGATCCTACTGCTCATATGTAGAATGATCCAAGCCCTTATGGCTTCAATTGAAGTTCTTCCAAGAAATAAGAAGATCTGCGCCAGCAACAGCAATTTGATGAAACTGAGGTCTCTTAACTGTATACCATGATCAACTATGCTTTGGGTAATAAATGGGAAGCAAAGCTGAATTAAGCTTACAAATAGGAGAGCTATCAGTAATTGATAGATGAAGCTAAGGTGTTTCTTAAGATAAGTGGCCACCAACTTTGAGCTGCTCAGGCCCTTAGGATCATTATGCGCTTTGCCTATCTCAAAATCATTACCCGGCTCTAAGATCAAGACAACACCATTCTTATGTTCCTTTAAGCACCATGCTTTTTCAAAATCAGACTGAAGGAATGTGTTGAAGCCATATGACGGATCGGCCACATAAAACTTCCCTCTTCGGATCTTATAGAGCACCGTAAAATGTTGATCCTCCCAATGTAGGATGCAGGGTAGGGGTACTTCATTTTTTAAGTTTTCCACCCCTAAAGCAAGAGCTCTTGATCTTAGTCCAATCTTCTCAGCTGCTTGGTAGATATCATTAATGGATACTCCATCTTTTCCCTTCCTGATTAGATCCCTTAACTCTGAGCTGCTCAAGAACCTTCCATAAAATGCAGATATCATCCGTAAGCAGGCTATTCCGCAGTCCATCTGCTCCGACTGCCTGTAAAGCGGGAACTTCATCCTTCTTGTCGACTTAAAACTCTTTTTCTTTCTATAGAACGATAATAATTCCAGAGCAGATCATAGACCACCAATTCATGAGCTCTTGCTGCATAAGGAAATAGTCGGTTGCAACTCATATGACAAAGACTATTCAACAAGCTGAATGGCGCTACTTCTAGAGCATGCCTTTTATCAAGCTCTCTAAGACATGTGATGTATTTGTCCATTTTTAGACTGCGTTCAGCGACAATTGCGCTGAGCAACTTTGCATTGATATCCCGCAAATCATTTCGAGATAACAGTTGATTGATATATGTCCTTTTAGCCCGCCATTGCTTAGCTAATCCTGTTTTTGTGTCTTTATTGAAATTGAACTCTGATTTAAGGCCCTTGCACCAAGATTCCAATAGTTGCTTCCTTTGATTTATACTCAAACTGAATGAATCCAGCCAATCATCGATCAATAGAACTCCAAATTGCCATCGATAGATCTCGATCTGACTTCTTTTAATCGAGTTTATTAATCTGAGAATACAATCACTATCCATGTGAAAGAGGCTTTCACAAATGCCTATACTCTTTGATCCATACCTATTCACCTCTGCTTGATATTTATCTAATTGAAATTTCCAGATTAACTTTTGTTCTTCAAGGACTTTGAATTTGTCTGCAAGTAATTGTGCTACTGCTCCATATTCATCAATTTTTTCAAGCTTTAAGCGAATCCTCAGATGATGATCTGGGTCTGAATAGCGAATAAAGAACCAATCCTTGATTACCCCTTTTCGCCTTAAGCACTCAATGATTGGATGAATTCCACGGAGTGCTCGGTCTGAATTCAATTGATTGCAGTAAGCTTTGAAATAGATCCAACTTTGCTCTCTATAAGTTGAATTTCCTAAACCTTCTTTATTAAGCCCATTCAATGGTCGATATGTTGGACTGTGAAATTCTTCCTTGTTTAAAATGGAAAAGATTAGTTCATGTTCGTAGTCATTGCCGCTGCAGTCTGTAATTAATCCCTTCGCCGGCCTTAAATACTCTTGAATCAGAATACTTTCATGCTTTTCTAAAATGGTTTTAAAGAGGTCTATGCCCAAGGCCGACTCAAAATTTATTAGCAATTCCTGGTCGCCATGAACAAATTGACAGAGCTCAGGTAATTGTGATCTCCTTTTCCATTCGGCTAATCCGATTTCATCCAATTTCTTCAAAAGCAAACTAGACCTAAAGCGCCACTGCTCGGGCTTCAATATAAATCTGCCATATCTTAATCTTGGAAAATGACAAAAATGATCTTCCCAATTACCCCAGCTGAAGTTAAGTTCGCTGTTGCATTTCTGATATTGAAAGTCTCCAAGGAAGTGATGTAAAGGCCAGGTGTTAATCTTATGATTCAAGGCCGAACTAATTCTTGGAATGATTTCTTTCATCCTTGATCTTGATACCAGTGTAAGAGTATCCTCCTTCATTTGAATCCTGATATCCTCCAACTTAAGTGCTTTTCGAGAGTTGTTTGGATTATCGAAAAGATGAAGAGAATTCCCATAGAGTAGAGGTCTGCCATTGATATTCGCAGCTCTGTGATTTGAACCGTGAAAGCACTCTACCACTTCTTTGTTGATGGCAATTTCTGATTCATGCTTTGCAATATCATTGGCTAAGTCCTCTATCTCTTTCGAAGATGATGCAAAGCGACCAATATAATGGTTGGCATGGGCACCTCCTATATCCTTTAGTAAGAATGCCTTTTTATTTTCTTCAAGCTCAACGACTTTAATAAGCATGGAAAAACTGGCAGGCAAAGCTTTCATGCTTTCTTGTCCTTTTGTTACTTCACCAATCTTGTAGAGGTCTACCTCTCTACTGTTTGACTGAATTGCGTCTGAGAGTATGGATGTTGTTTCTTTTGGTAACTGAATTTCGATTCCAGTTCGAATGGGATTCTTTGCTTGAAATGGGATTTCTTTCAATAATGCAGAATCATTTTGCTGATTGCTATTGGAAATACCATAGCCCAAACCTAGTTCCGGATCCATAACCTCTAAAATCCCCTCGCTGCATTCTCCATATCTCCGTTTAAACCTTTCAATGAATCCTTGCATCCTCAAGGAAGGCTTATGATCCTTTAGCATGGATAGATATTCAATGAGCTTGCTTACCTCCTGGCTATTTGGGAAACTGAATTGCTTCTCTTTTTTGGCTGGAATGCTCTTTCCAAATTGATTTACTTGTATGAAGTTATCTCCATGGATCTCAATGCCCATATTGATGAGTTGCTTTCGCAATGCTTTATAGGCCGATATTCTCTTTCTCTCTCCCTTATCAAGTCTGATAAGCCGTAGTTGAAGTCTTACTAGATTGCTTAGGATGTGATTTAGATGACCAAGACGACTATAGGATAGCTTGATCTCTTGAAGGATGCGAATGATCCTTCCCAATTGATCATCCTCTGATAGACAAATACCAAGATTTGAATGCAGTATTTGTTGATCCAATAGCTGTTTTAGAAAATTAAGTCTTTCTGCTGGTACATCACTATACTTCTTAAGCAGCATATCAATGCTTCTGCCTGTTTTGAATTCTTGACAGTATTCAATTAAACGTTCAATAATTGGGTCTGATGTGATGCTTTTTATTTCTCTTTTAGGTGTCCCATTCTCTTGAACTTGGAAGTAATATCTGTATGAACCATTTGCCTTATAGATCGAGCTATTGGTCTTGTAGTTGAGAAATGGAATCAGCTCTTCTATACATTCGATCTTTTCGATCAATTGTTGAATGATTGTATTATCTAGCCTACTGACTCTTCTTTTCCCATTGTTTATAATTCCCTTTTCAAGCTCTGAAATTCTTTTTGAGTCCACTTTCGACATTAAACCGAAAGGGGTTGATCTTAAACTCATTCTTAGTCGATACTTATATAAGCTGCTACATAGTTTTTCGATCTTTTTCTCAGACAATTCTCCATTTTCCCATCGCTTGTATTCTCTGTAGAGAGAAGGTGAAGAGACGTAAAGCATTTCTCTTAGCTCATGCTCTTTAAAGGCAAAAAGCACTTCGTTCTTTTCGAAGTCATATCTGATCGGCAAGCTTGGTTGGCGGATCACTACACGAGGGTGTAACTGAAATTTTTCCATCACGAATTGGTTTTAGGTAGAACATTTCTTCCCATTTACTGAGATATGGGAAGAGTTGACTAAGCAGGACTAATCCAATACCGGCTAATCCATCTAATAAGCCATTGGATTGAATCCAACCTTCTTCGGGCCCACGATAAGCCCTATATGTTGATGTATTATGAAATAGTCTTCTAAGTGAGTGATCCAACCAATAGTCTCTGCACTCTGAGAAACATGCCTCATTGGTACTTCTATGCAAGTATTCATAAAGTTGAATTAGACCTGAACTGCCATGACAAATTCCCAGATCAACAATGCCACTTTTAGATCTTTCTCGCCTTTGGAGTGTGTGCTTGAGAATTTCAAGACCCTTTTGATAAATTGTCTCATCGGTTAATACTTTCCCGCATTTCAAATAGGCAATACCAATGCCCAGATCTCCATAGCACCACGCTAGCCGACTAGGGTAAGAGGGTTCATCTTTGACTATATAGGAGGGGAACATAGAGAGACTTTCTTCACTTAGATAGAAATTCAAGAAGTTGATTCCTTCTTTGATCAATTGACGGAACTTTGAACTGTGCTGAGTACTATTCAGTCTCTCGGTCAGATAGATCAAATGAGCTGCCTGTCCATGTGCCAGTCCCAGATTTATGACATTCTTTTCACCCAAACTTTCAAACCAAAATGCACCTCTGAAATCTATCTTTACCTGCTTCAGAAGCACTTGATCCACAAGTGAGGAAAATTCTTCTTTCTTTATTCCATAAGTGCATTGCTCTATACCTAATAGGCCATGTAAGAAGTCGATCTGGTCAGAGGCAACAATCTCATTCGATTGAATTATAAGATTTTTGGTTAACCACTTTGTAAAGTGATATGAATCATCTGACTCGATAAGAGTTTGAATCTGATCATAGGACCATAATTGACCGCTAAGTCCGTCTGAAAACCTTAGGTTGAATTTATCCAGCTTTGAAAGAAGATTCTTTTGGATTTCTAAAGCCCTATTCTTCGCCTTATTACATCCACTAGCTTTATAGTAGTGAGCTAGGAAGAGCCCAATTCCGCTATTTCCCGATAGCAATGAATTATTATTAGCTTTCCATTCGCTATCGCTAAGCAGCAATTCTGATATTTTCTCTGTGGTATTTTCTAATCTCATTTCACAACAGCTTACTGTTCCCTCTTTCGAAGGAAGTCTAAAGCTGTCATGAGTATAAGATCACTTTCCGGATGCTCAGGGTCTATTTTCTCCTCAACATAGATGTCTGGTGGATAGCCAATATGCTGATAGTTCACACCCCTATAGTCGTTTAGTTTTAGATGGGTAAAAGTGAACTCTTTTCTACCTGCCAACACAATGGCACCTACATTGCCATTGGCACCTGCCGTTCTTCTACCAATAATCGTAAGCCGATCTTCTCCGTATTCATCAAAGACCATGGTGGCAGTTTCACCCCATGATTTGGTACTTTCATCAATGAGTACTACTATCGGAGATTTGATCTGCTTGGCAAGAGGATAGAACAATCTAGCATCCATTGGCAAAACTCTTAATGCTTTCAAGACAAGATCGGTTTGGGATGTAAAGAAATAACTCAGCTTCTCCTGTTTTTTGTAAAATCCGGGATAGTTCTTTAAGGGCAGGTAAATTTCGCTCACCGGCTTGGCTTTATTACTTAGATACCTTGGCCATAAAGCCATGAAAAGCTTGCTTGGATATTGTCGTGCATCAATGATCAGCGGCTTTCCCTCTTTGGTCGCTTTTTTAACCGCTGATTTGAACGCTTTCTTGTCTCTTTCACCCAGACTCAGATAAACCACATCCTCGCTTTCCGGAATCTGAACTTTGGTCTCAGGATAGTAGTATTCATAAAACTCATCATAGCTCATCATTTCGCGGACGAACAATTGCTCTTCATCCTTCCCTTCAAATCTTAGCATTAGGGTATCCCCACCACCCAGTCTTGTCCAAAACATGGAATTATCAAACTGTAGAGCCGTTAGCTCTCTTCTTTGAAAAGCAGTATCCTGGCCATATTTTGCGATGATCTCATCCATGCTTAGACCGTTGACGCTAAGCACTTTTTCTCCCTTTCTAATGCCTTTCGTTTGCTCGCATTCGAAGATCTTGCTCACATACAGTCCGTTTATATCGCCGACCAATGCAAGTGGAGGAAGCTTAATGTTTCGTTTTTCTTCAGCACTTTCATTATGCTCATGCTCATGATCATCTTTGGCAGCTTTCTTGGCTTGCTTTTCTGCCCGTTTGTGAAGCTTTTCATGGGCTTTGAATTCTTCCTTGCTGTAGTGTTTTTCAAGGGATATATGTCCATCGTTGATCTCTTTACTCAGAGCCAACAGTGAGTTAGTATACACATGATATTCAGTGCTACTGTCGGAAATGAATCTGGGCAAATAGTCATAGAATGTGCTGTCCCAATCTCTTGGCAATCGATCTTTGTAAGGATATTGGAAATTGATCCCCGACCATAATCTCATATAGGATCTTAGTACGTGCATGCTGTCCAATCCATCCTCAAATGAAGGATTGTCTTTGTAATCGATGATCCTGACTTCCTTATTGTCTGTCTTTTTAGCCGAGCCATTCTTTGTTCCCAAGATCAGGGCTTCTAGTCGCTTGCGGTTCGACCGACCGAAAATTGTGTCATCGATCAATTTATATGGCTCACTTACTAATAGCAAGCCTGTAGTGTCTATAATGGTATAATCTCTATTGGGGTCTTTGGGGATCAGTCGTTCTATAGCTACATTGAAGTCAATACTATCATTGTTATGATAGACCTGAAAGATCTTTTGCAGCACCAGATCTTCCATCTCCTTATCTTCAAGCACAAAAAGTGCCACCCCATGTAGGCGAGCCAATCTGATCAAATCTTCATTATGCTGAGCATTTGAACTATATGCCTGCCCTAAGATCAACGATATGACTATAATGTACTTAACCATCACTCTACCAAAGATATAAAAAGAGGGATTCGAGCATAATAGGATTTGGTTGTAAATAACAACCGGAAGGGAAAAAGTTAACAACCAAGCTAATTAAGTCTCATAACAGTTGGTCAATGTCTTGTCTTCCAATAATAGAGATTATTACCACTTTATTCCCTGATATTTTATAGATTATGCTATCAATACCGCATACACATCTTCTATACCCTTCCTTGATATATGAGATTGATTCAAAGGAATATGGATTTGAGGCAATTAGCTCAAAGTGTGTGAAAAAGTTATAATAGTATTTATCAGCTTGGCTAATACCAAAACGGGCAACACCGTAATGATGAATGCGAATTAGATCTTCTTTTGCAGATTCAGTTAGTTCATAATTTTCCACCTAAACGAGCTTTAGCTTCTCTGAGAATATCTTCCTTGCTGTCAGTCGTTATGCCACTTTTCTCAGCCTTCTCTAGCTTAGCTCTAATCCAGTCTAATTGCTTATCCTGACGTCTAGCTTGTCGTATTAGATCATTAACCAATTCGCTTTTAGAACTGTATTCTTTGCTATCGATCTGACTCTTTAGCCATTCATCATTGGGCTCTGTAAGGGAAATGCTTTGTCTTGGCATAATAAAATTGATGGTGCATTTATGTATTAAAAATACACCAAATATTTCATTGATTCAAACCAACTTTGCCATTTTTCCAAACCCAACTAAGAAACTTGTTAATTTAAGGTTAGAAATCAAGGATGGAGAAGAAATCATTTTTGAATTACACGATATAGTGGGTAAAAAAATAATGGGAAAAAGATTGAGTAGCGGCTTATTGCATGGTGTTGATATTAATTCTGTGCAACATGGCATTTACTTGTATCGTCTGATTAAAAATGAAGAAGTTTTGCAGAGTGGTAAACTGATAATAGAATAAATGCGTGCAATTAGTATAATAATATATATAATGTTCTGTGCCTTTGATTTATCGGCACAGAACCTTATTCCCAATGGAGATTTAGAGGATACTATTCCTAAAAATTTTGATTTAAAATTTGCTGCAGAATGGGATTCACCTACAAATGCAACCCCTGACTATTATACTGAATATCACAATAACCTTAATAATAGAGGAGTACCCTATAATTTGAATGGGTTTCAACAACCAAAGTCAGGAATTGCTTATGTAGGATTCTTGGTATTTTCTAAACCTAACCCTGATTTTAGAGAATACCTCCAAAATCAATTAGTACGCGAATTAAAAAAGGATTCAGTTTATTGTTTTCAAGTCTATGTAAACCTAGCTGATTCATTTACATATGCTACAAGAAATACTCTTGGAGTATATTTTACCGATAAAATGGTGGATACCAATAGTGTTTTATACTTAGGGTATGTTCCGAATCTAATTTTGGACTCGAATTATATTGAAGAAAAACAAAGCTGGATAAAGATGCATTCCAATTATAAGGCAGCTGGTGGTGAGAAATATCTTCTTATTGGAAACTTTTCGAATGATTCGAGCATAGATACAATGGCATTGACAGGAGGTAGTCAACTATATTATCAAGCTACATATCTCTATTTTGATGACTTCTATCTTGGCTCCTGTGATAGCCTTCCTCAAGATACCTCTATTGGATTGATTGAGCGAAAACTAAAGTTCAAAGAAGCCAAAGTATTCCCAAATCCTTCTACTGCCCAATTCAATATTGAAGTAAAAAAAGCTGATGCTTACACCCTTGAAGTAATGGACCATTCTGGACGGGCAGTGATTAGTGATTCATTCAATGGTTCAACTACCCAATTGAATTTAGCCGGTTTCTCTGAAGGGGTCTACTTCCTTAGGATCATTTCCGATCGCAGGGCTTACTATCAAAAGATTATTCTTCAGGATTAAGCTCGCACGGCAGGACGCACCGCAGGATTTGCAATCCTGCGGAATGGCTTTTCTAAGCTCAAATGTCTCGCAGGATTGCAAATCCTGCGATGCTTTATGCATCAATTTCCGCTTTGATGATTATCTTCAGAAAGGATATTCGTAACTTGCTTTCGATGACTAGAAGCGCGTATTGCTTATTATCTCTTTTGCTAGTAGCTCAACTTAGCTATACTCAAAATTTACTACCTAATCCAAGTTTTGAAGATACAGCGGTTAAAGTTACACCGCTGTATCTTCCTTCTCAATGGATGAGTGCAGTTCAAGAAGGCTGGGACTATTATTCACCATTAAATGACTCTATTAGTGCAGATTGGTCAGCTCCTAATAATTTGTTCGGATTTCAAGTTGCTAAACATGGTCAATCCTATGTAGGAATTAAAGTATTTGATTTGTACGATACGAGCATCTCCAAAGGCAGAGAATATTTGCAATGTGAATTAAAAAATCCACTTATCCAAGATTCAACTTATTGTCTACAATTGTATACCTCTTTAGTTGATTCTGCATCACATGCGTCAAAGAGTCATATGGGAATTTACCTATCTTTTAATAGAGTATCAGGAAGTAACAATCAGCTTTTGCCATATACACCTCAAATTATTCTTTCTCCTGATAGCCATATTTCATCAAAGCTAGAATGGGTCAGAGTAAATCAAACATATACAGCCTCTGGTGGTGAAAAGTACTTTACAATGGGCAATTTTAAAAATAATGACTTTTTAGATACGGTTTCAATAGAAGGGGGTGGTAATCAATTTTGGATGAAAACTGCATATTATTATTATTATGATGATTTCTATCTTGGTCCTTGTGATAGCCTTCCTCAAGATACTTCAATAGGTTTGCTCGAGAGAAAAATGGCTTTTAAAGAAGCTATAGTTTATCCAAATCCTTCTACTTCCCAATTCAATATTGAAGTAAATGAAGCTGATACCTACACCCTTGAAGTAATGGACCATGCCGGAAGATCTGTGTTTACGAATTCATTCAATGGTTCAACTACCCAATTGAATTTAGCTGGGCTCTCTGAAGGGATCTACTTCCTCAGAATCATATCTGATCAAAGGGCTTACTATCAAAAGCTTATTCTTCAGGAGTAAGGCCCCCCTTTTGCATAAATTATTAAGACCTAGTAAGATAGCTGAGGATGAGATTAGATGTGCTGTTTTGGCGCGTTTTTTGCTGCTTGCGCACCAAATTGAAACCCTATTTTTAGAATGAGATCTTTCTTCAAGGGCCTTTGTTTTTTATTCGCTTTTCTGCCCACTTTGCTTAATGCTCAAATCCTAAAAATCACTGATCTTGAAACAGATGAACCCATTGAAGGGGTGAGTTTGATGTCTAATGCTCCCAAAGCCTTCGCCGTTAGCAATCTCTATGGAGAAGTAGATGTGAGCAATTTCAAAGGTTCAAAAAGCATTTTGATCAGCTCCCTGGCCTATGAGAATATCAACATCTCCTATGATTCCCTTGCCAGCCTAAAGTTTGAGTTACAGCTTCGATCTGTGAGCCTTCAGCTTGAGGAGGTGGTGGTTTCTGCCTCTAGGTGGCGACAAAGCTCTAATCATGTCCCCAATAAGATCAATACCATTAAGCCTAAAGATGTGCGACTGCAAAATCCGCAAAGCGCAGCTGATCTTCTAGGTCTTTCGGGCAAGGTGTTTATACAGAAGAGTCAGCAGGGTGGTGGTAGCCCCATGATCCGCGGTTTTGCCACCAATCGTCTCATCTATACCATAGACGGAGTACGCATGAATACCGCCATCTTCCGTGGTGGAAATATCCAGAATGTGATCAATCTGGATCCTTTTAGCACCGAGAAAACGGAAGTGCTCTTTGGTCCAGGTTCTGTGGTCTACGGTAGTGATGCTATAGGCGGCGTAATGAGCTTTCACACCTACGGTCCGCAGTTTTCGGTAGATAGTGGAATGGCCGTAAGTGGAAATGTCTTTGGAAGGTATGCCACTGCTAATCAAGAAAAGACCGGCCATCTCGATTTCAATATCGGTCTCAAAAAATGGGCTTTTTATACTTCTATCTCCCATTGGAACTATGATGATTTAAGGCAGGGGAGTGATGGTCCGGATGATTATGTGAAGGATGTCTATGTAGAGCGCCGCAATGGGGTGGATGAGATCGTTCAGCAAGATGATGAACTGCTGCAGATCCCTTCGGCCTATTCGCAGCTGAACCTCTTGCAAAAGGTGCGTTTCAAGGCTTCTGAGCATTCCCGCTTCGATTATGCTTTTCATTATTCAGAGACTTCGCCCTATGGTAGATATGATCGACATAACCGCTTTAGAAATGGTCTTCCGCGCTATGCAGAATGGAATTATGGTCCGCAAAAGTGGATGATGAATCTCTTGAGCTTCAAGAATGATAAGGCAACCGCTTTTTATGATGAGGTGCAGATCCGTATGGCGCATCAACTTTTTAATGAGAGTAGGATCAGTCGCGATCTGAATGATCCGGAACGCAGTATTCGCGAAGAAGAAGTTGAGGCGCTTTCATTCAACTTGGATCTACAGAAAAGTCTTGGAGCTCGTCATCAGCTATTCTACGGAGCTGAGGTCGTGAATAATGATGTACGTTCTGATGGTCGTTTAAAGAATATTGAAAATGGCATTGTGATGGATGATGCAGATCGCTATCCACAGTCGCAGTGGATGTCTGCAGCGGTATTTGCCACTGATGAGTTTGCGCTGAACGAGAAGACCGATATTCAAGCTGGTTTGCGCTATAATTACTTTATGATCGATGCTGATTTTAGCGATAATCTACCCTATTATCCGCTGCCTTACGATAAGGTTGAGATCAATAATGCGGCCTTAAGTGGTAGTTTGGGAGCGGTTTACAGACCCAATGAGAAATGGGTGATCAAGACCAATTTGGGTACGGCTTTTAGGGCGCCTAATGTAGATGATATTGGAAAGGTCTTCGATTCTGAGCCCGGTGCAGTGGTGGTTCCTAACCCTGAGCTAGATGCCGAGATGGCTTATAATATCGACTTGGGTTTTGCCAAGCTGATCAAGGATATCATCAAGTTCGACCTTACGGGATATTACACCATATTGGAAAATGCCATGGTGCGCCGCGATTATACTTTGAATGGTGTGGATAGCATTTTGTATGATGGCAGTCAGAGCAAAGTGCAGGCCATTCAGAATGCAGCTGAAGCCAGGGTATATGGCCTTCAAGTCGGATTGGAGGTGAAGTTTAGTCGACAGTTCAGCTGGATAAACGATGTGAATTTCCAATGGGGCGAAGAGGAGATGAATGATGGATCGGTGAGTCCATCTAGACATGCTGCTCCATTCTTTGGCGTAAGCCGATTGAATTTCGAGCGCAAGCAAAGTCGCTTGCAGTTCTATGTGGAATATCAGGGAGAAGTGGCCCATGATGATCTTTCAATTGAAGAGCAGCCGAAGACAGAGATCTATGCATTGGATGATAAGGGAAACACCTTTGCTCCGGCTTGGTATACCCTCAATTTCAAATTCGAGCAAGCGGTACATGAACAGCTTTCTATTTCAGGAGGGGTAGAGAATATCACCGATCAGCGTTATCGTCCGTATAGCTCTGGAATTTCCAGAGCCGGAAGGAATTTCTTTTTGGCTTTGCGGGCATCATTCTAATTCAACTGATATATATCATATATCCTAAGGTGCGATTTAGATATCTTAGCCCATTATGGGTGATCATAAAGTACATCTAGCAAAGGATAGCAAGGAAAGAGGTAAGTTCATAAAGCATCTAATCAAAGACATAGACGCTTTAGAATATCTCTTTGAAAACGATCTAATTGAAAGGGAACCAATTCGAATCGGTGCAGAACAAGAATTTTGTCTGGTCAATGAGCAATGGCGACCGGCAAAGAATGCTGTGGAGATCCTAGAAGATATAAGTGACCCTCACTTTACAACCGAGCTAGCCGCTTTCAATCTTGAGATCAATCTGGACCCTTTTGAGCTAAAGGATAAACCCTTCAGTAAAATGGCGGATCAATTGAAGTCTCTTTTAACTCATGCAGAAAAGGTTTCAGCAAAGCACGGTAGTAAGATCGTACTTAGTGGAATCCTTCCATCTATTTCTGAAGATGAGATCAGTCTGGATTATATGACACCCAATCCCAGATATTATGCCTTGAATGATAAGATGAAGGAGCTAAGGGGAAGTGATTTTCGCATGCTTTTAAGTGGGGTGGATGAGCTTTCTCTCTTTCACGATTCAGTGATGTATGAAGCCTGCAACACCAGCTTTCAGATGCATTTGCAGATAGACCCAAAAGATATGGTGAGTAGCTACAATTGGTCGCAAGCCATTGCCGGACCTGTCTTGGGTATTTCTGTCAATTCTCCATTGTTATTGGGTAGGGAATTATGGAGCGAGACTAGAATAGCCCTTTTCCAGCAAAGTATTGATACTAGAAAAGTGAGTAATGCACTTTCTGATAAAGAGGCGAGGGTTTCGTTTGGCAATGAATGGGCAAAAGGAAATTTGGTAGACCTGTTCAAGAACGAAGTGATCAGGCATAGCATTATCCTCACCAAAGAGATCGATCAGGATTCCATGGATGTGATCGAAAAAGGAGGGATTCCCAAGCTAGCTGCCATGAATTTGCACAATGGAACGGTATACAGATGGAATCGTCCGTGTTATGGTTCTGCTGGAGGTAAGGCTCATGTGAGAATCGAGAATAGATACATTCCTTCCGGTCCATCCGTTGATGACGAGATGGCCAATTTTGTCTTCTGGGTAGGTTTGATGAAAGGGCGACCTAAAGAGTTCGACGATATGGCTTCTGCAATGGATTTTAGAGATGCCAAAGACAACTTCATGAAAGCGGCTAAATATGGTGCATCTAGCATGGTTAGGTGGAGAGGAAAAAGTATGCCTCTTCGCGAATTACTCGCTGGAGAGTTTATGGAGATAGCAAAAGCGGGCTTGAAGAATACCAAAGTCGATCAAAAGGAAGTGGATTATTATCTGGGGATCATAGAAAGAAGGATCAAAGGACAAACAGCAGCTGAGTGGATGATCGAGCATTATCGCAAACTGCAAGAAGTCATGAAGAAGTCGGATGCTTTGATTGCCCTTACTCAAACCATTCACATCCATCAAAGAGAAGGACAGATATTGGAAAAGTGGCCAAAGAAACTTCAGGCAGAAGCTTTCCCTTCATCAGCTAGAAAGCTCGGACATATAATGAGTACGTCATTGGTTTGTCTTTCTCCTAAAGATAATGCCGAACTGAGTTTAAGATTAATGAAATGGAGGGGCATCCACCATTTACCCATTGTGAATGACCATAATCATCTGGTAGGCTTGCTAACAATGAGGCACCTGAGGCAATATTGGGATAAATTGGAGAATACAGACGAAAGCATTCTCGTGGAAGATATTATGATCAAGAATGTGCTTACAGGCGAAGGAAGTACAGGAATTGATGAGGCTATTGCATTGATGAAACGCAACGAGATTGGCTGTCTGCCGATTGTCAAAGGAAAGGAGCTGGTGGGTATAGCTACAATTAAGGATATTATAAAGTACGATGTAGATTAAGGTGGAGAAGCAGTTTATTCCGAAAAATATTGAGATAGAGAGATTAATAGGCAGCTTGGGTAGTGGTAAAAATGGGCCATGCTGTATATTCTTTGGAGGAGTTCACGGCAATGAACCAAGTGGAGTAATTGCTCTGGAAGAGGTTTTTGAACAACTTAAGAAGCTAGATATTCTTATAAATGGATCGATCTATGGAATCGGAGGAAATCTAGCTGCCCTAAAAGAAGGAAAACGCTATACAGTAACGGATCTAAACAGGTTGTGGACAGAAAAGCGGATGCGTGCAGTTGAGGAGGAACAGTATTTAGCGGAGAATCAGGATGAAGTTGAACTTTTGGCCATTTACAATTTGGTTGAAGAGATCTTGGAAAAAGAAGATGGACCATTCTATTTCTTCGATCTACATACTACATCGAGTGAAACAATACCATTTATTACGGTAAATGATAGTTTGCTGAATAGAAAATTCACTGAGCTTTATCCTTTGCCTTTGGTCTTGGGCATTGAAGAATATTTAGATGGGCCCATGCTCAGTTATTATAATGAGAAGGGCTATGTTTCATTCGGATTCGAAGGAGGTGAGCATAACAGTCTTGATGCCATTGAGAATCACAAGGCCTTTGTGTATTTGACATTGGTTTTTAGCGGGATCATCGAAGGTTCTGAGATTGATTCTTCAGATTATTTTCAGCATTTAGCTGATCAGGCTAAAGGCGTAGAGCACTTTTATGAGATTTACCATCGATTCGAGATCGAAGATGAGGGCAGCTTTAAGATGAACTTTGGTTTTGAGAATTTCCAAAAGATTAAAAAGGGTGAGCAACTAGCTGTTTACAATTCAGAGAAAGTAGAAGCTGAGCATAATAGCATCATTTTCATGCCATTGTATCAGTCGAGCGGGAATGATGGATTTTTCCTGATCAAGCAAACTAAAACTTTCTTCTTGCGCTTATCCACCTGGATTCGAAAGCTAAAGATAGACAGGCTCTTACCAATCTTACCCGGTGTCTATTGGTATGATAGCAAAAAGGAAAAAATGCTGGTAGATTTGAGGATCGCACGTTTTCTCGCAAAGCCATTATTGCATTTGATGGGCTATAGAACTCGACAGTATGAAAACGATGTATTGATCATTAAGAATCGAGAATCCAGCTCAAGGAAATCGGATTACAAAAAAGAAAAGTGGTATTAATGGAGGAGCGTTATCAAGAGGAGTTCACTTCAGAAAGCAAGAATCCAATTAGCAAAGGGGTCTACGAAGATTGTAGCTTCAAGCAAGTTGATTTAGCAACTCAAGATCTATCGGAATATAAATTCATCAACTGTGAGTTTATCGAATGTAATTTGAGCAATTGTAAACTGTTGGAATCTTCCTTCCAAGAATGTCACTTTTCCAAGTCGAAGCTTTTGGGTTTGCAGTTTGAGGATTGTAAGGACTTCAATTTTGGAGTGTATTTCAAGAACTCCCAATTGAATCATGCTACCTTCTTTCAAATGAATTTGACGAATTGCAGTTTTGATAATTGTGAATTACAGGAAGTGGATTTCGCTGAGGCGGATATGAGTTCAATTGCTTTAAAGAATTGCAATCTCTTGAATGCCAATTTTGATCGAACGAATCTAGAAAGGGCTGACTTCAGTGGTTCGATCAATATCGCTTTAGACCCTGAAATTAATCAGATCAAAGGCGCCAAGTTTCCATCTGATCAATTGATTGGATTACTTGCTAAATATGGGATAGAGGTAGTTTGATATGGATGCTATCCTTCTTCGCGAATGCTACGAAGGACAAAGGAAGCCGGAAGCCAGATGCCAGATGCTGAAAGCTAGATATTGATCCGTGTTTATCTGCGGGAGACAAAACAATGAATTTTATATTTCCCGCTGATAGCGCAAATTGTTTTCGCAGATTACGCAGATTAGATATTGACTCAAAATTAAATCTGGATAAAATATAAAATCTGGGAGATCAGCAAAATATAGTGGTTAAACCCTAAGCTGTTTTCTGCGAGATCTGCCTGCCTGCCGAAGTAAGGCCAAAGGCACACGTAGGCATGGCGGGAGACACCACAAACCAATTTTATTTTTTCCCGCTGATTGCGCAAATTGTTTTCGCAGATTTACGCAGACCCTTACTTCAAGTACTTCAAGTACTTCAAGCGCCGCCCTGAGTGCAGTCGAAGGGTACTCTGAACTAATATCCGGCCATCGACAATATTTACTCCTTTTTCCAAGCTCCTTACACCAAACACCACACTAAAAATGATAACGTGCTCCAACACCTCCTTGTCCGCGAATCCAGAAAGGATCATCAAAAGCTTCCATGAACAAATTGAGTTCTAAAAAGACAGACAGTGGAATCTCGCTAAAGATGAATTCAGATCCTATTACCACATCTGCACCAAAATCGATGTCGTAAACCCTTTCAGAATCGGCATAATACCATGCAGGGTCACCTGGGTTTTTGTATCTGTAATCATATACATAGCTCAGGTAGTTGAATTGTATACCAAAGCCGTAATACCAAAAGAGTCTTCCTTCTCCGTCAAGATCCCATTCAGTGATTTCATTATTGATTAGGTAGTGAAGCTGAATAGCTAGTGGTAGGCTTCTTTTGAATCCAATATATTGATAGTCGGCATAATTGTATTTACCATCTCCATACCAATCGTTAAAACGATTATTGTACCATCCATCTCCGTAAAACCATTTAGATCGACCAATATTCAACTGCCAGGCATGGTCGCCATCATACTTCTTCAATGTTAAGCCTGTTGGATCACCCAATCGAAGTCCGGCTGCCCATTCGTCATCTTGAGCAAAAGTCAGTGTGCTGAAGGTCAAAAGAAAGGCTAAAAGAATGTTTTTGTAAATTGAATAATTTGATTGTCGATCAATCTTCATATAGTTTGGATTTAGTTTTTGATTATGGTATTTGTACGTTACAAAGGCCTTATAGGTTGGCGGTATAAGGTGAATTCTCTAGTGATATGAGTCGTTTTATTAAAGATTAACATTTTGGGAATTCCATTTTTTGAAGTCTAATTCAAATAGAGCCTTCAAATTCGTCCTAAACTTTTTTAATAGCCACAATTAGCGGACTTTTGCAAAAATGAATGCTTTAGTCTACTATATCACCCTTCCTTTGATCTATCTGATCTCGCTATCTCCCTTTTGGTTGATGTATAGATTATCAGATCTTATTTACCTACTTCTTTATTATGTGATCGGCTATCGGAAGAAGGTAGTGTATACGAATTTGAAGAATTCATTTCCGGAGAAGTCGGAGAAGGAGTTATTATCCATTCAGAAGAAGTTTTATAAATATTTCTGTGATCTTGTCTTTGAAACATTCAAGAGCCTTACCATAAGTCCTAGAAGTCTTAAAAAGAGGATCAAATTCGATGATGTGGAAATTTTTCAGCCATTTGTCGATAAGGATCAAAGTGTGATCATTGCGATGGGTCACTTCGGCAATTGGGAGCTGGGTGGAGCCAGATTTGCGGTTGAACCGATTCACAAGCTATATGTGATCTATCATCCGCTGCACAATAAGTACTTCAACAACTTGATCATAAAAATGCGAACCAGATTAGGTAATGGTTTATACCCTATGAAAGAGTCGTTAAAGCTGATCTTGGGAAACCGAAATGATCTAACTGCTACTGCATTCATTGCAGATCAAACTCCTTCGCCAAAAGGAGCTTATTGGACCACATTCATGAATCAGGATACACCTGTTTTCATGGGGATGGGTAAGATCTCGAATAAGCTCAATTACCCTATCATCTATGTGGGAATTGAGAGGGTAAAGAGAGGCTATTATGATATGAAGGCAGAATTGCTTGTTGAGAATCCAAAGGAGCTGCAAGCCGAAGAAATTGTTGAGCGATTCACAAGAAGATTAGAAAAGGATATCCAAAGAGTTCCGCACATTTGGTTGTGGACTCACAGAAGATGGAAACACAAACGAAAAATTGAAGAAAATGCTTGAAGGTAAAGAACTGATCTTGGCTACCAAGCCTTATGCCGTGGATAATAGAAGAAGGAGCTGGTTTCACACCATAACCACCTTATTATTACTTGGAATCACTTTTTTTGGTGCATTCTATCCATTTCATATTGCCATTAGAATAACATGCTCCGTTTTGAATGCCTTGTTATTGGCTAGAATGTTTATCATTTATCATGATTACTTGCATAAAGCCATACTCAGACGATCTGTAGGAGCCAACATTCTATTTACCTTCTTCGGATTGTACATGCTTACACCAAGAAGCATTTGGAAACGTTCACACGACCATCACCACAAGCATAACTCAAAACTCTTTACATCCAGCATTGGCTCATTCCCAATTGTGACTATTGAGAAATTCAAGAGGATGTCGAAGGCAGAGCGAACCAACTATTTGTTCATTCGTCACCCATTGACAATAGCTTTTGGTTACATCTTTGCCTTTCTGTGGGGCATGAGTATTTTATCGCTGGTGCGAAGCCCAACTAAACATTGGGACTCTGCTTTAGCCATAGCGTTCCACTTCGGATTGATCATCACTGTCGGACTCATCTTTGGATGGCTATCTGCATTTCTGGCGATCTTCCTTCCTGTATTTATCGCTCACGCCTTGGGATCTTATTTGTTCTATGTGCAGCATAACTTTCCAGAAGCTGTTTATCATGATAAAGAAGGATGGACTTATATCGGAGCGGCAATGGACTCTACTAGTTTTCTTGACTTGAGTGGGATCATGCATTGGTTTACAGGGAATATTGGATACCATCATATTCATCATGCGAATTCTAGAATTCCATTCTATCGTTTACCCGAAGTCTATAAGGAGATCCCCGAATTCCAAAATCCAAAGACCAGCACTTTATGGCCAATGGATATCTACAAATGCCTTAGTTTGAAGGTATGGGACCCTAATGCCAATCGCATGCTCACCATGAGTGAGGTGAGGGCGAAGATGTAATTCAATTACGAATGTGGAATTACGAATTACGAATGACATTTCAGTGCATACAGCCGTCCCTGCCTGCCGGCAGGCAGGTCAGCGGGAAACTAAATCAAAATTTCAGATTTCAGATTTCTGATTTCTGATTTGGTATAACTCTAGCTGCACTCTAGCGCACTCATTGTCCTTCGACAATGTAAACCGAAGCCATAGCGTAGGTTTAAGCTTTAGCGTAGAAGGATTAGTGCACTTTAGGCACTTCTTCCCGAGATTGCATCGCTTATTCTTTTCGCGGCTAAAAAATTAAAGCGAGCTTTATTTTTTAGCTCGCTTTAAAGAATGTTTGTGAATTGATCACCAAGTACCCCGAACGGGACTCGAACCTGCACGTCCTTGCGGACACATGGCCCTCAACCATGCCTGTCTACCAATTTCAGCACCGGGGTAGGGGTAGAAGGTTCAAAATTACCAATCATTCCCTTTTCACGCTCAAAAAGTATTGAAATACTAATACTAACAAGGCTTTGCTTAAAACTTTGACAGTTTTGGTCTATGGAAAGCTCATATACTGTTGACCTTTAAAGATTGAGTATCATTAAAAGCAAAATGATGAAAATCAATTATCTACTACTCTGTATAGGCCTTTCTATTTCTACATTATCCCTAAAATCCCAATTGACTGTTCCCAACTTTTCAAAGGCTGTAAAAGTTGAAGAATTGAGTGATGAATCAGAGGAAAGTAGTTTGTTCCCCTTTGAGAATGGCGATGCGCTTTTCTTTTATAGAACCTACCTTAAAGAGAAAGGAGATGATATAGAGATCCTGCGTCAGAACATTTGGTTTTCTTATCGTGAGGATGGTGAATGGACCAAAGCTGATCGACTCTTCAGAATGGATGAGTATCCCGGAGAGATCATGATTATAGGGAGTAGTTCAAGCGGGGAAAGGGTTTATTTGCTGCAAACCCTTTACATCGCCGAAGAGGATGCTTTTAAAGCCTCACTCAAATATGTGGAATTGAATGATAAAGGAAAATGGTCTGAATTAAAGGACTTACAGATTCCCGGATTTGATATTGGAGAACGTTTTGCTCATTTGTACATGAATCAAACAGAAGACGTATTCTTTTTGAGCATCGCTGAGAATGTGAATAGCGAGAATGAAGACTTATTTGTCTCATTAAAGGATGAGAAAGGTAATTGGTCAGCATTCATAGATCTGGGTCCTACAATTAATACTCAACGTGCAGAATTGAGCCCTTTTTTATCTGCCGATAAGAAAACGCTCTTCTTCAGCTCAGAGGGTCATGGTTCTTATGGTGCTACAGATGTGTTTGTTTCTTACAGATTGGATGATAGCTGGACTAAATGGACAAGGCCAAAGAATTTAGGTGAGTCAGTGAACTCTGAGTTTTTCGATGAGAATTTTATTTTGCTCTCTAATGGAGACTATTATTTCACTTCCAATAGAGAAGAAGATGTGGCTGATATCTATACCACACATTCTGCTGGAAATGTAGAAATGAAGAAGGGAAGAGCTCTTGCGTTAGAATGGAATGGACCAGCAAATCCAAAATTAGGAATCAAAGAGAATGCAGTTTATGAGCATGTGCAAGTAGCAGATAATGGTTCATTTAGCTTTTTGGTGAAGTCTAAGATCGATAAGGTGAAATTTGAAGTAGAAAGCTACTCAGGAGAAAAACCACTTTTCATCTATAAGTTGGCTGATGATGACACCAAGCTGAGTCGTTCAATCTTCAAAACCAATGGTGAAAGATGGACGCCAAGATCTCAAAAGATTTTCGCAAAGCTCTATTGTAATGGGAATGTAGTTCAGAATGGAACTGTCTATATATATGACTCAAATGGGTATCAACTAGGCGAGATTCAAAGCGATGATCAAGGAGTGGTCACAATTGCTACTGATTCAATCGATAGGCTTTTGAGCTATAGAACAGAAGAAGGGAATTGTAGATTGAGAGATATTCGCTTAGTTGAGAATGGTAGTTTGATCGGCTTGTTGGCAGAATATGGTGCCATTATCGATAAGGATAAGCTGAAATCAGATGTGGCTGTAAAGACCGTCAAAAGCTCAGCTGGTTCAGAAGATGTAGAAGGTGCTGCAATGAAGCTTTACTTCGATTTCAATTCGGTTAGTCTATCAGCTCAAGAGGAGCAAAAGCTTATTGAATTTGCCAATAAATTAAAGCAGGATCCTACTCATAAGATCATGCTTTTTGGTTTTACCGATGATGTAGGTACTGATGAGGTTAATCTTGAAATTGGCGAGGAAAGGGCTGCCTATGTGAGAAAGATCTTATTGGATGCAGGAGTTCCGGCTTCACAGATCCAAAGTAAGAGTCTGGGTGAAAGTATGCCTGCGGCTACCAATGACAATGAAAGTGGAAGAGCAAAGAACAGAAGGGTAGAGATCGGTCTTGAGCCTTAATCTAACTTGATCAAACTACCGCTTCCTACAACTCTAAGTTTTACAATCGGATTGCCTGAATAGTACAGGTCTCCATTTCCTTCAATATTGGCATCTAAGAGACTATCTGAGAAGACTTTGAGATCTCCAGAATTGGCATTTACTGCCAATACATCCGAGGCCACGAATTTCCTGGTATCTAGCTTTCCTATTGAACTATTGTATGCAATAAATCGATCACCACTTCCCTTGCATTTGAGTGAAATGGGTCCGGTATGGAGCTTTAGTTCCACATCATTGCAATTGATATCCAATTCAATATCTCCACTCGCATTCCAGGCGTTTAAAAGGAATTTATTTGGGGTAAGTGTACCTAGGCATTTCACATCTCCAGAACCATAATAGGTGATCTGCTCTAAGTTAGAAGCTCTAATGATCACATTGATGTCCTTTTTGAATGATCGCACCCAATTGCATCTATTGTCGTTCTCGATATAGAGTATGCCATTCTTTACCTCTGTGCGAATGAACTCCAATAGGTTTTCGCCTCCACTGACTTCCGCTGAGTTTTCACTACTCTGCTCCAGAAAAACATTGATCTCATCGTCGATCTCAATGGCAGTGAAACTTTGAAGCATGCGCTTCTCCGTCCGATCCTTACCTGTGGATTTGAAACAGTCGCCCATATTCTCTTTTGCGCAAGCACTTAACAGAAGAGCGAGTATTATTCCCCATATGCCATTGAGGTATTTCATCTCAAGATCTTGTAGTTTATTCCGAAGAGACAGTATTCTGCTCTTGCAAAATGGGTTTTTAATGAAATGAATAGGTCGAATCGTTTGTTAATCGAGTACTGTCCAATGAATTCAGCATAGAGAAATTGCAGATCAGGGTCTTCCTTCTTTAGATAGACTCCCGCTTTTAAACCGCTGGCAAAGTTCCCGAACTGGAATAAATGCTGAACCGCAATTCCAATTTGTAGATTTTCCCATCCACCATCAATATAAAGCGAATCTTGCCGCATGCTCACTCGCTGTCCAGGGTTGTAGAAGAAGTCAAGTCCTCCACTCAAGATCGATTTTGAACTCAATACCTTTCCCCATTCTACACCAACTGCAGTGGCCAAGAACCTAGGTCCCTCTACTGGGTAAGTATCGTGAATTCCATTTCCGTAACGAAGCTTAATAAATCGTTCTCCGCTCTTATAACTGCTTACTTCATCACGATCTTCTGAAGATATTTTTCCGGGACTTACACTCTTTCCAAATTGATGACTTATACCAAAATTCACCGTGGGCAGATTAATACCAAGGTTTGGTTGCCGCGCACCGGTATTGCTAAAGTGAGAAAAGTCGATTCCTGCGGCAATGCCCCATTTCTCATTGAACATATAGTGACCTTCAAGAAATACGCTGAAGTAAAGGTTAATGCTACTGCCGATGGCTACGTTCTTGTAGTTTTCCTCCAGATCGAAAGATTCTTCAATCCAACCTACGCCCACTGCGGTTCGAAGTCGCAGTCCGAACTTCTCATCGCCCGCCATAAAAAATGAATAATAAGGCGCTAAGCCTATGCCCGAGCCAAAGAATTCCGACTTGTCAAATTGAAAATAGCTCAAGCTTACTCCCGCGTAGGGGAAGCCATAATCCTCATGCCAGGCTTTAGAGCCAATTAAACGTCTTTCAGCCTGAAGCTCCAGCTTGTTGAGGTGTTGATTCCCCACATATTCCATTTGGGGCTGATGGGTGATCATAAAGCCTCTACCTACTTTAAAGCTGGCTCTCCATGGGGCATTATCTTCAGACTGCCCAAAAAGGGCAGAAGAAACTACAAGTGCTAGCAGGACGAAAAACGATCGGCATCCCATAAGACAAATGTATCCAAACAGACATTCCCATTCCATGCTTTAAAACCTACTTTTGAGGAAAATAATTCAGATGGAAGAGAAGCTAAAAGCCTTTGAGCGACTATTGAAGATCATGGATGACCTGAGGGAGAAATGTCCGTGGGATCGCAAGCAGACTATGGAGACTTTGCGACACCTTACCATAGAGGAAACCTACGAGCTCTCTGATGCCATTATTGAAGGCGATTTAGAAGAAGTAAAGAAAGAACTTGGAGACCTCATGCTGCATATGGTCTTCTATTCGAAGATAGGGAGTGAAAAAGGAGCATTTGATGTAGCTGACGTATTGAATGCCATCTGCGAGAAGCTGATCCACAGACATCCTCACATATACGGAGATGTTGAAGTGGTAGATGAAGAAGAAGTAAAGAGCAATTGGGAGAAGATTAAACTAAAAGAAGGTAAAGGAAAGAAGTCGGTTTTGGAAGGCGTACCCAAATCTTTGCCTGCATTAGTAAAAGCCATTCGCATCCAAGATAAAGCTAGGGGAGTGGGCTTCGACTGGGATAATAAAGAGCAAGTTTATGCCAAAGTGCTGGAAGAGTTCTCAGAACTTAAAGAAGAGGAAGCCAATGGTGAGCAAGATAAGGTTGAAGCTGAATTTGGCGATGTGCTCTTCTCAATGATCAACTATGCCAGATTCATCGGTGTAAATCCTGAGGATGCCTTAGAACGTACTAATAAGAAGTTTATTAAGCGATTTCAATACTTAGAGAGCGAATCAAAGAAAGATGGCAAAGTGATGGGCGAAATGAGCCTTGAAGAGATGGATGAGTATTGGGAGAGAGCGAAAACTAGAACCTAGAGTATAGAACTTAGAGCTTAGACAAATCTGAAATCAGAAATCAGAAATCTGAGATGATTAATCTATCAATGTGTAGATATAGCAATGTGTAAATATGAAGGCTAAATCTGCGACAATCTGCTTGCCCCGACGGCTCCCGTTGATCCTTCATGTCTCGATACTTTTCCGATTCATCGGAAACACTCGACAAGCTAATGGGATTGCCTGCCCGACGGCTGGCGGGTATCGAGGGATAGTCGGCGGCAGATAAAATTAGATACTACTCCAGTCTCCGATCCTCAGTCTCCGATCTCAAAGTAAACTAAACAACGCCAATCCTGCTCCTAATATCATAGGAAGCATCTTCTTCCATTGTACCTTATGCTCTTCATTACCCTCTAATAGAATTGTTGTAGAAAGGTGAAGGATGATACCTGCTGAGATTGCCAGTAATTTGCTAAATACCTCCTGACTAATGATCAATTCCCCTCCAATCCACATACCAAGAGGAGCTGAGAGTGAAAAGAGAAGTATGCCCAAAGCAATTAACCCTTTTTTCAGCTGATAGGCCAATAGAAGGCTAGCCAGAATAAACGAAATGGGCAGTTTATGTACGATCAAGCCTATAAGTAATGCATGCTCATGTTCTTCCGCTTCAAAATGCTCTAGAGGCATGGCCTCAAGAAAAGCGTGTAAACAGAGGCTAAAGAAGACTAAAAATGGGAAGTGCCCTACTTTATCATGATGCACATGTGTGTGTCCGTGTTCAATTCCACCTGAGAAATAGTCGAGGATCAGTTGAAGAAAAAAGCCCGCCATGAGATAGAGTCCCAAATTGATATCGTGAAATTGGAATAGCTCGGGAAAAATGTGCAAAAAACTGATACTGAGAAGGAAAGAGCCGCTGAACGACAATAATGCAGGTAGTTTAAAACGCTGCTTGATACCTGGAATGAAGATCAAGGCACCACTTAAGATACTCGCTATACTCAGAAGTAAATAATTCATCTTATGCGTATTTGGCAATCATGATTAAACGGTCTGATCGATCCTCCTCGAATGGATTTAGATGATAATCTCCGTAGACTGCTTTGATCTTCATGCCCACTTTCTTAAAATAATTTTCAAAATCGCTCAATTTGAGGTATTTCACATACTCTTTGAAATGATGTGATTTGCCTTTGTCCTCAAATATGATGTCTTTCACAATAAATCCATCTTCCAACTTCTTGGAAGTCTTGAATTCAATATGTTCCCTTTGAATGGTATTACTACATGGAAGATCGCTTTCTACTTTCTTCACATTGAGGAAGTCGATCAATACCATCCCATCTTTTTCCAAATGCTCAGATAAGCCATCGAGCACTTTAAGGTCCTCTTCTTGCTCTTTGAAGTAACCAAAACTGGTAAATAGGTTTAATGTAAGGTCGAATTTAGCATCCAATGATAATTGGCGCATATCTCCTCTTACAAATCGCAAGCCCTCTTCTTCAAACTTCTTGGCATGTGCAATACTTTCTTCGCTAAGGTCAAGACCGGTGACATCATAACCCAATTGATACACTTGTAAAGCATGTCTTCCTTTACCACAGGCCAGATCCAAAACTTTTGAACCTTTCTCTAGATTGAGTTTATTGAACAGTCTATTGATGAATGCTTCAGCCTCCGCATCATTCCTATGTTGGTAGAGAAGGTGATAATGGTCGGAGTCAAACCAGTCTGTGAACCAGTTGTCTATGCTTTCTTTCTTTGTTTCCAAGGTTTTCAAAAGTATCGATAAATCGGCGATTCTAGCCCGAAAATAGGGCAGCTCAGACACTTTAAATATTTAGATAAATTATTGTTTTATCAAACAATTTTATCTTATTTCGTAATTCTGAATCTTTTGTAATTCAGAAGAATAACCAATTTTAACGAAGTCGCAGCAATATTTTTGTATTGCCCTCAGTGGAAATGGAAGTAAATATTTTCGATTTCTATAACAAGATGGAGAAGGACAACATAATGTTGTCGTTCAAGGGCAGTGTCACCTCTGAATTACTTACCTCTGTACTTCAGATCATGGAATCCAAGATGGATCGTTTAAACGAACCCTCCAAGGTCAAGAAGAAGGTGTATAATATTTTAGTTGAGGCGCTGCAAAACTTGTATCACCATTTAGATAAGCAACCTGATGATGCTGCTAAAGGCTTCAACACGGTTATTTTTATGGTAGGTAAGGATGGTGATGCGTATTCGATCTTTACAGGAAATTACATTAAGAATGAAAATGCGGATAAGCTAAAAGAGAAGTTGGAGAAGATCAATTCTCTCGATCCTGATGAGCTTAAAGCATACTACAAGGAAGTGCTGAATAACGGCATGATGTCTGATAAAGGCGGTGGGGGATTAGGAATGATCGATATCGCCAGAAAGTCGGGTAAAAAGCTAGATTACGACTTCCAAAAAATAGATGATAAACACTCTTTTTACAGTTTAAACATAAAAGTTGCCCAATAAATTACACAGAAGATGGAAAAGTTAACGATTGAAGGAAGCCCAAAGACACCAACTATCAAATTTGATCCGGAAGGTGGCAAATTACTGATTCAGGGTAGGTCTATTCCTGAAAACTCAATTGAGTTTTATAAACCTTTGGTGGATTCGTTGGAAGAGTATTCTGGATCTCCTAAGGACACAACGAATGTAGATATCGTTTTAGAGTATTTTAATACAAGTTCTTCTAAATGCATCTTGGATGTGTTCAAGAAGCTAGAGAAGATTAATTCTGATGGCAGTGAAGTGATCATCAACTGGCATTATGAAGAAGATGATGAAGATATGCTAGAGGCTGGTGAAGATTACCAAGCCATCATCAATATTCCATTTAAAATGATAGAGATCGAGGAATAAAGACTCCTTCAATACTTCGATCGGTATACCATTATAAAGTAAAAAGCCCCTGCGATATTTTCGTAGGGGCTTTTTCTATGTAATGCTCAAAGCGAATTATGTCGCATTGAACTTTTTAGCTTTGAATATTCCCGCTATACCTTCAATTAGCTTTCTCAACCCATCATAGTAAAGGGTAATTGCCAATATGATCGAGAATACCCACAGTACCATAATGTTGGCCGAGAAGGTAGTGATATTCGTTCCAAACAATCTCTTTGATGGTGCTAAGAAATGTGCTCTAAAGCCTTTTGGATCCTTGAAGATCGGATTGGCTCTTTGAATGAGTTCTCCCTTCCATTCAACGATCTTTTCCAAATCGTTCTTATTGGTTACCAAATCCTCCAAAGATTCGTTCGTATAAGCATCCTTGAGCTTTATGAATTCTTCCCTTAATTCATCTGTTGCATTAAGTTCTATGAGCAATTGATCCTTCTCGTCATTATAATGATTGTACTCTTTTACATAGTACTTATTCAACTCTCTTAGATAATCATTGATATCGTCTAGAAGTATCTCGTTTACCTCGTGGTTTTTCAACAATTCAAGGTATTCCTCATCTAACTTTACAGATGGATTGCGCTCATTTTCCTTGCGAATCTCATTGTAGAGCACATCTTGAGCTTGCATACTCTTTCTCACATTCCCACCCTCATCTATATGATGGTCTAAGAAATTTACCCTGTCCTTCAATTCACTCAGCCAGAAATTCTTCTTAAAGCTGGCCTTATGGATATCCTTATCAATATAGTAGAATTGCTCATTGAACTTATTGCCCTTGTATTGATGCACTGCCAATGCTTCAAAAGCCCATTTAGAAGCCATGATCTCTCCCGCCAGAGGTACTTTCTTTTGCACGGTGATCAGTGGGTTGAGTTTTTCAAACTTCACGATCACCCCACTAAGGATCAATTGAGGAATGATAAGGAATGGGATGAGAATATATATGGTTACAGCAGAATCAAAACTGGCAGAAATATTCAAGCCCAACATATTTGCAAAGCAGGCTGCCGAAAATAAAACCAGCCAATATTCAAGATACATTCCTTTGATCTCTAAAATGCTATTTCCAACAAGTACGAAAGTGAAAATCTGAATTGCAGATACGGCAAACATGATCGCAATCTTGGAGAAGAGGTAGCTACCCCGACTCAGATTCAGGAATTTCTCCCGCTTCAATATCTTTCGATCGCGAATGATCTCCTCTGCGCTAACGGTTAAACCTAGGAAAAGTGCCACGATCACACTCATGAAGATATAAGCCGTTAGGTTCTCATTCTCCCTAAACACATAACCCATTTCGTTTTCTGTGTTCGAGTATTTGATGATGAAAGAAAGAATGAATGCCAATACTGGTGCTTCCAGAAAATTGATCAATAAGTATTGCTTATTGGTGAGCTTAGAAAGCACATCTCTGGTCATAAAGACTTTGAACTGACGAAGAGGGTTGGGGATCTTCAAATTGCTGATCGGAGGATTGCGTTTGCCTTCTTCTTTACCTAATTCGAGGTTTACATTATCCTTATGTGTTTTGTACCACTCTTTTGGGGCTACACGTCTGCTATCAGTCTGATTCCCATATTCATCCAATATCTTGGATTCTATGATATTAAAGATCTGTTCCGGATTCACATTACCACATTGCGGACATTCACTTTCTACTGCATTGGCTTGTTGCATTTGCTCTTTGAAGTAGACAATAGCATCCACCGGATTACCATTGTATATGAGGAATCCTCCGGTATCCAGTATAATAAGCTTATCAAACATCTTAAAGATGTCTGAAGATGGTTGGTGAATTACTACAAAGATTAATTTCCCCCTTAAACTCAATTCTTTTAAGAGGTCCATGATATTCTCAGAGTCCCTAGATGATAGCCCAGATGTAGGCTCATCTACAAAGAGTACTGAAGGCTCTCTGATAAGCTCTAGAGCGATATTCACACGTTTTCTTTGTCCACCACTAATGGTCTTTTCCAGTGGGCTACCCACCTTAAGATTCTTAATCTCAAATAATCCTAAGGAGTGCAATACTTTAAAGGTGAGACGGATGATCTCCATATCGGATTGATCTCCAAAGCACAATTTGGCATTGTAGAAGATGTTCTGAAAGACAGTCAGTTCTTCAATTAAAAGGTCATCCTGAGAAACATAGCCAATCACCCCTTCAATCACATCCTTGTTCTCCGGATTGTGAATGTCATAACCATTGATCAAGACGCTTCCTGTTGCCGGCTTATAGTTCCCGTTCAGCACATTGAGCAATGTAGATTTACCGGATCCACTGGCACCCATTATTCCAATCAGATTCCCCGATTCTTCATTTATGGTTAGTGGATGGAGTCCGATATTACCATTCTTGAATCGATAAGTGATACGTTCAGCTTTGAAGCTGGTGCGTTCTATACTGGTATCTGTAAGAAAGCGGTTGATGATATCACTGTAGTAGATCGGAGCAACCTTAGAACTTCTCAATGAAGAACCCTGTGTAAGCACATAAGTCTTACGCGAGTTGATAAGCTGGCCGTTCAGCTGTAGTTCAGTACTTCCGAAATACTTCATAAAAAGTGTATTTACACTTCTTATATGCAGCACTCTGAGCTGACCGTTCAAGCCCACCGCCTGAATATGATGCTTTGCCTGAGGTTCTTCATCCTTGTTATTGATCACAAGGACAGAATCTGTTAGCTTGATCTCGCCTTCTTTAGCCGCTACAAAGTCTTTTGCAAGCTCATACTCATTTCGACTAATATTAAATGAATCGGCAACTGTAGCGACAAATTCTAAGGCTTGATCTGTATCGTTGTTGTTTTGGTAGATAAACTCCAAAAGCTGAACCAATACATAGATCTTTTGCTTCTGCGTAAGCTCTTTATTGATCTCTGCACAGATCTTTAAAACCTTCACAGAGTTGAGTGAGGTACGTTTTCTGGCTTTTAACCCCTCTCTTTTCTTATTCTGTTCGTTGTAATAGCGATCGTAGACGAGAAGATACTCTTCTACCAGCTCCTTGTTAAGCTGTTCATTGAGGAATAGACTTACGAATTCTCGTGTATTACTGTCGTCCCTACCTACGTTTGCCACAATGGCAAAGAGTTGCATTAGGGCTTTTAATATCCGTTCACTCATTTAAGAACTGTCTCAGCTTAGGGGTTTTAAGGATATGAAAGTAATAAAAAATTCACGCTATGGTGAATGAATCTTAGGGTTTAAAACCGACCAGTAGGACGGCACAGCCGGAACTTGCCTTTTGAGGGTTGAGATTGGCCTCTACGATCACATCAAGCGTACTTTCTATTTCAAAGTCCCAATAGGGCGCAAGCTCATGGTTTCTATTAGAGAAGATCTCATTTCGCTGATCATCATATAAGCGAAATAATAAGTTTCCATCATCAAGACCACTACAAGCACCAAAGCGATAAATACTACCACCATAAAGGGTAAGGTGAAACTCTGCCGTTTGATCATCCAATAATAAGGCGCGGTATTCTTGTCCATCAGAAAGGTAATCCTGACTGAAATGCTGTGCGCATACCGTGGCTATAGTGTCGCACTGTGCCTGACTGTTAAAACTGATCAGACTCAAACTAACTGTGGCAATTAACAATAGAACTATTCTTCTCATTCTGCTCTTTCTTATTTGATGATACGATTTCTCATAGCGTATACCTTATCGGTAATATCGCCCAATTGTTCTTCTGTCATCTCAACACTTGAGATGCTCTTGATGATCGTTCTTTTATTCTCAGGATCAGTCTCAGGCTCTTTGAACTCATAGCTAAAAGTGATTCCGGCATAAATATCCTTCAATTCATTGAGGTCGTTGATCAATTTGGCTACTTCTGGCTTAGATTGATGAGGCAGCAAGAGGTTGATCATATTCTCAATAGTGATCTTCTGTTCTCCAATACGGTTCTTAACTGCTGGTAAGTTATTGTTGTTGGCCAATTGTGTAGCGAAATGCAAGGTTTCTACCCAGCCTCCAGCTAAGATCAATGCAGATAGATCTTCCTGATCATTGTCTTTTAAGAATCTATTCGCAGACTTGAAAGCGTCTGAAACAAGAGACATTAATGAATCTTCATTCCCAATATTATTTTCAAAGCGCTCTAGTAATTCTTTATTGTAAATCCCCGAAATACCAAGATCTTCAGTAAGCTTTTTAGATACCGCCATATATGAAAGAGCTTCTTGAGACTGATCATAAATTGTAGCATATCCTAGATCAGCTCCATAAATTCCAAGGATCAATGCTTTGGAATGAGTGGTATTGTATTTAGATACATCATCGCTGTTGTGAAGAAGTGATGACCTATACTCTGTCCCAACTTCTTTCAATAAGAAAGCCGTTTGAATAGGTGAGGGCACGCTAAAGACTTTTCCCTCGATCTCGAAAAGATTTGAATTCTTTTCTTCTACCTCTTCTTTCTTGTCTTTATCAGACTGAGCTTTCTTATCACTTTCAGCACAAGAGTATTGTAGGCTGATAGTTAATGCGAATATGCAGATCAAAGAAATGCTTCGAAGAGAATTAAAAGCGGAGTAACGATTCATCGAACGGCTTGATTTTATTGGATAATTCATCTAGGTGCGTAAAGATAGTTAATTATCAAAAATGCCACTTTTTTTGATTTGATAAGTTAATAGCCAGAGCGTTATTGCAAAAACTACACTTTCAATAAAAACCTTGTTCCAATTGCCGAAAATGAGATCGCCAATTAGGAAAAGTAGGGCATAGGCCATAATAATGGCACTTATCCAGGCTATAATGAGAGGTAACATTGCTTGTCTCTTACCTTCCTGCTTATACGGTTTCCACCAGCCTGCGGGTTCCACTTTATCGTAAAATTTTTGCAAATGTTCTTTTGGTTCCGGCTTGGTAATGAAGGTGGCAGCTATCCAACATATGCTGCTAAAACCTACTGTGAATAGGAAATTGAAAGGCTCAGACAACTCTAGCCACCAATTGGCCATTATATATCCCGCAAATGGAGCAATGCTGGCCACAATCTCACTCCAGGCATTGATACGCCACCAATACCAACGAAGTATAAGCACCATTCCCAGACCAGCACCGCACTCAATAAGGAATCTTGCGGCTCCATCTATGGTTTTCATCTGGCTACCGGCTATCAATGCAAAGAATACAATAAGAATAGTGAACAAACGACCCTTTTGAACAAGGTCTTTTTGCTTCTCCGCTTCTGTCTCACCTTTTTTACCTTTCCTTAAGAATCTCAGATATAGATCATTGGTAAGGTAGCTGGCTCCCCAATTCAACTGTGTGGAAAGCGTACTCATATAGGCCGAGAGGAATGCCACCAATAACAATCCTTTCAAGCCCGCAGGTAAATGATCCTTCATGGCCAATACAAATCCTTGAGAAGAATCTTCAATGCTCAGATCAGGGTACAATACCAAAGCACATAAGCCCACTATTATCCAAGGCCATGGTCTAAGGCAGTAATGTGCAATTTGAAAGAAAAGAGTGGCGTAAATGGCTTCTTTCTCATTTCTGGCACTCATCATCCTCTGTGCAATGTAGCCACCGCCACCTGGTTCTGCTCCCGGATACCAGCTTGCCCACCATTGCACCAAGCCAAATGACAGAAAAGCAGCTATTCCAATGCTGTAGGTGCCCACTTGTTCACTTAAACTCCCATCTCCAATATTCGGGAAGAAGTCGAATCGCCAAGCGGGTAATTGTTCCTTTAGACCACTAATTCCACCAATTTCGTCGGAGTTGACTACCACAATGGCAAGCACTATACATCCTCCCATTGCGATGAAGAACTGCACAAAATCGGTGATGGCTACACCTGTTAATCCCGCCAAGGAAGAATAGATCAGCACAATTAGCATAGCGCCTAAGATGTAATAGAGCACTTCTGATTCGGGAATATCAAAGAAGCTCATGAGTATGGTGCCCAATGCAGTATTTACCCATCCAATGATTACAGCATTGAGGAAGATTCCCATGTATACCGACTTAAATCCACGGAGAAAGGCGGCTGCTTTACCTTTATAGCGAAACTCGATCAGCTCCAGCTCAGTGATGATCTCGGCTTTTCGCCAGAGCTTGGCAAAAAAGAAGGTGGTTAGCATTCCACCAATGAGCATATTCCACCACAGCCAGTTCCCGGATATTCCGTGTTGAGCGATCTTTTCAGTAACCCAAAGTGGAGTGTCAGCAGCAAAGGTGGTGGCCACCATAGAGATCCCGGCAAGGTACCAGGGGAACTTCCTTCCACCCAGAAAGAAGTCGGTCAGACTTCCGGATGCTGCATTTCTATAACGCAAGCCTATTCCCAAAGCAAGAACCAAATAGGCAATTATGATTAGCCAGTCGACAAGCGCTAATTCCATAGATACAAATGGATAAAATTTCCGCTTCAGATAATATTGGATATGGATAATCTTATCAACATCTTTATAAAAAGCCAGCAATGCCTTTATGTATCTTTGGCAGATGAATAAAAGGAAACGTATAAGTTTTGAAGCTCCCAAGTTTATCGACCTAAGTAGTCAGAAAGCTGAGTTTGAAATGGTGGCAACCTGCATGCAGCATCTAGAGCCATTGGTAGAAAAGGAGCTGGATGCATTAGGTGCAAAGAATGTTAGAGTACTTAAGCGTGCGGTTAGCTTCAGAGGTGACCATAAATTGATGTACAAAGCCAATTTATGGTTGAGAACGGCTTTGAAAGTCCTTGTGCCAATCCATACTTACAGGGCAAGAAGAGATGAAGAATTGTACAAGCAAGCCAAGGATTTTCCATGGGAAGATTACTTCTCAGAAGATGCTACCTTTTCAATTGATGCTGCGGTACATTCAGAGCATTTCTCGCATTCACAGTTTGCCCTATTGAAGGTGAAAGATGCGATTGTCGATCGGTTTAGAGAACAAGGTAAGAAGCGACCAAACATCGAGCGCAATAATCCCGATATCAAGATCCATCTTCATATCAGGGCAGATAAGATCGATCTATCTTTGGATAGCTCAGGCGATCCTTTATTCAAAAGAGGATATAAGAAAGAACAACATAAGGCTCCAATCAATGAGTCTTTAGCTGCGGCAATGGTGATGCTTTCAGATTGGGATGGCAAGGAACTCTTGATGGATCCCATGTGTGGATCGGCAACTATTGCAATTGAAGCGGCTTTGATTCAAGCCAATGTTCCACCCAACCTATTGAGAGAGCGATTTGGATTTGAGTTTTGGAGCTCTTTTGATGGAGAATTGCTTGCAGAAGTGTTGGAAGAAGGACGAAAATCTTCGAAAGCTCCAACGGTAAAGATCATCGTTAGAGATAAGGATGCTCGCTCTTTAAGAGCAGCAAGAGTGAATATCAATGTCTCAAAAATGAAATCGTACATCGAAGTGCAGGAAGGTGATTTCTTAAAGATGGATCCTCCAGCCGAAAAGGGTGTTATGATCTTCAATCCACCTTATGGTGAGCGATTGGGAGATGAAGATAAAATGATCGAATTTTATGGTGAGATCGGAACTAAGCTCAAACATAGCTATGCCGGTTGGGATGCCTGGATCATTTCTTCTGATATTCAAGCTTTGAAAAGAATAGGCTTGAGAGCAGAGAGGAAATTTCCTTTGATGAATGGTAAATTGGAATGTTCGTTTAGGAAGTTTAGTTTGTTCTCAGGTAAAAGAATAGATAATAAGTAAGAGTTTAGAATTTAGATATTAGAGTTTAGACTCTTTTTAGATTTCTAAGATTTAATGCATCAATTCGCACAGCACATCTAAAATCTAACATCTAATCTCTAAAATCTATCAAGAAAAATGAAAAAAATAGCCCTACTAACATCAGGAGGCGATTCCCCGGGAATGAATGCCTGCATACGCTCTGTGGTGCGCACTGCCGTTAATCATCATATGGAATGTTGGGGTGTGTATTCAGGCTATGAAGGTTTGATCAACGGCGATATGAGGAAGATGGATTCTTCCGATGTGTCGAATATCATCCAAAGAGGCGGCACCATACTCAAGAGTTCTAGATCCAAAGAGTTCAGAACTGAAGAAGGTAGAAAGCAAGCTGCAGATAATCTTAAAGCTAAAGGTATTGAGGGTTTGGTGGTTATTGGTGGCGACGGTAGTTTTCAAGGGGCATTGCTCCTAGAAGAGGAACAAGGGATAAAATGCGTGGGTGTTCCGGGTACGATCGACAATGACCTTTACGGAACTGATTTTACTTTGGGTTTTGATACCGCAGTGAATACGGTAGTGGAATGTGTAGATAAGATCCGCGATACAGCTGATGCGCACAACCGCCTTTTCTTTGTGGAAGTTATGGGTAAGGATGCGGGCTTCATTGCCTTGCGTTCAGGTATTTCTGTTGGTGCTGAGGCTATTCTTTTGCCAGAAACAGAAACCTATGTCGACCAATTGATCGAAAAGCTTGAAAGAGGTTGGGAAAGACATAAAAGCAGTAGTATCATCATTGTGGCTGAAGGTGATGATGCCGGTGGAGCCTATGAAGTGGCCGCCAAAGTCAAAAAGAAATTCGACCACTATGAAACCAAGGTCACTGTGCTTGGTCATCTGCAAAGAGGGGGTAGTCCTAGTGCCAACGACCGCTTACTGGGTAGCACTCTTGGTCATGCGGCTGTGAAGGCTTTGAAGGCCGGACTTTCAATGGAGATGGTCGGACAAATAAACGGTGATATAGCATTCACACCTTTCAAACAAGCAGTAAAACACCATCAAGAGATCAATTGGAATCTGCTGGAGTTGGCGGAATTGCTTTCGTTGTAGATAGTATTCCTGCTTATGTAGCGATATTATCTTAAATGGCAGAGAAAGAAATCTGCGAAAATCTGGGAGATCTGCGGGAACATCACCAATGTTATTTCTAAGTCACTTCTTGATTTTAGTGCTATAAGCCATTTACTTTTCTGTAAATACCCTGATTAATGTCACTTACATTAAAGTTAACTAGAATTCCGAGTTTCAGATTCGACAATCTAAGATAGGTTAGTATTTGTTTGTGATGAACCTCTGCAATAGACTCAACAGACTTCACTTCAATCAGAACTTTTTTATTGATTAAAAGATCAATTCTAAAACCAAGACTCATCTTTTCATTTTTATAGTACACTGGTAAAGGAACTTCTTTTTGAACTATTAAATTTCTCCTTAATAGTTCAAAGGCTAGTGCATTAACATATACTGATTCTAAAAGTCCTGGCCCCAAATTATTATACACTAAATATAGAACCTCTTATTTCAAAAGATATTTTGTTTTCACTCATCATGATTATACATTATAAGTTAATACATTTTGAGATCAATAAGAAATCTATTTATTTATAGATATATGCCTAATTCTCCCGCAGATCACGCAGATTTTCGCAGATTTTTTGAGTTTATATTTCTCATCAAACTTCATTTCAATCAATAAAGCTTTTGGAGTCAATGTTGATTTTTGTAGCGGGAAAATAAATCTTGTTTAGTACCCATTAATTTCTCCTTCTTTGTAACTTCAATCTCCCAAAAGAGAAACCTTGCACAAAACCTATTTCGTCGATCTCATTCTTCCTTTATCTCTGCCCAAGACCTTTACCTATAGGGTGCCTAGAGATTGGAATGATCTGGTGCAGGTGGGACAAAGAGTGATCGTTCAATTTGGAAAAGGCCGCAAGCAGTACTCAGCTCTGATCAAGAAGATACACGAAACAGCTCCCGCTGAATACGAAGCAAAATATATCCTCTCCATCGTAGATGAATTTCCCATACTCTCTGAAAGACAATTGGAGTTCTGGGATTGGTTGGCAGAATACTATATGGCCAATATAGGTGAAGTGATGACAGCTGCTTTGCCTGCAGGCTTAAGGTTAGCCAGTGAGAGTAAGATCGTGCTCCACCCTGATTATCAATCTGTGGTCAATGATCTTTCCGATGATGAATTCCTGCTTATTGAAGCCCTTGAATTGAGACAGGTGTTAAAGATCGAAGAGATTGCTGATATTTTGGAAGTGAAGCATGTCCAGCCTAAGCTTCGCAAGATGATCGAGAAGAAAGCCATTATGGTTGAAGAGGAGATCAAACTGCGCTTTAAACCTAAAATGGTCGACTATGTAAGGCTAAGCGAGCAATATAGAAGTGAAGAGGATCTTCAGAAGGCTTTTGATCAGCTAGAAAGAGCACAGCGCCAGCTAGAAGTGTTGATGAACTATATACAGATGAGTAATCACTTCTCGTCGAATCCTGAAGAGGTGAGAAAGTTGGATCTTCAAAAGCAATCCAATGCTAGCGCTTCCTTGCTCAATGAGTTGGTTAAGAAAGGAATCTTTGAAGTATATGCTGTGGAGTCGGGCCGACTCCAAACTGAAGAGGCATCAAAGGAAGCTAAAGCACTCTCTACTCATCAGCAAACTGCCTACGAAGAGGTGAAAAAGGGCTTTGATGAGAATAAAACGGTTTTACTGCACGGTGTAACCTCCTCTGGAAAGACTGAGATCTACATAAAACTTATTCAAGAAGCTATTGAGCAAAAGAAACAAGTGCTCTATTTGCTGCCTGAGATTGCTTTAACAACCCAAATAGTTCAGCGATTGCAGCTGATCTTTGGAGAGAAAATAGGGGTGTATCATTCTCGTTTCAATGAGAACGAAAGGGTAGAGGTCTGGAATGCAGTGAATAAGTTCAATCCCGGACATTATGAGGATTTTCAAATCATATTAGGAGCTAGATCAGCGCTATTTCTGCCATTCCAAGATCTGGGATTAGTCATTATTGATGAAGAACATGAATCCACATTCAAGCAATATGATCCTGCTCCTCGCTATCAAGCAAGAGATTCGGCAATCTATTTGGCTATTATGCAAAATGCCAAAGTCCTTTTGGGCTCTGCCACTCCTTCAATAGAGAGCTTTTACCATGCTCAGGAAGGCAAGTATCATTATGTGCAGCTGAATAAGAGATATGGAGAGATCCAATTGCCAGAGATCTTAGTGGCCGACATAGCAGAAGCCACCAAGCGCAAGCAAATGAAGTCGCACTTCAGTCCTGAACTCCTCAAAATGATGGAAGAGAGTTTGGAGGACAAGAAGCAGATCATCTTATTTCAAAATCGTCGTGGATATTCGCCTATTCTGATCTGTGAAACCTGTGGTAACGCTCCACAATGCATCAATTGCGATATCAGTCTAACCTACCATAAATACAAGAAGCAACTCAATTGTCATTATTGTGGTTATCACATTCCATTGCCTTCTACTTGTCCATCTTGTGGGGATACCAACCTTAGAGTGAAAGGATTTGGAACAGAGAAGATAGAGGAGGAGTTGGCCATTTATCTTCCAGAAGCGCGAATTCAACGTATGGATCTGGATACCACCAGAGCTAAACAAGCCTACCATCAAATCATTACATCTTTTCAGGAAGGTGAGGTAGATATTTTGGTGGGAACACAGATGGTTACTAAAGGGCTCGACTTTGAGAATGTGGCTTTGGTCGGAGTGCTAAATGCCGATAATCTCTTGCATTTTCCCGATTTCAGATCCTTCGAAAGAGCCTATCAACTAATGAGTCAGGTAGCTGGAAGAGCAGGAAGGAAAGGCAAAAGAGGAAGGGTATTGATACAGACCTATAATCCCGATCATCAGATCATTCGTCAACTCATCGATCACGATTATGAAGGCATGTATCGAAATGAGTTGATCGATAGGCGCAATTTTCGCTATCCACCTTTTTTTAGAATGATTACCCTCACTCTGCGTCATCGCGATAAAGCCAAAGTGGGTAAAGCAGCTGCATATCTTACAGATCAGATGAAGGGCGCTTTCGCGGATAGGGTTTTAGGTCCGGAAGCACCAATGGTAGAAAGGGTGAGGACCTTTTATTTACAACAGATCGTACTAAAACTAGAGAAAGGACTACCATTAAAGAAAAGCAAGTCGGTATTGAGAGATATTCTCAATCATTTTCAGTCTATGGATGAGTATAAGAGTATTCGATTGGGGATTGATGTTGATCCGTTTTAATTGTGAAAGAAGAGTTTAGATTTTAGAGATTAGAGTTTAGACTTTCTATAGATTTCTAACATCTAACATCTAACATCTAACATCTAACATCTAACATCTAACATCTGTAATCCGGTCTCTGTATTTGGTCCCTGAGCGGAGCCGAAGTGTGAAATTTGAAAGAGTCCGATGGCCGATTGCCGGTTGCCGGAGATTAAAAATATAATGTCTCTGTGTCCGCTGTGCAGAGCGAAGCGCCTTTGTGAAGCTATGAGCCTAGCGAATAGCTTTTGTGGTTAGAGCAGATGATATTTAGATCCTTCGCTTGCTATTTAGTTTAGACTATTTTAGGATACAAATTCACAATTAGAATTAATGTACATTAATCTGGATACTCTTGGATTCTGGATTCCCTCGATTAACAATCAAGTATCCTTCTCAAATAATTCACCTGCCCCAAATGATAATTCAGATGACCCTGAAGGTGCACCAGCATTTGAAAGATCGTAAAATCACCTAAAGCAATTTTGATTGGAAAAGCTTGATCAAATGTAGACTTATCTAGCTTTGGGACAAGCCTTTCAAGGGTTTCTATGGTGGTATCTATTTCTTTGATGATATCTTCTCTAGCGACATTCTTTGCAGCGAATTCATAATCTCGATCCCTTTGATAATCCGATCCGCAGAGTATATGTCCAATGAAGTGTTGTAAGTTTCCGCACAGATGCAAAGCCAGGTTACCAGCGGTATTCTTGATCTCACCTTCCAATCGCCATAGATTACTCTCATCTTTAAAAGCCTCAACCTCATTTTTGAGTTGCAATAGATCCCTTTTGTATAGGAATAACAGTTCTTCTTTCATACTCTACATTTAATTTCTAGACTCTAGGTTCTAGACTCTAGATTCTAGCGCAGCTAAAAACTCATTCAATCCCTTCACCTTATCATCATCCAAATGATAATCGATGGATTTCTCTAAATAAGCCAATAGCTCATCATGACTCAGTCCTTCGTAAGGATATTTCTTGATCGCTCCAATCAAGTCGCCAAGGCCATTTTGCAAAGCGGTATTAAACTCTTGCTCAAAACTCTTGCTCAATTCTGATCTACTAAGCCAAACAGCGAAGACAAACGGTAGTTTCTTCCAATCGTACCACTCTTTGGATAGGTCGTATTGATACTTATGCTTGCCTTTCATGCCAAAGCAACGATCACCGATCACTAATCCGGCAGTTTTGTCCTTGATCTTTGATTCAAAACCAGGCTCAGCTTTAATGAATTTGGGTGTGATTTTCCAGTATTCTCTGCAGAGGATGTGACAAAGCTGAACGGAAGTCCTAGATTGATAATCAAGATAGACCTCTTCGATCTCTTCCAAAGGAACATCTGAGAAGAGCAAGACTGAACTCACTTCACCCACCGCGCCTATACAGAAGTCGGTTACGATAAAAGATTCATCCATCTGAGGTAAAATGGCCACCGGAACTAAGCCAAGATCTACCTCCCCGCTCATTAATTTTCTAGCACATTCAGAAGGGATGTCTCTGCTTAATTCAATCTGTTCTAAAAGGGCAGGCGAATTCTCAATTCCGTGGATGAAAGGAATGGTGTTGAGGTAGGAGACGGCGGAGACTCTGATTTTGGTTTGATTCATTGATAACAAAAGTATTAGCCTTTGAATTCAAATCCTATAGGAATTCGAAATATCAATAGTTTATTTCCCGCTGATTACGCTGATTTCTTTCGCAGATTTCGCAGATTTGATTAGTGCTCTGCATCCAATTTGAATTTAGAATTAAATCAGAGAGATCATCAAATCTCCTGTCTGGTAGCTAAAGGTCTTATCTGCGTCATCTGCGGGAAAATTAAAGTTTCATTCTAGCCTCCAGCCTCCAGCTTCAAGCATCTTTAGAGTTCTAGACTACTATTTTCTTTCTTTAATATCGAAATTGAAGCCGCCACCGTACTATTGATTGCAATGAAGGTAGCAATAGTCACTCCTATAAAAGGAATCAAAAGGAATAGTGCGAAGATGCCTCCATTTGCTATGGCGATACCGCGATTCTGCTTGACAAAATCTACACTTTCCTTCACTTTCATTTTCCTGCGTTCCGCGGTATAATCCATAAAGGAAAAACCGTAGAAATAGGCTGAAATACCAAAGAGTAAGGGGCCGGTGACAAAACCCAAAAGCGGTACAAAGCTCAAGAAGAACAATACGATCGTAGCTAAGATCTCGATGAAGAAGTTCCGTATGGCTAAAACAATACCTCTAAAGATGTCTTTGAAAAACTGCGACCAGGAAAAAGGGAAGTCGGTACCTAGAATAATACTTTCTGTCTTCTCAGAAATATAGGCCAAGACCGGCGCCATAATGATCAGGATCACATAGCCACCCACAAAGGCATAGATCAAGAAGAAGAGAATTCTAAAGACCAACCAGATCAAAACTGATAAGAAACCACTCAGAAATTCTGCTCCCCAGAAGTCCCAACTATCCGGATCCCACCATTCCTGCAAGCGCTCCCAAAGCAGATCGTTTAGCATACCGGTAAGACTAAAGCCGCTGATGAGCAGAACAATGCTCAGCACCAAAGGCACCAAATAGAAATACTGTAGCTTATGCTTGAAAATGAATTTATTGGCTTTGCTATAGCCTTCCAGGCCGAATTGGAGGTCTTTTAGTAACGACATGCTGCTAAGGTAAATATGAAATGTGGATTAAGAGTTTAGAGATTAGATTTTAGAGTTTAGACCTTTTCGAATTTTCTAACATATAACATCTAAGCATGCACCATTCACACATTAAAAATTGAAAATTAAATCCAGCATCTAGCTTCCAGCTTCCAGCTTCTTCTGAATTCTCATTAGACGAAGACCAAGCTTCTTGTGTCTAGTAAAAAAAACAACAATAAGATGAACATTGCTACTACTTTCAAATCCTATTCTAGCTTAATGATTCTTGCATTTTGCATCATTGCTGCAAGTCAAATCAAAGCTCAAGTGAGCTCTTCCGATTTTGTATTTACGGTAAATACAGCTAAAACAGGGACTAGCGGATTTAATTCGTATCAGATCTTCGTCGACAATAACCTCTTACACAACTTTGATGTAGATTGGGATAATGATGGAATTTTTGATACTACAGGAGTAAGTTCTACTATCAGTCATACTTACCCAACTGCTGGATTGGAGACGATTAAGATTAGAGGGAATTTCCCGGTATTGAAGTTCGGTGATAAGCTGAATTTTATGCAAAATATTGGTTTGAACGATAAGAACAAATTGATCTCTATTGATCAATGGGGTGATCAAACTTGGTTAGATCTGAGATATGCTTTTAGCGGTTGTGAGAACTTGACGACAGTTGCTTCAGATACCATTGATTTATCTGCGGTAGGTTCATTACAGGGAATGTTTCGCAATGCTATATCATTCAATGGGAATGTCAATCATTGGGATGTCTCCAACATTACAGATTTCTCACATATGTTTCAGAAAGCACTGGCTTTTAATAAGCCTTTGGATGCTTGGGATGTTTCTTCGGCCACCAATATGAATTCTATGTTTAATGCTGGTAATATAGGTCAGCTACGTTCTTCATTCAATCAGCCATTGAATAATTGGGATGTTTCATCCGTGATCAATATGGGAGATATGTTTCATTCGGCTGTATCCTTTAACCAACCATTGAATTCATGGGATGTGTCTTCAGTCCAAAATATGACTTGGATGTTTGTGAATGCTGAGAAATTCAATCAACCATTGAATAATTGGGATGTAACCTCCGTTTCCCATATGACCTGGATGTTTGGTTATGCTAGTGAATTCAATCAGAATATAAATGATTGGGTAATGGATTCGGTTGAGCATTTGAGTAATATGTTCACCGGCTGCCGAGATTTTAATCAACCATTGGATAAATGGAATACTTCTTCAGTGAAGGATATGTATTACATGTTTCAATTCACTAACTCCTTTGATCAGCCTCTTAATAAGTGGGATTACAGCAATGTGAATGGTATGATTGGTTTTCTCTCAAATTCGGTTTACTCTTATCAGAATTACGATAGCCTCTTAATGCACTTAAATGCAAATCATCCTATGCTAAACCAAACTGTTGGAGCTCATAATGTAGAATATTGCGCAGGAGCAAATGCTCGAGCGCAATTGATTGCTAACGGCTGGACATTCAATGGTGACATCCTTAGGGCTGTCAGCTTACTGGCTTAATTGAAGAGTCTGAGGAGCTCAAACTAAGTTTCTATCCCAATCCGGCCTCCAACAATTTGAGTATTGAATTGGGAGAAGAGTTTCTTGGAGAACCTTTTCAAATCTACAATCAGCAAGGGCAGCTAATTCGCAATCAACAGATCTCCGTGCTGAATTTTAATTGCGACCTGCGCGATTTAGCCAATGGTGTGTATTTTATTAGAATAGGAGAGCTGTCTGAGCGATTGGTGATTGAAAGGTAGTTCGGATGTGGGAGTTGAGATGAGGGAGCTGGAATGTGAAAATGTATCAATATACCAATGTAACAATGTGGCAGATTTGATTATATCAAGCGATTAAATCGAAAAATCATTCATCATTCACAGATTGAAAATTGACAATTAGTCTAGACTCTAGATTCTAGGCTCTAGGTTCTCATTTCTCGCTTCTTCGCTTCATCTCTGCCTCGATCAGCCTCAACTCTCTACTCGTCTGTCCTGCAATTGAGGTGTTCTCATTGGCTCTGCGGATTAAATAGGGCATTACTTCTTTTATCGGGCCGTAAGGCACATATTTGGTCACATTGTAATGGACTTTCGCCAAATTGAAGCTAATGTGATCACTCATCCCAAGCAATTGAGAGAAGTGAACCCTAGGGTGATCGGCGATGATTTCTCTTTCCTCCATTAGCTCAGTGAGGTATCTGTTGCTCTCCTCATTATGGGTTGCGCAGATCAATGCAATTCGGTCTAAACGATCGATACAGAACTCTAATCCTCTATTGAAATCGGCATCGGTAGCTGCTTTATTAGGCTGAATTGGATCTGTATAACCTTTTCTAGCTGCTCTAGCGCGCTCTTTCTCCATATAGGCTCCTCTTACCAACTTCAATCCAACGAAGAATTTCTCTTCGATCGACTGCTGATAAAGGTTTTTGATGTAATCTAATCTGTCGTGACGATACATTTGAGCTGTATTATAAACCAATGGTCGCTCTTGATTGTACCTATGCATCATGATCAAGGCAATTTCATCTATGGCATCTTGTATCCAACTTTCTTCAGCATCGATCATTACCGGGATTCCGGCATTGAAGGCATTCTGACAAATGATATCAACTCTGTTCCTTCCCCTCAGGAATACAAGTGATTCTTCCTCGGTGAGCTCTTCTTGGGCACTCACTTTCTTTAGCAGGTCGAACGGCATTAAGCCTGTTACTTTGAATACACAGAAGGGAACATTCGTGTCCTTACTGGCACGCTCAATCGAAGCAACTGCCTTACCTAAGGTACGATCGAAGTCGGCCTCTCTTTGTTTGCCTTCTACTGAATAGTCGAGTATGGTCTTTACATTGAATTGACCCAATTCCTGGATGCGATCCTCGCAATCCTCAATACTCTCTCCACCACAAAAAACATTGAATACCGTAGCTCTGATAATCGGCTGGACTGGTAATCTTAGGAATAATGCTGTACGCAGAAGACTAATTCCGATTAAATTCAACCATCTATTGGCGATCAATCGAAATGCAAAGTAAGTCTTGCGTAAATGTCGATCACTTTTGTTTGCAAAAGCAATCTCCGTATTCTCGAAATCTATCATTTAACTTATACCGCTGCGCTTTCTGTCTCAAATGCTCGATCCACTTTCTTCACCAATCCTTGAAGTACCTTACCCGGTCCAACTTCAATGAATTTGGAAGCTCCATCTGCAATCATTTGATGCATTGTTTGGGTCCAACGTACAGGGGCTGTAAGTTGTTCGATCAAATTGCTCTTGATCGCTGCTGGATCACTTACGCCTATTGCAACCACATTCTGGTATACCGGGCAAATTGGCGATTTGATCTCAGTACTTTCAATTGCCTTGGCTAATTCTTCTCTTGCCGGCTCCATAAGTGGAGAATGAAAGGCACCACCAACCGGAAGCTTAAGGGCTCTTTTAGCTCCTGCAGCTGTTAGTCTCTCGCAAGCTTCATCAATCGCTTTGATCTCACCGCTGATCACCAATTGTCCAGGACAATTATAATTCGCTGCTACTACAACTCCATCTACCTCTGCACAGATTCGCTCTACATCTGCATCTTCCATTCCCAATACTGCTGCCATGGTAGAAGGAACTGCTTCACATGCTTTTTGCATAGCATTGGCTCTTTGAGAAACTAATTTCAAACCATCTTGAAAGTTCATCGCCCCACAGGCAACTAAAGCAGAGAATTCACCCAATGAGTGCCCAGCCGCCATAGCAGGCTTGAAGTTATCTCCTAAAGCTTGGGCAAGGATCACTGAATGTAAGAAAATGGCTGGCTGAGTAACATTGGTTTGTTTCAACTCTTCATCGCTACCTTCAAACATGATCTTAGAGATCTCAAATCCCAATATCTCATTGGCCATTTCAAAATGACGCTTAGCTTCTGCTGAGTAATCGTACAGATCTTTACCCATACCGCTGAATTGTGCCCCTTGTCCGGGAAATACGTATGCTTTCATGCCTTTATAGAATTAAAAATGCCTGTCGTTTTAGGACAGGCAAAATAACAAAATACTTTCTGAAACTCTTATCTTCTATCGCCGAAGAGTCTTAGCAAGAATAGGAACAAATTGATGAAGTCTAGATAAAGGCTTAGAGCTCCCATAATGGCCAATTTATTCATGCCCTCTGCACCGTACTCTTCGCCAATTCCAATTCGCTTTAGCTTCTGCACATCATAAGCAGTAAGACCGGTAAAGATCAATACTCCAATGCAGCTGATTACATAATCCAAGGTTCCACTTCCAACAAACCAATTCACCACCATTGCGATGATCAATCCGATCAAGGCCATCATTAATATGCCTCCAAACTTGGTAAGGTCGGTTGATGTAGTGTATCCCACCAATGCCATGGCACCAAATGTTCCAGCTGTGATAAAGAAAGTAGTGGTTATACTACTTGCTGTATAAGCAAGGAATATAAAGCTAAAGCTGATTCCCATTATTGAAGAGAATGCAATGAATAGCAGTAACAGAGCAAAGGATGAAAGCCTGTTGAAACTCATCGACATTGCAAATACGAAGATCAATGGTGCTATAGTGACGATCCAACCTAAAGCTGTGGCACCAGTCTCCCTATTGTACAAATAACTCATAAGATTTTCTGATGAGGCAAACCAAAAGGCAAATACCCCTGTAATCGCCAATGCACCTGTCATATAGGTAAATACATTAGCCATAAAACTCTTTACTGCAGTCTCAGTTCGCAATTCGCGATCCAATGAGCTTTCTCTATGTTGATTCAAATCGTTCATTTTTTTGTTTTTTAAACTTTATACAACAAAATTAAAAATACTTCTACCCAAGCTTCATTCTTATTTCCCGCTGATTGCGCTGATTCTTTTCGCTGATTGCGCAGATTAATTCAGTTCTATAAATACAATTTTTAAGAGAATCAAAATCCGCGAGATCAACTAATTCTAATTTGTAAATATTGGTTTTATCTGCGATATCTGCGGGAAAACATTAATTCAATTTTAAACTAAAATATCTTTATTGAATCATTAGCTATCAAATCAAATACCAATCGAAAATTCGGTAAAAATGTCAGTAAAGTAGCAGGACTTTAAACTAAATCTGCCGACAAAAGTTGTATAAACTCTTTTCTAGTAGAGTCTTTCTCAAAAGCTCCTGTAAATGCCGAAGTAGTAGTAACAGAATTTTGCTTCTGAATTCCACGCATTTGCATGCACAAATGGCGGGCTTCAATAACCACTGCAACTCCTTGAGGTTTCAAGGTATCATGAATACACTGCTTGATCTGATCGGTCAATCTTTCCTGAACTTGCAATCTTCTTGCAAAGGCATCAACCACTCTAGGGATCTTGCTCAAGCCTACGATTGTTCCATTTGGGATATAAGCCACATGAGCTTTTCCAATGAAAGGCAGCATATGGTGCTCACACATAGAGAAGATCTCAATGTCTTTCACAATCACCATCTGACTGTGATCTTCCTTGAACATGGCCGACTTCAAGATCTCAGCTGGATCTACATCATAACCGTGAGTGAGGAATTGCATGGCTTTAGCCATACGCTCTGGGGTCTTTAGCAAACCCTCTCTCTGTACATCTTCACCAAGCTCAGTAATAGCTTCTTTGTAAAGTCCAGCGAGCTTGGCAATCTTTTCTTCGTTGTATTGATCCACTCTTTCGTATCCTTCTTGTTCGTCGTCTGATCCTCTAAATGGAACTACCTTATTCTCCATAATATTCTACGTAATTATTCTCTGTTTCCTGCAGCATAATCTTGTGCAGTTCTGCTCCCAGAGATTTGATCGGCTCGTAGAGTTGGTCCCAAATTGCTATTGCAATGTTTTCTGTTGAGGTCATTTTGCCCTTCATGAAATCAACATCCAGATTCAAATTCTTATGATCCATTTTGCTGATCACACGCTCCTTGATCAAATCACCTAAAGCCGACAAATCAACAACGAATCCTGTAGAAGGTTCCGTCTCCCCTTTAACCGTGACGAACAACTGATAATTATGCCCGTGCCAGTTTGGATTTGAGCACTTTCCAAACACTTCCATGTTCTGCTCATCACTCCACTCTTCTTTAGCCAGCTTATGAGCTGCACTAAATCTCTCTCTCCTAGTAATATGCGTAATCGGCATTGCGTAAATTTTAGAAGCGCAAAGTTACTTAGAATAAGTTGGGAGTGCACTAAAATGCAGCTAACACTTCTACGCCAAGGCTTCGAAGTGCTAAGTGCAACTAAAGTGCCTAAAATGCAGCTAGAGTGCGCTAAAGTTGGGAAAATGTGAGCTAAATATGATAAACTTTAGACTTCAATTTATTTGCCAATTCATCATTCACACATTCATAATTCAAAATTAAATCTAGCCTCTGGCTTCTGGCTTCCAGCTTCTAGTTTCCTACTTTTGTCATTCCTAAAAAACGCACAATATGAGCCAAGAAGTAGCCAACTTAGAACCCAAATCCCTCTGGAAGAATTTCGCAGACCTGAACGCCGTTCCCCGTCCTTCAAAGAAAGAAGAGCGTGTGATCGCCTTTATGAAGGAATTCGGAGAGAATCTAGGTTTGGAAACCAAAGTAGATGAAGTAGGAAATGTATTGATCTCAAAACCGGCTACTGCAGGTCTAGAAGACCGACAAAAAGTCGCTTTGCAGGCGCACTTGGATATGGTTCATCAAAAGAATAGCGATACCGACTTCGATTTCGATACTGAAGGGATCAAAATGTATGTTGATGGAGATTGGGTAAAAGCTAAAGGAACTACCCTTGGTGCCGATAATGGTATTGGCGTTGCCACAATGATGGCGATCCTTGAATCTGATGATATTGCTCATCCTGCTCTAGAATGCCTTTTTACCATTGATGAAGAAACCGGAATGACCGGTGCCTTTGGCTTGAAGCCTGGCTTTTTGTCGGCAGATATTCTACTAAACCTTGATACAGAAGACGATGATGAGTTGACCATAGGTTGCGCTGGTGGAGTGAATGTGAATGCCACCGGAAAGTATCAGCAAGAGGAAAGTAGCATACCTGAAGTGTCTCTACAGATCGAATTGAGTGGTTTGAATGGCGGACATTCAGGCATGGATATCCACAAAGGCTATGGGAATGCAAATAAATTGAATAATCGTTTGCTTTCTGCTGCAATGGAAGAAGGTGATATTCGAATTGTAGAGATCGATGGTGGAGGTCTGCGAAATGCGATCCCTAGAGAATCTAAAGTGATCTTCTATTGTGCTGCCCCTGAAAAGGATGCAATCATTAAGGCTATTGAAGCTGAATTCGATAAGATCAAGGCAGAGTATGCCCTTACTGATCCTAAGATGAAACTGACATGGAATCTGATCGAAAGAGCCGGATCTGCAGCTTCTGTAGAATTCTCCAAGAAATTCATCACAGCTATATATGCTGTATTAAGCGGAGTGTATCGCATGAGCCCTTCCTTGGAGAACACTGTTCAGAGCTCCAATAACCTATCTCAAATCATTCTCAAAGATGGTGAGTTCAACTGTCTGTGTCTTACACGTTCTTCTGTAGAATCTGAAAAAGCTGAAGTGGTTAAAAGTCTAGAAGCAGCCTTTTCAATCATTGGTGCTGAGGTGAGCACGGATGGAGATTATCCTGGATGGACGCCCGCAACAGATTCTGAGATCTTAAAATTGATGGAAGCTCTTTATAGAGAGAAATTCAAATCCGAGCCCAGAGTAATGGCTGGTCACGGAGGTCTGGAATGCGGTATAATCGGTTCTAATTACCCGGATCTGGATATGGTTTCTTTCGGACCGAACATTCGCGGAGCTCATTCTCCAGACGAATGTTGCCAGATCTCATCAGTTCAGAAGTACTGGGATTACTTATTAGATGCTCTCAAACGCATTCCCAAGAAATAGAAAATGAGAGTCCTGCTTCATTCAGCCACTCAATTAGAAGTTCAGCCCATTCTTAGGCATTTTGATAAGATTGATGGCGATGAATACGGTTTTGGCAATCACGAGATCAAATTATTGATCACTGGAGTGGGAATGATGGCAACAGCCTATCATTTGGGTAAGATACTGGCCAATGAAGATTTCGATATGGCATTGAGCGTAGGTATCTGTGGCAGTTTAGATAGGGATATTGAGCTTACCCAAGCTGTCTTAGCTGCTTCTGATCTTGCAATTGAAGAAGGTGCAGAGGATGGAGATAAGTGGCTTAGTCTTCAAGATATGAAGCTGAGAGCAGCTGATGATTTTCCATACCAAGACGGACTTCTAAAGTCTGACTTGGCAGAACGACTAAGCAACGACCTAGAAATCCCGCTTAAAAAAGCAGTTTCTGTGAATCGGGTACTTGGAAATGAGGCTAGCATCCATAAAGTGATGCAACATTTTGATGCAGAGATTGTCAGTATGGAGGGAGCTGCATTCTACTATGCTTGCAATATGAGAGGTTTGCCGGGCGCACAATTGCGCACTGTGTCAAACTATGTGGAAAACCGAGATAAGTCGGCCTGGAAAATAGATGACGCTCTCGCTAATTTGGCTTCTAATACTTTGAAAGTACTCAAACATGTCTAGCAAGAAACTAAAATTGGGCATCTCTCCTTGTCCGAACGACACCTTCATCTTTCACGCTTTAACTCACGGCAAACTGAACAATACCGACCTTGATTTTGAAGTTGAGCATTTGGATGTAGAAGCCTTGAATCAAAGCATAGTCTCGCAAAAATTTGATGTCTGCAAGCTTTCTTATGCCGCTTTGGCCAATTCTCTCGACGATTATCAGATCCTTCGTTCAGGTGGTGCTCTTGGAAAGGGAGTAGGACCACTCTTGATCGCCAGAGAAGAGTTGAAGGAAGAAGAGATCGACGAGGCAGTGATCGCCATTCCGGGAGAGAATACCACCGCTAATTTTCTGTTGAGCTTAGCTTATCCTAGATCCCAGAAGAAAAGAGTAATGCTCTTCTCAGAGATCGAAGATGCGGTGCTTAATGGAGAAGTAGATGCTGGCTTGATCATTCATGAGAATCGCTTTACCTATCAAGATAAGGGTCTTATTTCGTTAATGGATCTGGGCAATTATTGGGAAGAAGTGTCTTCATCATTGATTCCCTTAGGTGGTATCGCTGTAAAGCGCTCGCTGGATGAAAAAACCAAACAAGAGCTTCAAAGGTTGATCAGTGAGTCGGTACAATACGCCTTTGAGCATCCTCAGGAATCAGCCGACTATGTGAAAGCTCATGCTGCAGAGATGGATGAGCATGTGATCCAACAACACATTGATCTCTATGTGAATCAATACAGTGTTGACCTTGGAGTAGAAGGAGAAGCAGCCGTGAAGACACTTTTCGACAAAGCAGTTGAAAAAGAATTGCTAGCTGAGATTAGCAAACCTATTTTTGTATCATGATAGTAGTTACCGGAGCTGCGGGTTTTATAGGCAGCTATCTTACAGCTTTTCTCAATAGTAAAGGATATAAGGATCTTTTGTTGGTCGATAAGGGCTCATACCTAGAATCCACTGAGAATCTTAAAGGAAAGTCTTTTACCGATAAGATGGATCGAAATGAATTCATTCCTTGGTTCAAGAAGAATTTTGATAAGATCGATTTTGTATTTCACATAGGTGCTCGTACAGATACTACAGAGTTTGATGAAAAGATCTTTCAGAAGCTGAATATCGATTATTCTAAGGAAATCTGGAGAATTTGCGCTAAGGCGGATATTGGTTTAGTCTACGCTTCATCAGCTGCTACTTATGGTCTTGGTGAGCTAGGTTATAAAGATGATCACGATATCATTGATAAGCTCAAACCTTTGAATCCCTACGGTAGATCAAAGAACGATTTCGACATTTGGGCTTTGAAGCAAGAAGAGCAGCCGCCATTTTGGTGCGGACTCAAATTCTTCAATGTTTACGGACCTAATGAATACCACAAAGGCCGCATGGCATCTGTGATCTGGCATGCATATAATCAGATCTCAAAGACCGGTAAAATGAAGCTGTTTATGTCGCACAATCCCGATTATAAGGATGGCGAGCAGCAACGCGACTTCATCTATGTGCGCGACTTGGTAAGTGTTTGCTATTGGATGATGGAGCATCGTCCGGCTAATGGACTCTACAATCTGGGAAGTGGAAAAGCCAGGACTTTTAGGGATCTTGTCGAGAGTACCTTCAAAGCCATGGGTCAAGAGATCGATATTGAATTCATTCCTACTCCTGAAGATATTCGCGATAAGTATCAGTACTTCACAGAGGCAGATATGAGCAAATTGATTGCCGCAGGCTACAGTGAACCATTCACAACGCTTGAAGATGGGGTAGAAGATTATGTAAAACATTATCTTAGCGACCACAGCTATTTTTAAGATACTTTGAAGGCCTCCCGACTTTCGCCCAATCTTCTTTACCATTTCATCTTTCTGCTTTTAGCAGTAGCAGCTGTGCTATTCTTTAAGGAGCGCCTCTTTGTCGATTCTTCCTACTACATCTTCAAAAGCATTAATGAAGGCTGGTTTCATATCGAGCACGGTAGGTCTATCCTCGCACTTTCTCAGCTTCTACCACTTTTTGGAAAAGCATTAGGTCTATCCCTGAAGTCCTTATTGATCCTCTATTCCATTGGTCAGGTCGTTTTCTTCTATCTGATCTTTTTGCTTTTAAACAACCATTTCAAAGCATCTTGGGCTGCCATCTGCATTCCATTGGTCATGCTTGTTGGTCAAGAATGGCTGTATTTCATCCCCATGCTAGAGATCGTTTGGGGTGCTTTGATGGCTTTCTTGGTGATGGCAATCATGCGCACAGATCGCTGGAAAGACGATAAGTGGTTGATCTTGATGCTCTTTGCCTGGTGGTTCTTGCTCACTTCTCATCCACTGAATTATCTCATTGCTTTTGTACTACTTGCCTATGATCTATTGGATCGTAGATTGCTCAAAAGACTTCATTACCCACTGATCGCATTCTTTTTAGCCGCGCTGTTTGTAGAGCTTATCGGAAGCGACTCTTATGAAAATCAGAAAGTGGTTGGGCTAGAGGATTCTACCATTAGCTTGCTTAAAGAGCCAGGTTTTTTGATCGATAGTTTGCTTCTATTGGTGAAAAAGTATTGGCTGGTATTAATTCTTGGCATTTTGTCAAGCATTCGTTTTATAATTAGCAGAAAGTGGCTCGCCGCTGCGCTCTGGCCGATGTCATTCGTCTTGATCTATGCAGCCGGACTGTACAGATGGGATCTGACCAAAGATGATTGGTACACCGAAGTGGTTTTTCAACCAATAATTGCCATCAGCGCTATACTCTTTGCTTTCAGTATGCTGGAAAAAGCGTCTTCATCTGTTTTGACATTCTCTAGATGGGCATTTGGATTGATCTTTTTGGGCTATGGGATTTCGGTCTTTTACAATGCCAAGCCAATGCAAATGAGAACTGCGCAGATCGAGCAAATGATAGCCTCAATGCCGCATCAAAAAGGCTTGATCTACTCAGAGAACATCCGTCGGCCGTATCAACGAATAGAATGGTCGCTGCCGGTTGAAGCGCTCTTGCTTTCAGCCTGTGATGGAGCGGAGGAATCAGTTTCCTTGGTGACGAATATTGAAATGAATTACACCAATCATAGAGAACTACTTACAGATAGTAGCTTTCTCTTTCGTCGCTTCGAGCGGATGGATTACGAGGATTTAGATCCGGAATACTTTGCGTTTGATAAAGCCGGCTATAAAATGCTCAATACTGAAAGAGGCCTAGATGGTTTAAAAGAAAGAGCTGATAAGTTCGAGATCAGTCCAACTACCAAAGACCAAATGCTAAAGATCCCAGCCGCAGACACCAGCTGGGTAGAAGTGAAGATCAAGAATAGTTCTGAGATCCCTATTCCTTCTGCGCTCAGCACCAAACTCTACATTGCATCTCATTGGATTCAAGCAGATACGATGGTTAGATGGGATGGTGCTAGAACGGCTCTACAGATCGATGTGATCGATTCCACCAAACAACACATCCGACTGCATGCTCCGGATATGAAGGGAATCTATGAAGTGCAGTTTGATATGGTAAGAGAAGGGGAGTTTTGGTTGGGGCTTAAACGCAGGTATACGGTGCAAGTGTACTAGCTTTTTGAGAGCCTAGAATCTAGATTCTAGAGTCTAGACTCTAGGTTCTAGATCATAATTCCTCCTTCAACGACTCCAAAAAGGCTCTGATTTTTCCTCGCTCGGACATACTGTCCGAGTGCGGAATGTTATTATAATTCGGATTTCAAAGATTCGAGAAAGGCCTTTATTTTCTTAAGGCTTTTCAGCATCTCCACTTCATCCAGCTTCTCATCCTTATTCTCGCGCATTTTCTTCTTTGCGCCATCTAAGGTGTAGCCTTTCTCTTTTACCAAATGGTAGATCAAGGTGAGATTGTCCACATCCTTTTTAGTGAAAAGTCTGTTGCCCTTTTTGTTCTTCTTGGGCTTTATAATGCTGAATTCTTTCTCCCAAAAGCGAATTAAGGAAGGATTCACATCAAACATCTTGCTCACTTCACCAATTGAGTAGTAAAGCTTGTTTGAGGTTTTTTCTGAATCGATTTCGCTCATTTAATTGATTGAGAATTTTAATCAAAAGATTGTGTAGGCTGGGCAGCAAATTCGATCATACGATCATACTCTTCTGGAGTGAGGTCGTTGAAGTAATAATTGATAGGATTCACCTTATCACCATTCTTGATTACTTCATAGTGAAGGTGAGGAGCTACGGATAAACCGGTATTTCCAACCAGACCAATTACAGTTCCTCTAACTACTTTCTCACCTCTGCGCACATTGATGGTGCTCATATGAGCGTAAAGGGTTTTGTACCCATAACCGTGATCTATGATCACATGGTTTCCATAACCTCTTCTACTTTTTGTAGCCACTTCTACAGTACCCGCTCCTGTTGCATAGATCTCTGTGCCTCTTTCTGCCGAGAAATCCATACCTGTATGCATCTTTCTTCTTTTGTAGATAGGGTGCATGCGCATACCATAACCGGATGCCATTCTCTTTAGCTCTTTATTGGCTACAGGCTGAATTGCTGGGATGGCAGCTAACATTTCTTCCTTACGGATAGCCATGTCTAGCACTTCATCGAAAGATTTCGATTGAATGTATAGTTGTTTTGTGATCTGATCCAACATGGATGCACTTTCAATGATCAGCTCAGAGTTCTTATAACCTTCTAGTTTTTTATAGCGATTCACCCCACCAAAACCCGCTTCGCGAATTTCTTTTGCAATTGGTTCTGCTTCAAAAATGATCCTGTAGATCTCATCATCCCTTCTTCGAATATCTTCTAGCACAGCAGTTACTTGCTCCATGCGACGGTTTAGGAATTCATACTGGGATTTTAATTGATTGTTTTCCTTTTTGAGCAACTTCTCTTTTGGAGAGTCGATCAGTTTTGAAGCCATTACATACAACAAAAAGCCCATGAAGATACTGGCCACTACAAATGTGGATACGCGAAATAGCTTCTGTTTCCAGTCAAGCTCGATCTTTTCGTAGCTAAGCGTTTTTGTATTAAAGCGATATTTAGTTCTAGCCAATTGCTCTAGCTTTTAATTAGTTTTGCCAATTGTTAAGGCGCTGCAAATTTATAATTTTTGCAAAGACCTCACATCATCCAAATTTGCAAGGAAATAACCAAAAAACGCAGTCGATCTGCATAAGTTTTCAACAGCGATGACTTCAAGAGATATCCGTCAGGCATTTTTCGACTTCTTCAAATCAAAGCAACACAAATTGGTAGACTCAGCGCCAATAGTGATGAAGAACGATCCTACATTGCTTTTTACCAATGCGGGAATGAACCAATTCAAGGACGCATTCCTGGGAAATGCCGAGCCTCCATCTAAACGCGTAGTGGATAGTCAAAAGTGCCTTCGCGTATCCGGGAAGCACAACGATTTGGAAGAAGTTGGTGTAGATACCTACCACCATACCATGTTCGAGATGCTCGGTAATTGGTCTTTTGGCGATTATTTCAAGAACGAAACCATTCCATGGGCCTGGGAATTACTCACTGATGTTTACAAGATAAATCCTGAATTGCTTTACGTAACGGTTTTTGAAGGCGATGATGCCGATGGCTTGCCATTGGATCAAGATGCCTTTGATGCCTGGAAAAAGATCGTTCCGGAAGAGCGCATCATTCCTGCAGGCAAAAAGGACAATTTCTGGGAAATGGGAGCTACCGGTCCGTGTGGTCCCTGTTCTGAGATCCATATCGATCTTAGATCTGAGGATGAGAAAAAGAAAACGGATGGTAAGTCATTGGTCAACCAAGACCATCCTCAAGTAGTGGAGATTTGGAATCTGGTATTCATGGAATTCAACCGCATGCAAGATGGCAGTCTGAAAGCGCTTCCAGCCAAGCATGTCGACACCGGAATGGGTCTGGAAAGGCTCTGCATGGCCTTGCAAGGCAAACAGTCGAACTACGACACCGACCTTTTCATGCCCTTGATCAATCAATTGGAGAAGTCGAGCGGCAAGAAGTACGGTTTTAGTATGGAAGATAAGGCCGATATAGCCTTTAGAGTGATTGCGGATCACTTGAGAGCGGTTGCTTTTGCTATTGCAGACGGACAGCTGCCTTCGAATACGGGAGCAGGATATGTGATCAGAAGAATATTGAGGAGAGCTGTGAGATACGGTTATAGCTTTCTGAATTTCGATCAGCCATTCATGTTTGCCTTATTGCCAACCTTGATCGAAAGTCTGGGAGAATATTTTGGAGAGTTGAAGTCGCAGTCGGAATTGATCACTAAGGTGATCAAAGAGGAGGAAGCATCCTTCCTACGCACGCTAGAGAAGGGTATCACTTTATTCGAGAATTACAAAGCATCAAATAATAAGGTTGATGGCAAATTTGCCTTTGAACTGTACGACACCTTTGGCTTTCCTATCGACCTAACCCAATTATTAGCTCAGGAAAAAGGCTGGCAAGTGGATATGCAAGGATTTGAAGCTGCATTGAAAGAGCAAAAGGATCGCTCTAGAGAAGCATCAAAGTCAGATGCCGGCGACTGGATCGACGTCAGCCAGGGTGAAGATTCCAAATTCCTGGGCTACGATCAACTGGAAGCTACTGTAAAGCTGAGGACTTATAGAAAAGTCAGCCAAAAGAAAGGGGAGATCTACCAATTGGTATTCGATCAAACACCTTTTTATCCAGAAGGTGGTGGACAAGTCGGTGATCAAGGCTATATCGAGATCGATGGTGCTAAAACCGGAATCTTCGATACCAAGAAAGAGAACAATCAGATCCTTCATTTTACGAAGGAGTTACCTAAGAACCTAGAGGGAGAATTTAAAGCGGTGGTAAGTGAAATGCGCAGACCAACTGTCTTGAACCATACCGCAACACACCTCTTACATCATGCCTTGCGCACTATTTTGGGCGAGCATGTTGAACAGAAGGGGTCATTAGTTCATCCAGAGTACTTGCGATTCGACTTCTCACATTTTCAAAAAGTGAGTGATGAAGAGTTGAGGCAAATTGAGGAATCGGTGAATCAACAGATCAGAGCAAACTATCCTTTAGAGGAAGAAAGAGCAATTGCTATTGAAGAAGCCAAGGCTAAAGGCGCCATGGCCCTCTTTGGTGAAAAGTATGGCGATACCGTTCGAACCATTCAATTCGGGGATTCTATTGAATTATGTGGAGGTACACATGCCAAAGCGACTGGAGATATAGGTTTCTTCAAGATCATTTCTGAGTCGGCCGTGGCTGCCGGAGTGCGAAGAATTGAAGCGGTGAGTGGAGCGAAAGCAGAAGCTTATGTGCAGGAAGAGGAAAGTTTATTGAATGAGATCAAAGCCGAACTCAAGAATGCCAAGCAACCTTTGCAAGCCTTGAAGAATTTGATGCAAGAGCAGAAGAAGTTGACTAAAGAGCTTGAGCAATTAAAGTCGAAAGCTGCAGGTAACCTAAAGAACGAGCTAAAGGAGAAGATCCAAAAAGCAGGAGACTTCAATTATTTGATCGAGAAAGTCGGTCTAGATGCCGGAGCCATCAAGCAATTGGCTTTCCAATTCAAAGGAGAGGAGGATAGGCTATTCCTAATGCTTGCATCTGATGCCGGTGATAAACCAACTATTACCCTTTTGATCTCGGAAGATCTAGCTAAAGAAAAAGATTGGGATGCTTCAAAAATGATCCGCGATCTAGCCAAGCACATCCAAGGTGGAGGCGGCGGACAATTCTTCTTTGCCACAGCAGGAGGGAAGAAGGTTGAAGGGATTGAGGATGCTTTGGAGGAAGCGAGAAAGGTAATTACGAATTAGATGCATCGTAGCATCGCAGGATTTGCAATCCTGCGAATCACTTCCATTTTAGCTTAATACCACGCAGGATTGCAAATCCTGCGATGCGGAACTAAGCTACAGTGGGAAGAGTTGCCTGCGAGCAGCCAGCTTAGGGGGACCACTGTTTCCGACCCTGAGGTCTCTGAGACTTCCCTGTGTAAGCCCGAAATTTTCGGGCTCTCTGTGAGCCAGCAAAACCTATTTTACTAATAATTTCTTCCTTACTACCGCCCCATCACTCTCGATCTGAATCAAGTACATTCCACTTTCCAATCGACTGATATCAACAGAGGAGTTAGGATTTACATTTAGATTCATCTTCAGCTTTCCCGAAAGATCATAGATCCAAATGCGACTGTTTTGGGTGATTCCTTTGATTTGAAATTGGTCATTGGCGGGGTTGGGGTAGAGAATGAATTGATCTACTTCAGTTGAATTTTCATCTAAGCCGATCACAATGTTATATGGAGTACCATAGGTTTCATTGCCTTTGGAATAATAGATCATTTGATTATTTGCAGCTGCGGCACTGCCGGCATAGTCGAAGTAATTCCAAGTTATTCCAAGACCTTCACCTACAGTATAAAATTCCTCAGAAGTATTTATTTGATAACAGTCATTGGCTTGATCATAATACAGATAATAGTGTGCTGTTAACATTCTTCGATCCGACACATAGCTTTTCGGATATAAATGATACATATGGCCGTTCATATATCTATTTAGAGAGAATCCGGGATTATTATGAAGCTCACCAACTACTGCATCTATTACCTTTTCATCTAAATTGGTGTAATAGATGGTGTCAAAATTTTGAGTTCTATTATAGTTAAGGGATGGAGGATTTGTAGAATAGTCAACAGTAGAAGTTTCCCCAAGTACATGCCTTTCATAGAATACCGTATCATTAGCGTTTGAATGCCATTTATCCAATATGATCACATTGGAATAGGAAGGTGGTGCAGCAGAACCGTAAGACTCTTGATAATGAAATTCGTCTCCAATTTCATAATCATAGATTTCACCAATTGTTGGAATCTCAATATCAACCCTAAAAAGATTCAAATTCTGATTTGCATTTGGAAAATCGCGCCAAATCTTAAAATCCAATAGGCCATTAGATTTGCTTAATCTAAGAGTGTCTGCAAATCCATTGGTCAATCTACTTCCAGCGCTATCAGCTTGAAAAAGCTCTAAGAATGCTATACTATCCGTTGTATTATTTACAAATGCGGTGCCTTTTGCAAAAACATTGCAGACAAGATCTTCTTTATTCTGTAGATCCATTATTTTCCAGCGACTATTGACCGATACATTGTGCTTGAAAAAGATGGAATCACCTCCTTTATTGAAGAAGATGGTTTGATCTAGTGATTTTATAATTTGATCTCCTTGCCTAGCATACTCAGCAGTATCGCAGGAATACATCATGGTGATGATCGGCACTTCATCATATCCAAAGATGACAGTGTCATTCGCTACAATTTGAAATGAATCTGTATTTAGACCAATGATGTCAAGTTGGAAAGGACCAAAACTGCTGGAATAGGTGGTTGAAGTATCTTCAAAAAAATGAATTTGTTGATTGGTGTAAACCGGCGCATAATCCTGCGCATAGCAAAAATGCCCTATAGCGATAAGGGCTATAAATAGTAGACGTTTCATTGTACTTGTATTAAGTACTACTGAACCTTGGAAACAAGAATTTAAAGGATAGAGTAGTTTTTGTTATAGGCTAATTGGTTTTCCTTAAAGGTAGGATTTTTTTTGAGAAACTAGAGCCTAGAGCCTAGAGCCTAGAGTCTAGACTTGTTCAAGTGGTTCTCCCTTAGTTCAATCCAAAAACCAATGCACGGACAGCATGTCCACGCTAGCGTATTCAAATGAAATTAATAATTCCAGCTTTGGTTCCCGACTGATCTCGATTTATCGGGATTGTATCGAGGGACGGATATCGATTGTGCTTAAGCTGTTTCGCAAAGGTTCACGAAGGCTTCGCTAAGGTGCTCTATGATTTGATCAGCGTCAATCTGCGAGATCTGCGGGAGAAAGAAAAATCCAAAAGCTTCCCGCTGATATTCGCAGATATTTCTTGCACATTTTCACATTGCTACATTGTTGAATCCGAACTCCTAACTCCTTAATCTTTAATCCTTTGTCCTTTGTCCTTGATCCTTGATCCTTAATCCATTCTCCAAGCTCCAAACTCAGCCCTTTCAGGCCTGAACATACTGCTTCACATCGGATTCGCTAATCTCAGCACCTCCAAGAATGATCAAACGCTCAATTACATTGCGCAATTCACGAATGTTTCCGGTCCATTCGAATTGTTCTAATGCTTTCAAAGCCTTATCTGAGATTGCTTTTTTTGGATGACCGTTCTCCTTGCTCAGCTTATCTAAGAAGTAATCTGCCAATAATGGAATATCAGCTTTGCGTTCGCGAAGGGCAGGGACTTTGATCAAGATTACACTTAAACGGTGATAGAGGTCTTCTCTAAATCTTCCTTCTTCAATTTCTTTCTTCAAATCCTTATTGGTAGCGGCAAGAACACGCACATTTACACTAATATCCTTTTCACTTCCTACTCTTGAGATCTTATTTTCTTGGAGAGCTCGCAAGACCTTGGCTTGAGCGGATGCGCTCATGTCGCCAATCTCATCCAGGAATAATGTTCCTCCTTCAGCTTGCTCGAATTTTCCCTTCTTCTGCTTGATTGCTGAGGTAAAAGCTCCTTTTTCATGTCCGAAAAGCTCACTTTCGATCAATTCAGAGGGAATAGCTGCGCAATTCACCTCTACAAATGGAGCTTTATTGCGTTCTGAATGCTGATGCAGGTTCAAAGCCACCAATTCTTTTCCGGTTCCATTCTCACCGGTGATTAGCACTCTGGCATCTGTAGGAGCCACTTTCATGATCATCTCTTTCACTTCTTGAATGGCTTTAGCTTCTCCGATGATCTCGTTAAGCTTGCTCTTGTATACCTTCTTTCTAAGTTGCTTGGTTTCACTAACCAATTCATTCTTATCCAGGGCGTTTCTTACAGTAACTAGCAGTCGGTTGAGGTCGAGAGGCTTGGCGATAAAATCAAATGCACCTTTTTTTACAGCTGTGACTGCGGTTTCTATATCGCCATGACCGGAAATCATCACCACAGGCACTTCAATATTCTCTTCAATTAGCTTATCAAGCACCTCCATGCCGTCCATCTTTGGCATTTTGATATCACAAAGCAAGAGATCGTATTTGCCCGCTTTGAGCATTTTCAATCCGCTAGCACCATCTTCAGCACTATCTACTTTGAATTTTTCGTATTCCAATACTTCTGTTAGTGAGGTACGGATTGGACGGTCGTCGTCTATGATAAGGATGTTGGCCATAAAGCAAATTAAAGGATAAGAGTCTAGAATCTAGAACTAGAATCTAGATTCATTCGTAATTCGTAATTCCACATTCGTAATTCACCGCAGCTAGCTGCGGTAAAAGATCCACTTCCCAATCTCTTTAAAATTAACCTTCTTCCCATACATCAAGATTCCGGTGCGGTAGATCCTTGCGGCCAACCAAGTGGTTCCGATGAAAGTGGCGATCAAAAGACCCATTGAGAGTAATAGCTCCCAAGTATCCACACCCACAGGAATACGTATCATCATAATAATGGGGGAGGTGAGGGGGATAATAGAACTCCAAAATGCCAATTGGCCATCTGGATTTTCAATAACCACTTGAGCAATTACGATCGAGATGATCAATGGAATGGTCACAGGCAGCATGAATTGCTGGGTGTCAGTTTCATTGTCAACTGCGGAACCAATGGCTGCGAACAGAGAGCCATAGAGTAAGTAACCACCCAAGAAATAGAATAAGAAGCAGGAAAGGATAAGAGGGAAATTTATTCTACCCAATCGGTCATTAAGTCGCTGTGCCAATCCCACTTCAGCCGACTCTTCTTCCATCGCTTCTTTGATCTCCGGACTGAATTGTTCCATTTGCTTTACTTGCTCTGTTTGGGCCTTTTTCAAGTCTTCTGCAAAAAAGCTTTGGGCTCCGGTAATCAAAACAGTACTTAAAACTACCCAGATCAAGAACTGGGTGACAGCTACCAATGCAATGCCAATGATCTTACCCATCATCAATTGAAATGGCTTCACAGATGAGATGATCACCTCAACGATCCGGCTGGTCTTCTCCTCAATTACGCCTCGCATCACTTGAACTCCAAAAAGGAAAATGAAGAAATAAATAAAGAAGGCAAGCACAAATCCTACTCCCAAAGCCAAACCACCAGCAGTTTCTTCACTTTCTCCATCAGAAGTCATTTTATTGCTCACAATTTGCACATCAGGTCTCAAACCAGAGATCTGATCTAATGTGAGTCCGTGAAGATCTTCTAGCTTTTTGCTCTCGATCACTTTTGCGATCTGATCTTCCATAAAGTTTATTGAACTGCCTTTTGGCTTGTCTTTGTAGAACAACTGAACCGTCTTTGGCAAGCTAACAACCACTTTAGGAATATGTAAGACTGCTGTGTATGGCCCACCATCATTAAGCCCTTTCTGAGCCTCCGCTAAAGAGCGAAATTCATATTGGAATTCCACTTCATCAGTGTTTTCAAATTGATTGATGAATAATCCACTCTCGTCGACCACTTCAACGAGCTGACTATCCTCATCTTGAGTAGATAGCCAAATTGGCACCACTAAAATTGATGCAATTAACAATGGACCTAGAATACTCATCACAATGAAGGATTTCTTCTTCACTCGGCTTGTATACTCTCTTTGTATGATTAAGCTGATTTTATTCATTTTCTTTGGATACTAGAAGCTGGATGCCGGAAGCTGGACTTTTAGTCGTACTCCAAGCTCAAACTTTCATATTTCACTTTTCCGATTTCAGATTTCTGATTTCTGATTTGCTCTTTAGGCTGATTTTATTCATTTTCTTTGACTCTAATGTGTCTAGACTCTAGGTTCTAGATTCTAGGTTCTTCAATTTCATTTACAGATTCAACTTGTCGAATAAATATATCGTTCATGGAGGGCACAACTTCCGTCAACCCAAATACCTCCACTTCCGGCAATATGCCTTGCAAGAATGCATTCGGCGATCTTCCTTCTTTGAGCCTTACTCTGGCAGTGTTGTATGCTCCACCTTCCTTATGCTCCAATAGCTCGCAATTGGTCCACAATGCATTGGTAAAGGCAATCATATTTCCTTTGAACTTTAGCTCATAAACACCTTCCTTGAAGTCTTCTTGGATCTGTTTTACTTCTCCATCCAAGATCTTCTTTGAACGATTGATCAAGGCAATGTGCTCGCAGATCTCTTCAACAGAACCCATATTATGCGTGGAAAGTATGATGGTTGATCCTTCTTCTTTGAGCCTTAGGATCTCTGACTTAACAAGATTTGTATTGATTGGGTCAAATCCAGAAAATGGCTCATCCAGGATTAAAAGTTTAGGTTCGTGAAGCACAGTTACGATGAACTGTACTTTTTGAGCCATCCCTTTCGAAAGTTCTTCCACTTTCTTATTCCACCATTGGGAGATTTCAAATTTCTTGAACCAATCTTTAAGTCTTTCTTTGGCCTCACTCTTCTTCATTCCCTTTAATTGGGCTAAATAAAGAGCTTGCTCTCCAACTTCCATTTTCTTGTAAAGACCTCTTTCTTCGGGTAAATAACCAATCTGCTCTACATGTCTAGCTTTTAATGGTTCACCATCAAAATAGATTCTACCTGAATCCGGTGCTGTAATTTGATTGATGATACGGATCATGGAAGTTTTCCCCGCTCCATTCGGACCGAGCAATCCAAAGATCTTACCCTTTGGGACTTCCAAACTCACATGGTCAAGTGCCTTGTGATTGGCGTATTCCTTGACAATATCTTCAGCTTTTAGAATGATACTCATTTAATTAGATCAATTTGCCGACAAATATAAGGGCTGAGTGATTCAATTTGTAGAATGAATCAAATTGCCATTTATCCTTCTAAAATGCTGTTCATCAATTCAATAAGCCAGCCTCCATTTAATTGGATTTTAAGTAGGGAATAGCAAAAGTTTATCTAATTTTAATGCTTCATCATTTATTAACTAAAGCTTATGAAAAAGATAACTACTCTCTTGGCTGCGGCTTTATGCGTTTTTGCATTCTCTACTCAAGCCCAGTACATTGTTTCCTCTAATATTAATGCCGGTGTGAATCCCGGTAATTTGAACAACGATAATGAATACCCTGTTGGTGGTGGTTTACCTGCTGGTTGGGCAACATTATTCACAGGTTCTGTGAATACCTCAACAACCCCTAGTTGGACAGCGAACCAGACTATTCCATTTTCTTTCCAGTTTGATAGTACAGCTGTTACTTCTTACAAGGTTAGTACAAACGGTGTAGTAACATTTGATGTGGCTTCAACCGTTAATCCAACATCAACTAATGCAAACCTTCCTTCAACTTCGATTCCAGATAACTCTGTAGTAATTTGGGGGCTTTTTGCTGGTGGTACAGGTGATTATATCATTTCTAAGACTTTCGGTACTGCACCTAATCGTCAGCATTGGATCATGTTCAATTCATACTCTACTCTTGGAGCTGGATGGGCTTATTGGTCTGTTGTTTTGGAAGAAACATCAAATAATATTTATGTTGTTGACCAACGTACGAATACAGGTCCTAACACACTTACAGTTGGTGTTCAAATCGATACTGCAACTGCATTTGTAGTTCCAGGATCACCGAACATTACTTCTAACACTACTAATGGTCCTACTCCAGCAGATAACTCTTACTATCAGTTTACTCCTGGAACACCTCCGAGCTTAGATGCAGAAATTGCTAGTATCAATGTAGCTTCAAAGGTATTGGTGAATACAAACACTACTATTAGTGCTGATATTAGAAACCTTGGAACAACTACACTTACATCTGTTGAATTTCACTACAGAATAAACAATGGAGCTATTCAAAGTGATACAATTGCTTTGAACTTAGCCTATGCTGCTCAAGCAACAATCAACCATACTATTCAGTGGAACCCTTCATCTACTTCTGCATCAAACACAATTGAGGCTTGGTTAGAGGCTCCTAACAATGGAGTAGATCAAGTTCCTAGTAATGATACTTTAAATCTTGAAGTTGCAGTAGGTAATGGAAATACAGTTGCAAAAACTGCATTGTTTGAGCAGTTTACTACTGCTGTTTGCCAGTTCTGTCCAGATGGAGCTTGGGTTGCCGGACAAATGGAGTCGAACTATGCAAATGTAGCTACAGTGAGTATCCACTCTTGCTTTAGTACAGATCAAATGACCAATCAAGAGGCTGTAGATCTATGTGCTACTTTGGGAGTGAATGCTGCACCAACAGGAATGGTAGATAGAAAGCTTTTCCCATCTGAGTCAGATGTGGCATTTGGAAGAGGTGCTGGTTATCCTAACTGGACAGCTAGTACATGGGCTTCACGTTCACTTTCTCAAGCAAATGCTGGTTCACCAGTTGATGTAGTAGTTGGTGGTATCTATGATCCTGTTACAAGAAACATCACTGTGAATGTAACTGCTTCATTTACTGACTTTACAGAGCCTGGAGGAGATCTTGGAATCAGCTTGATGATCGTTGAAGATAGTGTAATTGGTAGTGGAACTGGTTATGATCAGATCAATGCTTATAACACTTCTACTGGACACCCATTTGCTGGAAGAGGTAATCCAATTACCAACTATCCACACAGAAGAGTGATGAGAGATATCTTGCCAAGTACTTTTGGAGATGTTGCAGCGATTCCTGCGAACTACGCATTGAATACACCTTACAACCGTCAATTCAATTTCACTTTGAACAATGCATGGGATGCAAGTCATGTGACTTTGATTGGTATAGTGTCTAAGGATGGTGGTCCAGAAATTGGTCAATACGAGATCTACAATATCGATAGAGAGAAATTGAGTATTGCTACCGCAATAGACGAGAACAAGTCATTGGATAAGACTTTGAATATCTATCCAAACCCAACTAATCTTCCATTTACGAATGTAGAATTCTACATGGAGAACTCAGCATTCGTTCAAGCTCGTATTACCGACATCACAGGTAAAGTAGTGAGCATTGAAGACTTTGGAACCTTGACTCAAGGAAATCAGAGAATTCAGTTGAATACTCAGGATCTTGAAAATGGATTCTACTTCGTGAACCTAAAAGTAGGTGAGTATGAAGTAAGCCGTAAGATCAGCATCTTGAAATAAGATCAAATTCATAATAAATGAAAGGGCCCCGACATTGTCGGGGCTTTTTTATTTTCTTCAATCTCATTTGGGTAATTTGGAGACCTAATAAAATTAAATATGAAAAAACTCAACTATTTTCTCGCTTTATTTGGCTTGATTGCAGCTGTGCAATCAGTTCAGGCACAAAATGCCTTCTTTGAAAACTTTAATGGTGGTAATGCGCTAAGCAATTGGACACTAATTGACGTAGATGGAAGAACTCCTGCCCCTAATGTAGCATATGTTACTGATGCATGGGTAGTAAGAGAAGACTTCGATACTACTGGTGTTGGAGATTCTGCTGCTGTAAGTAATTCTTGGTATTCACCTGCAGGTGCTGCCAATGATTATATGATTACTCCTATGATCATTACGGGCTCCACTCCAGTATTGGAGTTCGACGCTAAAGCTCAGGATCCTAATTTCCCTGATGGTTACGAATTGTTGCTGTCTACAACTACTCCTGATGTAGCTGGACTGTCAACCACATTGTTCTCAACAACTGCTGAAAATGCAGCTTGGACAAGAAGAACCATTAACCTTTCAGCATATGCAAATGATACCATTTACATTGGCTGGAGAAATAACTCCAATGATCAATTTCTACTGTTGATCGATAATGTGAAAGTATATGATGCGGCTTCTGATGATGCTTCTTTAGCATCTATCACTGTTCCATCTGTAGTAACTAATGCTAGCTCTACTGCTATCACAGGTACTGTAGCAAACAATGGTGTGAATACTCTTACTTCAGTAGTAGTTAATTGGTCGGTGAACAACGGACCGGTAAACATGGATACGCTATCTGTGAATATTGCAACTGGAAACAGTAGCACATTTAGTCACCAGGTTAGCTGGACTCCTTCAAACGCTGGTAACTTCAGTAATCTTAGAGTATGGACTAGCTTGCCAAATGGTGTAGCTGATGGTAATACTGCAAATGATACTGCTACAGCAGACATCTTTGTAAACTTGGGTAATACTGTACCTAAAACAGCTCTTTTTGAGCAGTTCACTACTGCAGTTTGTCAGTTTTGTCCGGATGGAGCTTGGGTAGCTGCACAAATGGAATCAAACTATGCAAATGTGGCTACTGTGAGTGTGCACTCTTGCTTTAGTACTGATCAGATGACCAATACGGAAGCTTCTGCACTTTGTTCTACTTTAGGAGTGAATGCAGCTCCAACAGGAATGGTTGATAGAAAGCTTTTCGATGGAGAATCTGATGTAGCATTCGGAAGAGGAGCTGGTTATCCAAACTGGACAGCAAGTACTTGGGCTATTCGTTCTCTTGCTCAAGCAAATGCAGGTTCTCCTGTGGATGTGAACTTGGGTGGTGTGTATAATCCAACAAACAGAAACATGACTGTGAATGTAACAGCTTCATTTGTTGATTATGTACAGCCAGGTGGAAATCTAAGCATCAGCTTGATGATCGTTGAAGATAGTGTAATTGGTAGTGGAACTGGTTATGATCAGATCAACGCTTACAACACTCAAACTGGTCACCCATTTGCTGGAAGAGGTAACCCAATTACAAACTATCCTCACAGAAGAGTAATGAGAGATATCTTGCCAAGTACTTTTGGAGATGTAACTGTTATTCCTTCTAGCTATGCATTGAATACTCCTTATACTAGAACATTCAACTTTACTTTGAACAACTCTTGGGATGCATCTCATGTAAGCCTAATTGGAATCGTTTCTAAAGAAGGTGGAACTGATATTTCTCAGTACGAGATCTTCAACGTAAACAGAGCGAAGTTGGGTATTGCAACTTCTGTAGATGGACAAGAAAAAGTATTGGAGAATAGCTTGAATATCTATCCAAACCCATCAGATCTTCCGTTTACCAATATGGAGTTCTTCATGGAGAATTCAGCTAATGTTCAAGCTCGTATCACTGATGTTACTGGAAAAGTAGTGAGCATTGAAGACTTTGGAACATTGACTCAAGGAAATCAGAGAATTCAACTGAATACTCAAGATCTTGAAAATGGATTCTACTTCGTGAACCTAAGAGTTGGTGATTATGAAGTAAGTCGCAAGATCAGCATCTTGAAATAAGATCAAACTCATAATTTGATGAAAGAGCCCCGACATTGTCGGGGTTTTTTTATTTCCAAATGTTAAAATGGATTTATGAGTGGTCGTAAAAATTGATATCTGGGTAGACGAATTTATAAGACACACAATGTCAGCTTGTTAAGTATTGGTATTCTTTTTTAGAAGCTTGAGCTTGACTGCTTATTAGTTTTGAAGTGGATAATTAATCAAAACGATATGATGAAAAAACTCAACTACTTTTTTGCTCTCGTCTGCCTTACACTAGCAGGCTTTAATCTGAATGCTCAGAATGCATTTTTTGAGAATTTTAATGGGGGAAATGCTCTTAGCAACTGGACATTGATCGATGTGGATGGCAACACTCCAAATACAAATGTTGCTTATGTGACAGACGCCTGGGTCGTTCGTGAAGACTTCGATTCAACGGGTGTAGGTGACTCAGTAGCTACAAGTACTTCTTGGTACACTCCTGCTGGTACTTCAAATGATTATATGATCACTCCTATGATCATTACGGGCTCAAATCCCGTATTGGAATTCGATGCTAAAGCTCAAGATGCTGCATTCCCCGATGGGTATGAGCTATTGATCTCTACAACTACACCTGATGTAGCTGGATTGTCTACAACACTATTTTCAACCACTGGTGAGAATGGCTTTTGGACTCGCAGAAGCATAAGCTTAGCAGCCTATGCAAATGATACGATCTACATTGGCTGGAGAAATAATTCAAATGATCAATTTCTACTATTAATCGATAATGTGAAAGTGTATGATCTACCTGCTGAGGATGCAGGTATAACTCAATTGATCGACCCAACTACTAGATGTAATCTGACAGCTGCTGAAACTGTAGAAGTTGAGATAACGAATTTTGGATCTGATACATTGATGATCATTCCAATCAACTTTAGAGCGATTTTAGGTGGTGTATCTGGCCCACTTGAAACAGATACTTTCGTTGGTCCTTTGAATCCTGGCACTTCTGCAACTTTAGTATCTAAGACTTTAGACCTTTCAACTCCGGGTCAATATATTATTGAGGTATATACCGATATGACAGTAGATGGAAGACGTTCAAATGATACGCTTAGAACAGTTGTTGTAAATACGCTTAGATCAATTCCTTACACTGAAGACTTTGATGCACTTCCACCTTTCAATACGGGCTTTTTCGCCAATGGTTGGTCTGTTCAAAGCAATGGAGGTTTCCTTTGGGTAACTAGCGATACAGCAACAACTAGTACAATGACCGGTCCTTCCGGAGATCACACAAGTGGAAATGGAATCTTCTTTTATACAGAAGCCAGTGCACCGGCAGCTCCTGGACAGATCACCGCCCTTACTTCACCTTGTATGGATCTATCTGCTCCTCCAATTGGCTTTAAAATGGAGTTCTGGTACCATATGTATGGCGCTGATATTCAAACACTGTTCATACAAGCTGAAGATCAAGGTGTGTGGACCACGATTGATTCTATTGTCGGTCAGCAGCAGACTGCTTCTTCTGACCCATATCAGAATAAAGTAGTGGATTTTACGAGTCTGGTAAGCAATAATGCTCAGCTTAGAGTTCGTTTTATCACTGTAAGAGGAACAAGCTTCAATGGTGATATCGCAATTGATGATGTGAGATTTTACGAGCCTCCTGTATCTGTGGAAGAGTTGGATCAAGATCTTCAGGAATTGAATATCTATCCTAATCCATCAAATTTAGCCTTCACTAACTTGAGTTTCGAACTTAAGAACAACACCCAAGTTCAAGCTAACATAGTGGATATGAAAGGTAGAGTAGTTCTTACTGAAGACTACGGCACACTATCTAATGGTAGACATCAATTGAGATTGGACACTGAGAATCTCGATAATGGTCTTTACTTCCTGAGGATCCAATTCGGTGAGAATGAGATCAGCCGAAAGCTTTCTATCATGAAGTAATTTAATTGGTTTGTTAGATAAAAAGCCCTTCGTATTCGAAGGGCTTTTTTTATGCACTTATCCAAATTATATGATTTGTGAATTGTGAAAAGAAAACTGTCATGATATTTCCTTCATAGCTATCTATCAGCTAACTTTAATCTATTATTAATTCGCCTTTCGGCGGATGGGGCGGGCATTTTTCAGCATGGCAGATCAGTTTCTCGATACATCCATAGAATTCATTAAAGGGGTTGGACCTAAACGCGCTGAGTTGCTTGGCGAAGAACTCCATCTGAACACCTTTGGTGACCTGCTTTTTTACTTTCCATTTCGCTATGAAGATCGCTCTAAATTCTACAAGGTTTCTGAGATCCATGGCGACTTACCTTATGTCCAATTAAAAGGGCAGATCACCTTTATGGAAGAAATGGGTGATCGCTATCGCAAACGCCTGGTAGCTAAATTTAGAGACGATAGTGGAAGTGTTGATCTGGTCTGGTTCAAAGGTGTGAGCTATTTTAAGAAGGTCTTAAAGACCAATCAGACCTATATTCTCTTTGCCAAACCCAATTTGTATAAAGGACACTTGAACCTAGTTCATCCGGAATTGCAAAGTCTGGAAGAGTATCAATCACAATTGAGTTCCAAGATCAGCCCGGTCTATCCCTCTACAGAGAAGCTGGGGAAGATGTCGTTGGGTGGCCGACAAATACAAAAGCTCAGTCGAAACCTTCTACAAAAAGCAAAAGGAAGGATCCCAGAGAATATATCGGATGAAATACGATCAAAATACGCCCTGATCAATAGAGAACAGGCCATCTTTCAAATACACTTTCCCGAGAATGCGGAAGAACTCAAAAAAGCTCGCTTTCGAATGAAATTCGAAGAGCTTTTCTTCATTCAATTGGAAATGCTCAAGCTGAAGCTGGTGAAGTTAGAGAGTAGTCAGGGTTACGTCTTCTCTCAAGTGGGGGATTATTTGAATCAGTTCTACGAAAAGTACTTGAGCTTTGATCTAACCGGAGCTCAGAAAAGGGTATTAAAAGAAATTCGCAAAGACCTAGGTAGCGGTAAGCAAATGAATCGCCTGCTGCAAGGTGATGTGGGGAGCGGAAAGACCATTGTGGCTGTAATGAGTATGCTTATCGCTTTGGACAATGGATTTCAAGCAGCTATGATGGCGCCAACCGAAATACTTGCTACCCAACACTATGAATCCTTGAAAGAGCTATTAGAACCTTTAGGAGTGCGCTTCGCCCTCTTGACAGGTTCAACTCCCAAAGCTGATCGAATCCCTATTCATGAAGCATTGGAAGATGGAAGCATGCAGATCTTAGTCGGTACCCATGCATTACTTGAGGACAAAGTAAAATTCAAGCAATTGGGCTTGGCTGTGATCGATGAGCAACATCGCTTTGGAGTAGCTCAAAGAGCCCGATTATGGAAGAAATCAAAACAGGCACCTCATGTGCTGATCATGACGGCTACACCTATCCCCAGAACTCTAGCCATGACGCTCTACGGCGATTTGGATGTTTCTACCATTGATGAATTGCCACCTGGAAGAAAACCCATCAAAACTATTCATTGGTATGAAAGTAAGCGATTAAGACTCTTCGGTTTTATGGAAGAGGAGATTGCCAAAGGCCGACAGATTTACGTTGTTTATCCACTTATAGAGGAGTCGGCCAAAATGGATTATGCCAATCTTGAAGAAGGTTTTCAGCATATTTTCAAACGCTTTGCTCCTCCAAAGTACAAAGTGAGCATAGTGCATGGCAAGATGCCGGCGGATAAGAAGAACTTTGAAATGGATCGCTTTGTGAATGGAGAAACCGACATAATGGTTTCTACCACAGTGATCGAAGTAGGAGTGAATGTGCCTAATGCATCTGTAATGATCATAGAAAGTGCTGAACGTTTCGGCCTTTCTCAATTACACCAGCTGCGTGGCCGAGTAGGTAGAGGTGCCGAGCAGTCTTTTTGTGTGTTGATGACGGGCAATAAGCTCTCCTCGGATAGCCGCACACGCATGCAAACCATGGTGGAGACCAATGATGGCTTTAGGATATCTGAAGTTGACCTGCAGTTGCGTGGACCGGGCGATCTTACTGGCACACAGCAAAGTGGTCTGCCCATAAATTTAAAACTAACCGACCTTGCCAGGGATGGCAGGATCATCAAACTAGCTAGAGAGGCAGCAGAAGACCTCTTGAATCGCGACCCGGATTTGGCAATGAATGATCACAGTATGGTGAAACATTATATTCAACAGCAGAAGAAGGGAAAAATGGACTGGAGTCGTATCGCATGAAAGCAAAAAGAAAGAATCAGTTAGAAGGACATAAAGGCCCACTTTACGCAGTAGCTAACTTTAAGGATCATAAGATTCTGAGTGGTGGCTCAGACCGCAGGGTAGTGGAGTGGGATCTCGAAAGTGAAGAAGGTGGAGTGCTGGCTAATTCGGCTGCGGCTATCATCAGTTTGCTTTATTTGGAAGAGTTCAACCTTTTGTTGATTGGGCAAATGGAAGGAGGGGTGCATATTATTGATCTGGAAGCCAGAAAGGAGATCAAATATCTCAAAGGGCATGAAAAATACATTTTTGATATGGTCTACCTTCCTCAAAAGCAAGAACTGGTCTTCGCTTCAGGAGATGGAAGCTTTTCGGTTTGGTCGGCCAAAACATTTGAGCGACTCTACCATCAGCAACTTTGTGATGTCAAATTGAGAAAAATGGAGCTTTCTGAAGATGAAAAAGAACTTTTGATCTGTCGCGGCGATGGAATAATCTCTCGTTTTTCCACTTCAGATTATGCAGAAGTTGGACAAATTAAAAGCAAGGCTGGCTTTAATGTGGCTCGCTACTCAACAGACGATAAGCACATATTAGCCGGTGATAAAGAAGCCCACCTTCATTTGATTGATAAGCATAGCAATGAGATTTTGAAGTCCTTGCCGGCCCACTATTGGCCGATCTATGATCTACAATTCTCTCCTTCCGGGAAATATTTTGCCACGGCAAGCAGAGACAAGACTGTGAAAATATGGGATGTAGATAGCCTAAAGGTTTTGGAAAGGATAGAGGGAAGGGAATACGGCGGCCATTCTCACTCGGTAAATGCGCTTTTTTGGCCTGAAGAATCGCTCTTGATCTCAACGGGTGATGACAGTATGGTGAAGCTTTGGCAAATAGACGCCTAGATGAATTCATAGCCTGCACCCTTTTATTATTTTTGCAAGCCTAATGCCGTTCAAATGAAGATTTCCTACAATTGGCTTAAAGAATACATCAAGACAGATCTGCCTGCAGAAAAGGTGTCTGAAATACTAACAGATATTGGTCTGGAAGTAGAAGGTCTCGAAAAGGTTGAGAGCGTTAAAGGCGGACTCAAAGGTGTGGTAATTGGCGAAGTAAAAAGCGTAAAGCCCCACCCAAATGCCGATCGTTTGAAATTGACCAAGGTAGATGTAGGTCATGCCGACCTATTGGATATTGTCTGCGGAGCACCCAATGTAGCTGAAGGACAAAAAGTTCCTGTTGCTCTAGTGGGTAGTGTGCTTTTTATGGATGGCAAAGAGTTCAAGATAAAGAAATCCAAGATCAGAGGAGAAGCATCAGAGGGAATGCTATGTGCAGAAGATGAACTAGGACTTGGAAACTCTCATGATGGGATCTTAGTTCTAGAAAAGGATGCAGAGGTAGGAGAAGATCTTGCTACTTATTTGAATATAGAGGAAGATGAGGTATTTGAGATCGGTTTAACTCCAAATAGGGTTGATGCAGCTTCCCATTATGGTGTAGCTAGAGATCTTGCAGCATACCTCAATTTACAGGATGATGTAAAGGCAGAACTTCCTAGTGTAGCCGACTTCAAAGTCGATTCAAAGGATTTACAGATCGATGTAAAGATCGAAGACCCAAAGGCTTGTCCGAGATACTCAGCCCTCACTTTTACCGATGTGAAAGTTGGAGAATCGCCAGACTGGCTTAAAAGAAGATTACAATCAATAGGTTCTAAGCCTATAAATAATGTGGTTGACATCACCAATTTCATCCTTCACGAGATTGGTCAGCCATTGCACGCATTTGATGCGGATAAGATCAAGGGGAATGAAGTGATAGTCAAGAAGCTTAGAGAAGGTTCGAAATTCACGACGCTTGATGAAGTAGAAAGAGAATTATCAGGCGATGAGCTGATGATATGCAATGCCAAAGACGGTATGTGTATGGCCGGAGTGTTTGGAGGAATCGACTCCGGAGTTAAAGATAGCACCACTTCTGTCTTTTTGGAAAGCGCCTATTTCAATCCTGTATCTATTCGCAAGACAGCTAAGTTTCATGCTTTGAATACCGATGCATCTTTCAGATATGAAAGAGGAGCTGATCCCAATATTACAGTCTACGCGCTAAAAAGAGCTGCTCAGCTGTTCAAGGAAGTATGTGGTGCAAAAGTTGCTTCTGATATTCTGGATATCTATCCAGAGCCTGTTGAAGACTTTCTTGTAGAATTGAACTATGAGAATTGCGATCGATTGATCGGAATGAATCTGCACAGAAGTACGATCAAAGAGATATTAGAGAACCTTGAGATCAAGATTCTCAATGAGAATAAGAAAGGGCTTCGATTGCAAGTACCTGCGTACAGGGTAGATGTGCAAAGAGAAGTGGATGTTATAGAGGAGATCCTAAGAATTCATGGCCTGAATGCAGTTCCTATGCCAGAGCAACTAAGGACTTCAATAGGCATGAATGTCGATAGAACTGCATTGAAAGCAGAGGAGAAGGCAGCTAATCAGCTTGCTTCCATAGGGTTTAGAGAAATATTGAATAATTCATTGACCAATCCTGAGCATTATGCTACGAATGATCAGTTTGTTCCAATTCTGAATCCTTTAAGTAAGGAATTGGAAGTGATGCGTCAGACCATGCTTCACGGCGGATTATCTGCCATCAACTGGAATTTGAATCGAAAGCGAGGAAACTTAAGGTTCTTTGAATTTGGCAAGGTATACTTCAAGCCTTCTAATGATTCCTATGAGGAATTCAGAAAGTTAGGTATATGGCTTAGTGGAAATCGTACAGAAGAGAGTTGGAGAGCAAAAGAACAGGCCTTCGATTTCTATGATCTGAAGTCGGTATGCATTGAAGTAATCGAGAACTTGGGTATCAATAGATATAAGATCAAAGAGATCAAGAACGATCAGTTCGTCTATGGCATAGAGTTAATGAAAGGCAAGAATTCTCTTGGTATTTTGGGTAAAGTATCGGATGCGATCTTAGAGAAATTCGAGATCGAAGAAGAAGTCTATTTTGCCGAATTGAATTGGGAAGTGATCATACAGCAAATCCCTTCAGGAGAGATACAGTATAAGCCAATTGCCAAATTCCCATCGGTGAGAAGGGATCTTGCATTGCTTATTGATAAATCGATCAGTTTCGAGCAAATCCGAACGCTGGCAAGAGATACAGAAACCACCTATTTGCGAGAAGTGAATCTCTTTGATGTATATGAAGGGGATAAACTGGAGAAGGGTAAGCAATCTTATGGAGTGAGCTTTACTTTCCAGGATAAAGGCAAAACCTTGACCGATCAACATGTAGATAAGATCATGGGTAGGTTGATCGAGAGCTTTAAGAAAGTGTTGGGAGCGGAGTTGAGGTAAGCTTCTAACGAAGTTTAAGCACTGTTCCTGCTTTCACCTTATCACCTTCTTCAAGTCCGTTTCGCTTAAGCAGTTTTTTCATTTTGATACCGTGCATTTGAGAGATATCCCATAAGGTTTCTCCTTCAGCTACGGTATGTGAATCTGCTTGAGCTCTTCCTCTTTTTGGTTGAAGATAGATTATTCCAGCTGGAACTGCATCTCCCTCTTTAAGGTCGTTGTATTTATAGAATTGCCATAACCCCATATTGAATTCCTGAGCTAGATCCTCAAAATTATCTCCTTCTTTGGTTTCGATGTATCGGATGTGATTTTCATGGACTTTAACCTTGTGATGGTTGATCAGCGCACTAGTTGAGGAGGCAGATGGCTTTGCAATGGGCGTTTCTATTTCATCGTCCTTTGCAAGATCCTTGTGTTTTTTCCGCTTATAGCCCTCATCGTACTGATAGAGTTCATTCTTTTCAATAATGTCGATCAATAGCCTCGGATATTTTGGATTGGTCGCATAACCCGCTTTCTTTAGTCCGTGGGCCCATCCTTTATAATCCGTTGGTTTAAGCTCAAATAAGAAGGCATATCGAGGCTTCTTTAGGAATTCAGAATGATCACGGTAAGATTCAAGCACATGCTTGTACTTTCTGAAACATTCATTCTTGCGATCGTCGTCTTGTATATAGGTATCCCCATTCCAGTCGGAATGACATTTAATTCCAAAATGATTGTTAGCTTTTCTGGCCAAAGAGCTATTTCCATTGCCAGATTCAAGGATACCTTGAGCTAAAGTGATACTTGCCGGTACTCCACTTCTTCTCATCTCCTTTATGGCCTCATCCTTATATTTTTCAATATAATCAGCCTGACTCATACGGTTCTTAGCCGGCTGAGCAAGTAAAATACTTGTCGCTAATGCAAATAGTATAGTGGTTATAGCACGCATTTCAACAAAATGTTAATATCCTTATTAACAAAAATAAGGCCAAGTCTATTGTGATGTAGAGCGGTATCAACAAGATATTAACAATGGATTATTGAGATTTGTGTTCTCTTATCCCTCTATTGCCTTGTAATCCGCCTGAATGATAAAACACAATTCTGCTTTTGGCCGGAAAGTGTTCTTTTTTAAGGAGTTCTACTAACGCAAAAAAGGCCTTTGAAGTATATAGATAGTCTAGTTCAAGACCCCATTCAGTTTTACATGACTCTTGAAAATCGACCAATTCCTCTGTCACTTTGCCGAAGCCTCCAAAATGATAATCCTCAATAAGTTCAATCTGATGCTTTTTTTCTTTTTTAGTCTGCCATTTGAGGATTTCCTCCTTGAGGAATCCACCTCCTTTCAAAGCGGATACAATATGGAGTTTTTCTCCCTTTAGGCTTCTTAGAATACCCGCAGCAGTTGTTCCGGTTCCCGCCGCACAGTATAGATGATCGAAGGCAAGCTCAATTTCATTGTAGATCTCTTCACAACCTCGAACTCCCAATTCATTTCCACCTCCTTCAGGAATGATGTAAGTGTCTTTCCATTCCTCTCCCATTCGACTCCAATCCTTAATACTCTTGAGTTCTGCATAGTCTGAACGTGAGATAAAGTGCAAATTCAAACCCTGTTCATTTGCCTTTTGAAGACAGTAATTTGAATTGGGATTCAACTCCTCTCCACGGATCATTGCATGAAATTCCAAATTGGAGATTCCTGCTATAGCAGCAGTTGCAGCTATATGATTGGAATACGCCCCACCGAAGGTTAGCACTTTCGAAAAGCCTTTTTGTTCAGCTTCTTTGATGTTGAGAGCGAGCTTTCTCCATTTATTACCGGAGATTTCAGGATGGATCAGATCGTCTCTCTTCACCCATAATTCACAATCGACCTTCCTCAATAGAGGATGATCGACTTTCTGAAGTGCTGAAGGCAATTTTAGATTAAACATTTAGCAAAGCTATGAACATTGGCTTGCCTTTTAAGTTGATTAATTTTGCAGGCGATGAGTATGGACGGATTTTCAATTCAAGACAAGTACGATAAAGACGATTATTACCTTAGTAAGGAGGGTTATATAGTATTCACGGAGAAGTATCACCTAAAGAGAGGATATTGCTGCAAGAATGGTTGCAAGCACTGTCCATATGGATTTAAGAGAGGCTTCTCTGCCAAAAGAAAATAATTATGCTGACTGATAAAATGACATCATTCAAGGAAGAGATCAAAGCGGGTATCCCATCGGAGATTCCAGTAAAGAAGACATATGATCCAAATATCAATCACGCACCCAAGCGAAAAGATATTCTATCGGCTGAAGAAAAGCGTTTGGCATTGCAAAATGCCCTCCGTTATTTCCCTTCTTCTCAGCATGCAGAATTGGCTAAGGATTTTGCTCAGGAATTAAAAGAATACGGGAGGATCTATATGTATCGCTATCGTCCTGATTATGAGATCAAGGCACGCCATCTTGATGATTTTCCTCATCAGTCGAAGCAGGCTGCCGGCATTATGCTCATGTTATCTAACAATTTGGATTATGCAGTAGCTCAGCACCCTCATGAATTGATCACTTATGGCGGAAATGGTGCCGTTTTCCAAAACTGGGCTCAATACCTTCTCTGTATGAAGTATTTGTCTGAGATGACAGATGAGCAAACATTAGTGCTATACTCAGGTCATCCAATGGGACTCTTTCCTTCTCATAAAGATGCGCCAAGAGTTGTGGTGACTAATGGAATGATGATCCCCAACTACTCCAAACCGGATGATTGGGAAAGATTCAATGCTTTAGGTGTAACTCAGTACGGACAAATGACCGCAGGTTCATTCATGTATATCGGTCCGCAAGGAATAGTACACGGAACTACAATTACTGTGCTGAATGCAGGAAGAAAGATAGGTTTAGCTGATCTAGGTGGAAAGCTCTTCGTGACTGCCGGACTAGGCGGTATGTCGGGTGCTCAGCCTAAAGCAGCTAAGATTGCAGGAGCAGTTAGTATTACCGCTGAGATCAATGCAAAAGCAACTCATACGCGCCACTCTCAAGGATGGGTAGATGAAGTATATGAAGATCTAGATGAATTGATTGCCAGATGTAAAGAGGCACAAAAGAATAAAGAAGCTGTTTCTCTTGCTTATCAAGGTAATGTGGTAGATCTATGGGAGAAGTTAGCAGCAGAGTCGATCAAGGTGGAGTTGGGTTCCGATCAGACCTCTCTTCACAATCCATGGGCAGGAGGTTATTATCCTGTGGGCTATAGCTTGGAAGAGTCTAATCGAATGATGGCTGAAGAGCCGGAAAAGTTCAAAGCGGCGGTTCAGGATACTTTGAAGCGACATGTAAATGCTGTGAATAAGCTCTGTCAAGAAGGAATGTACTTCTTCGACTATGGAAATGCCTTTTTGCTGGAAGCTAGTCGCGCTGGGGCGGATATAATGAATGGTAATAAATTCAAATACCCTTCATATGTGCAGGATATCATGGGACCAATGTGTTTCGATTATGGATTTGGTCCTTTCCGATGGGTTTGTGCATCAAACGATCCAAAAGATCTAAGTGAAACAGACCGTATAGCAACAGAAGTGCTGGAAGCGATGGCCGCTGAAGCTCCACAAGAGATCAAACAGCAGATTGAAGATAATCTCAGATGGATCCGTCAGGCTGAAGAGAATAAACTAGTAGTTGGCTCTCAAGCGAGGATCCTCTATGCGGATGCAGAAGGAAGGATCAAGATTGCCGAAGCTTTCAATAAGGCTGTGGCCGATGGCAGGATCTCTGCTCCGGTTATTCTGGGTAGGGATCATCATGATGTTTCTGGTACGGATTCACCATATCGTGAAACCTCCAATATCTATGATGGATCTCAGTTTACTGCAGACATGGCCATCCAAAATGTGATTGGCGATTCCTTCAGAGGCGCTACTTGGGTATCTATCCACAATGGTGGTGGAGTAGGCTGGGGCGAAGTGATCAATGGTGGCTTTGGTATGATGCTAGACGGTAGCGAAGATTCCGACCGAAGATTGAAGTCGATGCTACATTGGGATGTGAACAATGGTATAGCCCGCAGAAATTGGGCTCGTAATGAAGGAGCCATTTACGCCATCAAAAGAGCCATGGAAGCCGAACCAAGATTGAAGGTTACAGTACCGAATCTGGTTGATGATAAGGATCTGGAAGATCTTTTTTAATATCTGACTCCTCGACTGAGTTTACCCTGAGCGAAGCCGAAGGGCTCGGGGTGACAAATAAGGATTAAGGAGGAAAGATTAAAGAGGAAGGAATTAGGATATTTTGGTCTGAGTAAAAAAGTCAGGCGGACATCATGTCCGCGTGAGCTTGTCAAATAAAACTATTCAATTCTCGGCTATCGGCTTAATACTTTAGGCACTCTAGCTGCACTCCTTGCACTTCGAAGCCTTGGCGTAGAAGTGTTAGTGCACTCTAGGCACTCTAAAATCTTTGAAGCATCGAGCTTCAAAGATTTTACCATCTCCATCCAAAAGTAGCAGTCACCAAATGATCATTTCTTGTGATATTGGCTTCAGCAGGAGAGGTTTCGTAGAATGGATCGATATAATCCATCTGACTCATGCTATAAGAAAGATCGAAATTGAAGTTTTTATAGCGATATCCTCCTCCTAGAGAATAAGTCATTCTGCTTTCATCCGGATTGAATTCCACATTGTCTCCATATGGATTGCCTTCATATCTGAATCCTGCTCTAGCTACAAAAGGATCTAGGCGAATCTCAGCACCAAACCTTAAGTTATGCGTTGCCTGCAGTACATCATTGATGTTATTGTTAACGAATGAGTAGTTATAATTAAATCCTCTCACATCGTCGAAACGGGCATATGAATAATCTACATATTCATAATCCACATTGATCATACCTTGTCGGCCAAATACATATGCCAAACTGGTATTAAATCTCCATGGCGTACGCAATCTATAGTCGTAGTTTGATTCTAGTGTTTCGGAATCATACCTATTGCCATCTGAGAAACTACTAACTGATTCTACTATATATTCCTCACTAAACCTAAACCAAGTAGGGGAGTGCACAGAGGCTCCAATTCTCAACTGTTCTGTAATTCTATAGATCATACCAAATTTGAGATTGAAACCTGTACCAAGTGACAATAGATTGGTTTCTTCCCTATAAGAATTGATGTCAACTACTCCGGCAGGTGGCGGTCCTGCATAATTGTATTCCTCATAACGCACTATATTGCGTTCGAAGCGAGTAGTTTGGACGGCCATACTACCTCCTATGTATAATTTATCCCGATAGTTGCCACCTAATGCAAAGTATGTCTCCGACTGTCGGCCAGTTTCCTCAACTTCTTTAGTTTGATCAATACTCTCTTCATCGATCAACCATCGATCGTAAAATTCATTTCCCCCACCATCTTGAAAGATGTCGATAGCATAAGTTTCAAAGGCTTGAGCATGACCAAATGGATACACATTATAGTTGATCAAGTCGTCAGTAGAGGGAAAAGTCTCATTCAGGTCAAGTACATATGGGTCCAAAAAGGAAGATCCTTCGGTATTATTTCCATTGAAAGAGTAATTCCCTTTGAAGCTATTTACTCTATTATGACCAATAGAAAACGAATAATTCTTCCAACCATTGGGATCGCCTCTATAGCTATTCACAAAAGCTATATTGGGGATGTTGAAATTCAGGCTATTCTCATTTCTAAGTCCATTCCTGAATCCAACTTCCTGAATTGTGCTTTGCAATGCTGTGGAGAAGGTGAATTCCGAATTTCGATATACACCGATACCAGCTGGATTAATAAGTATTCCACTGATCTCTCCACCTAGGGCTCCAAATGAACCTCCCATGGCATTAAAGCGAGCAGTTCCCAAGTAGTGCATGCGTGAAAATCGCAGTGCATCTTCGGTTCCTTGTCCGTAAACTACGTTCACAGACAAGGCTATAAGTGCTATTCCTATTAACTTTTTCATATGCTATCTTCTTGGTCGTGAACCACCTGATGATCTTGCTGGAGCAGATCTTTGCATACCTCCGCCGCCACCACCAGAGCTTCTAGATGGCGTATAACTCGGCGTTCTATTATATGAAGGTCTACTCTGACTTTGTCTGTAGTTTGTCGACGGTCGAGTCTGAGAGCCACTAGAACGTTGTCTTTGAGCAGGCTGAGTTGATCTGCTATTATTATAACGCTGATTTGAATAGTTACTACTTCTAGTTCGCGGTCTAGTTGTCCCAGAAGAATTGGATTGTTGCTGTCTTTGAGCCGGCTGAGTCGACGGTCTACTTGCAGGTCTAGACTGCTGATTACCATTGCTAGATCTAGTCTGGCTAGGTCTAGTAGTTTGACGACTACTACCTTCACTTCCAGATGGACGACTTGTACTAGAACGACTATAGCTTTCTCTGTTTCTATCCGTCGCATAGCGCGTAGGCGTTTCCCTAGTAGCTGCTTCTCTTGTACCAGACTCTCTTTCAACTGGAACGCTTTTCTGGCGATCTACAGCTTCTCTGCTTTGAGTAGACCTTGTCTGACGAGAGGTATTGTACTCTCCATCAGCCATACGGTTGTTAGCTGTGTTGCTTCCAGGACGAGGTGCTCTTTCTCTTCCAGTATTGAATGCTCTAGAACCACTGCTACCTCTTGGAGTGTTTATATAGGTTCTTCCGCTTCTGCCTCCATCATGATAACCACCACCTCCGGCATAATATCCATTATTCCATCCGTTGTAATAACCATGATTGTAACCAGCCCAATAAGGATCGTAACCCCAACCATAACCATATCCCCATCCATAAGATGGATACCAAGGGTTCCAAGGGTTGTAACCCCAAGAAGGTCTCCAAGGATTCCAGAAAGGATCATAACAAGCCCATGAAGAATATCCGAATCCAATTCCGATTCCAACATTCCAACCGCTCCAGCTATTCCAGCCTATTCTCAATCCAGCACTTGGCACAAAGGGATCATAGAATCCATAGCCAGCGTAGATGGCAGGCTGATAGAAAAATGGATCAACCGTATAAAGAATACGATCGCGTTGATAAGAGTCATATGTATTGAACGACTGAATAGGAGCATTCAAACGTTCCACCGATCTGGCATAGTCCTCATCATAATACTCCACACCTCCATCAGAGGTATTGTTATTGATAATTACGGTCTGATTATTCCCATTGTTGGTGGTAGGCTGCTCGTTCTCGATCTGCTCACCTTCCACATATCGGTTTTGATACATTTCTTGAGGATAATCTTCCGATTGCTCTTCAGAATATCTATTTGGATAAGATTGATAAGAAATATCATCTGTTTTATTGAAATCATCTCTCGGATCTGTTTCAACTTGACGTACCGGATCGTTCGACGGACTGTAATATACATCGTCGTAAGCATAAGGTTGCGAAGATGTTGCGCAAGCTGTAAGCAAGCTAATTCCAGTAATAATGTAGAAAAGTTTCGCTAATCGTTTCATGCCTATTCGTTTTGTCTCCGGCAGTATCATGATTAAATAATACTTTTGCTCGAGAGAAGTTCACACCACATAAAACAAAATCTATACCACAATGGCAAAAGGCTTTCCCAGTAGAGCAGAAGATTATTCTCAATGGTACAATGAAATCGTTAGCAGAGCAGATCTGGCGGAGCATTCAGCGGTTCGAGGTTGCATGGTAATAAAACCATATGGATTCTCCATCTGGGAAAAAATGCAAGCTCAACTCGATAAAATGTTTAAAGAAACTGGTCATACCAATGCCTATTTCCCACTTTTTGTGCCGAAAAGTTTATTTGAAGCAGAAGAAAAGAATGCAGAAGGCTTTGCAAAAGAATGTGCTGTAGTTACCCACTATCGCCTAAAAACTGATGAAGATAATCCAGGTAAACTAAAAGTAGATGAGAATGCGAAGCTGGAAGAAGAGTTAGTGGTTCGTCCGACTTCAGAAGCTATCATTTGGAAAACCTATAAGAATTGGATTCAATCATATCGCGATCTACCGATCTTGGTGAATCAATGGGCCAATGTGGTGCGTTGGGAAATGAGAACAAGACTGTTCTTGAGAACTGCAGAATTCCTTTGGCAAGAAGGGCATACAGCTCATGCTACCAAAGATGAAGCAGTTGAAGAAACCAGAATGATCCTTGATATTTACGCAAAATTCGCTGAGGAATTCATGGCAATGCCTGTGGTGAAAGGCTTAAAATCTGAAAGTGAGAAGTTTGCAGGTGCTGAAGAGACTTATTGTATCGAAGCACTTATGCAAGATGGGAAAGCTCTTCAAGCCGGTACTTCACATTTCTTAGGTCAGAATTTCGCAAAGGCATTTGATGTGAAGTTTACTTCTCAAGAAGGAAAGCAAGAATATGTTTGGGCTTCTTCATGGGGAGTAAGTACTCGTCTGATGGGAGCTTTGATCATGACACATTCCGATGATAATGGATTGGTATTGCCTCCTAAGCTTGCTCCTTATCAAGTTGCGATGGTACCAATCTATAAGGGAGATGAGCAGAGAGAAAGAGTTGTAAGTGAGTTGCAGAAGATCAAAGAAATTCTTGAAGCCAGAGGCATAAGAGTAAAACTAGACGACCGCGATACACATAAACCAGGCTGGAAATTCGCAGAATATGAGTTTAAAGGCGTTCCAGTGCGCTTGGCAATGGGAATGCGCGATATCGAAAATGGAACTATTGAAGTAGCAAGAAGAGATACGCTTGAGAAAAAGAGTTTCGATCTAAGCGATATCGGCAATAAGATCGAGCATATGTTGGAGAATATTCAGGAGAACCTCTACAATAAGGCAGTCGATTTTAGAGAGGAGAATACCCATATTGTGGATAGCTATGATGAGTTTAAGAAGGTCTTGGAAGAAAAGGGAGGCTTTATTTATGCTCATTGGGATGGTACTGCAGAAACCGAGGAAAAGATCCAGCAAGAGACTAAAGCCACAATTAGATGCATTCCATTCGGTAAACCGGAAGCAGGTAAATGCATGGTGAGCGGTAATCCATCTGCAAGAAGAGTGGTATTCGCCAAAGCCTATTAATTCATACTTTAGGTGCATGAAAAAGCAAAGCGAGGATTTTCAGAAGATCGTTAAGGAGGTTAAAGACAAAGCCTGCCTCAAACAAAAGATCTACAGGAATACCCTAAAGACCTTTAAGCAATTCAAATTGATTGCTCAGGAGATGATTACCGCTTTGCAGTCTGAAACTACAGGCATAGATAGTAATGTTCCTCTTGAGTTCGAAGAGAAAAGTGCATTCGAGTTTGAAATCAAGATCGGTGGTGATGTGCTGCTGATCTATATGCATACGAACGTGCATGGATTTCAAATGAATCATCCACTTATGAAGACTTCATATATTCAAGATGACCATAGCAGGAATTATTGTGGCTTGATCAATATCTATAATTTCCTTGCAGACTCATTCAAGTATAATAGGATAAATGACGAAGGTCATTTGATTGGAAGGATAATGATTAATAAAGACCAGCACTTTTATGTAGAGGGTAGAAGGCAGTTGAATTTTCTCTTCAATGACTTTGTAAATCAGAAGATTGATATGGCTGCAATTCAATCGATCTTGGAGCAGGCAATCATATACTCAATGTCTTTCGATCTTACTTTGCCACCATACAAATTAAGTCAGTTCATTAGTGTTGGAGAAGTACTGCAAGACTCCTCTTCCATGAGAATTAAAACTGCGAAGAGATTGGGCTTTAAATTCAGCTTTGACGACTAGCTGTCTATGGCCTTAAGCCAAAGGAATTCAGCTGTTTTTTGATAGGATAAAAAAAATCAAAAAAATTCTTTTCCCAATTATCATTTTTCTATTACATTTGCACTCCAAATTTTTGGAAACAAAATACGGTCCGTTCGTCTAGGGGTTAGGACGCCAGGTTTTCATCCTGGTAACAGGGGTTCGATTCCCCTACGGACTGCAAGAACATTAGAAGAAGTTAGATGGCTAATCACAAATCAGCATTAAAGAGAATCCGTCAGATTCGTAAGAGAAATCTTCACAATCGTTATTATGCGAAAACTACGCGTAATGCTATTGCGGATCTAAGAGAGACTAGCGACAAGAAGAAAGCTACTGAGCAATTGCCTAAAGTAGTTAGTATGATTGACAGACTAGCAAAGAGAAATATCATTCATGATAAAAAAGCAGCTAACTTGAAATCCAAGTTGACTAAGCATGTGAACTCTTTGTAAGCTTCGCTTAAAAGTTTAAAAAAAAGCCCCTTCATTTTTGAAGGGGCTTTTTTATTGCCTTCGTTTTTCGGTGAAGTACTATTGCTTCACGATCTTCTTCACTACCATCTGCTCGTCTTGTTCAATCTGGAAGAAGTATACTCCTTTAGAAAGCTTAGAGAGATCAATCTTTTGAAGCCTTATGCCTTCTGACTTACTTCCACTAAGCACTAGTTTTCCCATAGCATCATTGATATTCCAGTTCAATTCTTCAATACTCGCTTCCAATTGAATGAAATCTTCTGCGGGATTTGGGAAGAGTTGAATTCGATCTTCCAATTTAACTTCCTCTGCAAGATCAGTTAATCGATCAATCGTGAAATAATATTCGATGCGATCGCCAAAATCTGAATTGAAAGTCTTCATTACCTGCAGGTTCATATCTTCTAATCTGAAGTATCCCGTACCCGCATTATTGGCGAAGAATGAAAGTCCATCATCATTCAGATCATCCAATCTCAATTGATAGCAACCAACCGGCAGACTGATGATATTTCCGGTAGTTGCATTATTTTGGAAGCCACTTCTACTGAATACAACATTGTTGGAGTCGTTTCTGATGGTAATGCTATTTTGAAATGCAGCATTATTGGTTTTTATGATCATTCGGAACTGACTGGGCAGTGTGTCTGCCATGCTAAAACGACTGTTATAATGGTTGTTGTGCACATATTGGTCGCTGCCATTATTCACACCTGTAATCCTCGCAGTAAATGTATTTACTGATTGATTTGCTGCTACCCAGAAGCTTCCGGGAACAGGAATACTTACGCTTTCACTATCCAATGGATTGAGATTACCCGTCCAATTGTATGTAAAAGGAGTGCTATTATTGACGCTTACTTCAATAGTAGCAGAACTGAGGTTATTTGATCCAGTATTTCTCAAAATGATGACCGGATCAAAACATGTAGGATTCTTCTTGCCGAATTCAGTTTGTTGATTTGGTCTGCGCACATTCTCGATTCGCGCATCATTGGCAAAGTTCAAAGGGCCATATTCCACTAACTGATTAGAGACGATGTAATTTGAAGTACCTGTAGCATTGCTTACGCCATAATCCACATTGATACTGGAGGATTGAACCAGATTAGTAATATCATATTCAGCAACATCTGTGGCCATTCCCGGACACCAACCTGCTCTATCGTAGATCCAGGTGCCTCCTTGTGGAAATACTGGGTTTTCTGCACATTCTTTCCAAACGAACCTCGGGAAGTTGTTGCTATTCACAGTAATGGTATGAGTTCTTGGAATGAACTCGCCCTCTTGTCCATGACCGGTAATCGCAGAGCGTATCTTGAATATCCTAGCAGATGTATCAAGATCCATTATCCTAGGGGCAAAATAGGTGTTATTGCTAATTGCAGAATATGGCCTTGAATCCACTTTCCATATCTGTCTAATGCTCTTCACTTCAGCTGGAGGTGTTCCTACGATGAAATAGAATTCAATATCCATTTCTTCTTGGTTCTGTCCGCCTCTTTCCATAGTTATTCTTCGATTCCCCTTGAGCACCGGCATAAAGTCGCTTACATCAAAATACCATGCTTTACCATCCTGACCTAAGTCGAGATTGATACCGTATGGAGTTACAAATGACATGATCTCTACTTTGGATGGGTTTCTCTGATAATAGGGAAGTGATGTCTGAACTAAGGTGTCTAGATTGCTGGATAAGCTGCTACTCACAAGATTAGCATTCAGATCATACAATCTATTTGTAGTTGGGTAGTAGTTAAGTATAGTCCTCGATATGCTGTCGCTAAGGGTAGTACCAGATCGAGGAACAATTGCTCTTTCTTCAACTATAAAGCCTTCTCTAGGAATGGTATCTATAAGTGTATCGTTTGCCACTGTCAACTGATAATTCCCTTGATAAAACTCGATCCAAGGACGATAAACTGATCTAAAGTCTTTGAATAATTCAGTTTCATTCAAAAGCTTGAAGCTATTAGTCGATTTGAATGTGGCATCTCTTTGATTACCACTTATGTCGAATATTGCCGAAGAGTCTGAAGTAATAGGGTAGGCCAATTCAAAGAAACTATTGAAAAGGTGAGAAGCATCAACTCTTTTATACATCCAATCCTTTATGGTTTGCGCATTTAAAGCAGCTGACCAAATTCTCAATTGATCGATCTCACCATTGAAATATCGGCTGTGAAAACCATTTGAGATTTGAAGGGGCAATGAGAGTTGAGTATTCATCGCGATATTGGAGATGGAGCTTATCGTTTCTAAATTTCCATCCACATAGAGTAAAACATCACTCAAAGAAGAACCTGAAAAGCTATAAGCTACATGATGCCATTTTCCATCATTCACAGGAGTAGAGCCAACAATATATCCACCGGCAATCTCCAGTCTGATAAAGCCATTGGCGTCAATTACCCTGAATGATTGCTTTGCGCTAGTGCTATTTGCTCCCCAGCTAGTGATCTCTCCACCACTTGTAGTTTTGATCCAAGCTTCAACTGTACGTGGGTTACTGCCACTAATAACTTGATAGCTGTTGGCCTCTACATAATTATTTGGAAAAAGATCCAAAGAGTAATCATCAGTTGCGGCAATTGCCATAGCCGGTCCAAGTGAGTCTTGCCATAAAGAAATTCCTTGTGTCCCTGCTTTATAAGTGATTTCAATTAAGATATCTGAGGTTCCATTCCAATTGAATGGGGTATGGAATTGCACTCTGTTACCACCAAATCCAAAATATCTATCATGATAATAAACATTCTGAAAACCTTGGGTAGTGTTCGTATCTATTGAATTGAATGGATTGGCGGCTGCATGCTTGATCCCGATTCTAAAATCTCTTAGAGTAGCTCCTGTGGTTGCAGCATAGATTCTAAATCCATCAATATTTCCAGAATTAATTCCCGCATTGGTTAATTCAGCAGCCGTGTAGTGTAGTATTGACTTCCCATATTTTGCTCTGCCATCTATAGCAAAAGTATAAGCTGGATTCTGTGGAGGAAGGCCCACAGTCACCTTTGTTTCATTCAAAATGCTGTCGATAGCGACATCCAATTGCTGTTTAGGCAAATAATCAAAGGTTGGAATAGCACTGAAAACAGTGTCTGAGGTAGATGGAGTGATCTGGTACTTATTGATCGTTCTGTCTATAGAGTCTGCGAGAGATGGATTGTGGATATAGGTGTTGCATGAATAATCCCATTCTCCACAACCGAGATTTCTATTGGTAACAGAAGATACTTGAGCTCCTTTGCAACGCATGGCATAGCGCATGATCACCCGTTCAAAATTCAAACTTGGGTTATTTGGAAAGCTGATTATAGTATCTCTGTTATTGCTGGAATATTGCCAAGCCTGTACTTTGATCGTGTCACCAGGAGATTGAGCTATAGTATTGATAGAGAGTAGAGCTATGAGAGCCGTACTAAGGAGTAGTCTGAAATTCATTCTAATTTATTTGAAAGGAGGATAAAGGTAGTGCTATTTAAAATAGAGTAGAGCTCTAAAGATCCAAATTCCTCTGAATACTTAAAGCCCTAGTATCAAGGTTAAAGCAGAGTAAGTTTCCCATGCCTTCTACTTGATGATTCACACAGCCATTGTCAATATAGATCTTTCGCTTATTGGAGGCCAATCGAAGTAAGATCTTTGATAGGCTTTTAGGTTTATGACCAACTACTACTTTCTTATTTTTTAGAGGACCTTTTTTGGCTTTGAACCTATTGATAAAGAGCATTGAGCGACTGTCTTCGAAGGGCTCAGCTTTAGAAAAGTCAAATCCCGCATGCACGAGAAAATAGTCTTCGGTTTCTATATAGTGATAGCTTTCTTCTAAGAGCTTGTGGTATTTCTCCTTGATGATCCTTTCATCGAAAAGGTCACCATTGTTGTGATTGCGAATTAACTTTTCTCTGAGCTTGGGTTTTTTCTCAATACTGTCTAAGATCGCTTGTTCATGATTTCCCCTGAGATAGAAGATCTGATACCCATCCATTTTAAGTCTGAGTATCTCATCCAAGATGGCAGCAGAATCCGGTCCGCGATTAACTGCATCACCTAAGATGAAGAGATAATCCTCTTTTTTTAAGGCAATTTGAGAAATAAGGGCTTGAAAGGTTTTATAGCAGCCGTGAATATCGCTTATAGCGAAACGCCGCTTGGCCTTCTTCTTCGAATCTGTGAGAATCAGTTTTCTGACTTCAGACATTCAGCAAATAGCTTGTATTAATATCAGTTAGCTACCACGAATTTATCCTGAAATATCTGATCCTCTTCTATAATGCGCAGAAGATATACACCATTTTTCAACGATTCAATATTGAGCTTCACCAATTGCTTGGTATTCACCATTTTCCTGATGATCAGCTGTCCTCTTAGGTCGTAGATTTCAATATCGAATGCCTTTAATCCATTCGATTTGGAAAGCACATTTAGTACATCATTTGCTGGATTGGGAAAGATGCTGAAGTCCTTGGTTCTAGATCTGGTTTCATTCAGACCTATTGGGAAATTCTCATAGATGGATCTGGCAGAATCTGCAGCCGTCTCCAAACTATTAAGATCATTGGCAACCAATACCGCAAAGCTCAGACTTATGCTGCTGTCAGTTGAAATATTGAATGGTCCCATCGAAATAGCATCCAAAATATCAGATCCACCCGCCTGATAATAGCCAGCACTATCTCTGCCTCCTAATAAGACCGTGAATTTTTCAGTGGAATCGAATCCATCAGATAGATTCACTCCACCAGCGCCATTATCTTGATTGTCTATTGCATAATGATTGGCAAGGTTTGGGTGACTAATAGCCATCAATCCTGCAACAACAGAAGAATCTAACGAAAGGCTTATGCCCATCTTTCTCTGATCATCATAGAATACTCTATTTCTTGGATAGCTTATCAAATCCCAATCGGCAATTAAACCCGCATAGAAATTATTTAGGTCAGTACCACTAATATTTTTGATCTGATAGTTGATCAAAAGGGCATTCTCTGTGTAAGTAGAATCGTAGAAGTAGTTGGTTTGCTCGACTTCAATATTGGCCGGGGATGAAAATCTAGCATCATTAAACAAGGTTGAAGTGGCCGATTCAGCTTGAGCGTAATTCACTTCTCTTACTAAGCTTAAAGGGTAGAAGTCGTTATCAGTTCCACCTTCTCCTCTGAACTTATCAACCACATATGAATTGGAATTCCCCATCATCAAACCTCCTTCATATAAAAGTGAACTACCTTCTCTAAAGCGTACACCTTCACCTAAGGAGTTCGACGGACCTGCAAAGCCTAAACCGCCATCACTACTCACCGTTACTGCCATCTCATCATTGCGCATAGTGAGGTAGTCATTGTTGACGATGGTAGAGAAGTATTGTATCTTTTGATAGGAACCTGCGTTTATAGTCAGCTTAAACTCCAACCTCTGATTGATTCCTATGTTGGGGTCTATTTTGAAAATAAACGGATCCTGTCTGTTGTCGATAGTGCCTTGAGCTGGAATAGCTGCTAAACTAATTTGTTGATTGATAGCTTGCGCACCCCCATTCATAATCTCCAATTGCGCATTTCCCGCTACTGAAGGCTCTAAATAGTTGATGAAGTCACCACTGATGAATATAGAGTCTCCGCTAAATACCTCTGGCGATGAACCATTGCTATAACTGATATTCTCCATGCGAATACCCGGAAGGCTATCGAACACTAAAGCATTGTAGAAGTCCACTTTTCCGGCTCCTACTTTTTCAAAATACTTGCTTTCATTGCTTGCATCAATATTCACGGCGGAATTGATCAAGCGTTCTTCAATTTGCTTGGCTGTATTGTTAGGATAATGAGATTTAACAAGAGCAGCTGCAGCAGCAACAACTGGCGCAGCCATTGATGTTCCACCTACGAAACCATAGCCACCACCATTGGTAGTTGTATAAAGACCAACACCGGGAGCGTAGATATCTAGCCAGTAGCCATAGTTCGAACCTCTCCAAACCGTATCACCTAGCACCAGCGCACCCACAGAAAACACATTCTCATAGGCTGCAGGGTAGAAGCGATCTTCAATTCCTTTATCGCTATTTGGACCGCTAAATGGACCATTTCCCGCAGCTCCAATAACAAGAGAGCCCTTGTTAATGGCTGCATAGTTGACAATGTCCTGAGCGAACTGACTAAATGTATAGCTTCCCCAAGAGCAATTGATTATTGGAGCATTTTGATCGGCAGCATAGACAATACCCTGATAAGCTCCAACCAATTGTCCAGAGAAATTGGTGACTTTAACCGTCATTACTCTGGTATCAAAACCAAAACCCGAGATCCCGGTCACATTATCTGTGCTCGCAGATGAAATTCCAGCTACCTGACTGCCATGACTATTGCCATCATCTGGGTCAATGGTGTTATTGTTATTACCTACATCCCAACCCAAATAATTATCTACAAAGCCATCACCATCATCATCTATATTGTTTGGGGGATCATTGGGATTCTTATAGAGGTTGTCCATAAGATCCTCATGATCAGAATCACTTCCTGTATCGAGAATTGCGACATATACTGAGGTGTCGCCTTGTTCAACATCCCAAGCTCTGAATGCCTGAACCGAGTTTAAGTACCAATCTTGTCTGTAATTGGCAGTATCATTAGGTTGATACACGATCTGATTTATCGGAGCCATTTCCACATATTCAAGATGAGGGTCTTTCTTGAGCTTCCTCAGAATGGCCAAAGCCTGTTCTTCGCTATTTGCTTCTATTTTGTAAATACCGCTAATATCTACTTTGCCTGAAGCCAATTCTGATTTCTGAAGTGGCGAGTGATTTGGAAAGAGAGGGCTGGCATTTAGCTGAGCCTCATCCAATACAGATTGAACCGAAGCAGCTTTGATCAAGCTCGATTTTGCAGAGCTGTTGTATTCTGCCTTTAATTTAAAAATGATTTCTTGAGCTTTTGATTCATTCGCTCCAAGGAAAAACAAACAGCCTATAAAAAGAAGTATGCGATTTACCATTTTAATATTTTCTCTCGACGGATTTCTCCATTGCCAATTAGCTCGATTAAATAGATCCCGCTATTTAATTGACCCATTTCTAACTCAATTGGTTGCTCCATTCCAGGTGCAGCCATATAATATAACTCCTTACCTTCCAAATTGATCAATCTCAATTCATCAAATCCCTTTTCCAACCTTATAAAAAGCTTGTCAAATGCAGGGTTTGGATAGATCTTGTAAGGGGTAGATTCACTTTCGACTATCGATGTGCTAATATAATTGATGGTATCTGAAAATGAAGAACAGCCAAATACATTTATAACTTCAGCAAAATAGTCTCCACTTTGCGTAGCGACTAAGATCGAATCCGTTTGTCCGCCAATCAAACTTCCATTGAAATACCAACGATATAGACCTTGAACATTGGCAATTAGGCTATCGGTCCTCTGTACAAGAGTTGGCTTGCTTGGAAGTGGCCTAAAGCTCAACTGAATGCTATCCGATACAGATTTACATACACTGTCTTGAACTTCAACATAGATCAAAGTAGTGTCGTTCACAGCAATCTGATTTGTGGTATCTCCATTACTCCATCTATACCATTGATAGTTTCCGCTTACTGCGATGGTGGCCGTATCTCCTACACAATACTCAGGAAGCAGCATGGCAAACTGTGGTTGAAAGACATTTCTACTCAAAAAAGCCATTGCATCAGCTTTGCCATTACCCCATTTAGGATTAGGAAGATTTTGTGTGAATTGATCCGTTCTAGCAGCAGATATAAGGTCTTGCTTGATCCTTTGGTAGTCAGCTCCACTGCATTGTTCTAGGTAGAGAGCAATCATGCCGGCAACTGTGGGGGCGGCCATGGATGTACCTCCATTTCGCATATGCAAACTATCAAAAGCGATCTTCTCAGGTTCATTCTGAAGCAAAGCTTGCATTGTTGCCAATCGGCCAGCTGAAAACATATAGTCGCCGGCTGAAGAGATATCCGGTTTTAAATATCCTCTTCTATTTGGGCCAAGACTTGAATTTATTGAGATCTGTCCGGGCGTTACATTAACAGTCTGATTTTGATTATTGGCATCTATCCAACTGCTTCTATTCACATAATTCCCAACAGTAATTACTGAGGGAAGACATGTAAAGCTGCTCACTATGCTTTGTAGTGAATCGGGTTTTACATACTTCTGAATATCCGGGAATTGAGCTTGAGAGGGTAGATTTTGTTCTACAATATTTGAAGTTCCTGTTAAGATCATCGAGCTCCATATATCTAGCTTTCCTGTGCCTGCTGATTCAAATCTATAAAGGTATTGAGCCGAGTCTGGTTGTGGGATTGCCACCTCCAAAAGGTATCTTCCACGACTCTGTTCTGCATAAGTGTATACATATGCGATTCTATTCTGATTGGCACCTATTATTGAATCGGTGTAGATCACATTCAATCTATTTTGTATGGAGTCGAAGGCGGTTCTGGCTCTGAATTCATAGTAACTTCCTTGTTTTCGGTCGGTGCCGATGGAAAATTCGATATCGTCCATATCTGCAGTATCAGCCCAGACTTGAAAGTACAAGCCACCTTGTCCATTGAATAATTGATTTGAATGCTCAAACCAGCTGAAGAGGGTATCTTGTTGAGGAGCATGCTGCAAATGGAAATTGAAAGTGCCTGCATTTCCCGCTGCGGCTACAAGTGTGCGACCGCTTTTGGCTTTGATCATCTGATCGATCATTCGAGCTGCAATGTCTTCTCCGTCGTGAGAGCCTATATAAGTACCAATGCTGGCATTAATTACACATGGCATTCCCAGAGAATCTGCTTTACTGAAGATATAGTCGACTGCTTCTGCAACAGTTTGTAACCAATTGGGCTTCGCAAAGTCTGTGGCCACAGAAATAATATTCACTTCAGGAGCAATGCCTTTGAAATTACCGGTGGCCAATGCATTTGAGGCTGCTGCACCTGTGACCATTGAACCATGACCAAACTCCGAAGGATTATCATCATGTGTTGAGGTATTGTTGTTGATCTCTGTGGAGTCCCATTCTACTCCATAAGTATAGTTAGCTGCTTGATGGGCTGGATCATACAGAACCCCTTGATCCCAAACATAAAGCACTCTTGTATTTCCCAAGCTGTCTTGAAAATCCGGATGATCCAATTCAATTCCCGAATCTATCACTCCAAGAACAATACCTTTACCACTGTATTGCTGTCGCAAAGGAGCCAGCATTGCTTGTACCTGATCCGCCCTTGTTTGAATAAGCATTGTGTCGTTTAGAAAATGCGCGGGAGCATTGCTGAATTCAATTTTCTCAACTGCTCTTTCCATTGAGAATGCTTCTACTGCTGTTGCGGGAATATCAATGGAGTAGAGTAGCCCGACTTTCAACCTTAGCTTACCACCATATCCTTCAACAATCTTAGAAAGCTCATTTGAATTGGCTTCCACTAATAGTGGTACCATTTCTGCGGGACTTATTGCTTCTAAATACCATTTTAGTTCAAGCGATAGCTTACTGGGCTCTTGAGCCTTCAAGCTG
>PALM01000029.1 GCA_002706365.1 Flavobacteriales bacterium | reverse complement strand
GGTTCGAGTCCGGCATCCTTAATCTTCAATTTTCAGTCTTCAAACTTCAAATAAGAGGGGCAATACAGCTGGCTCTTTTTGATGACGAGGACGATGACGAAGACGGATCTTCCCAAATCAGAAATCTGACTCTTCGACTCCGCTAAGGGCAGGAATCAGAAACTTTAAGAGTGCAGATTCTCAGAAAACAGTGTACAGACCCTTATAATCAAACTTACCAATTGCGACCAGACCATTTTATCTCTGGCTTCAATCCATCAAAGGATATTATTGTCGCTTTGAATTTCAAAAGTCTAGTATCTATATTTTCTCCACTATAAATTGGAAGCTTACTCTCTAGGCTCTTATTTAACTCCAACTCTCTTAAATCACTCGGGGTCAAAAAATGAATCTCTCCAATAAGAGCCATATCTAGATTGCCTTTTGGTATTTCGATTGTTGTCTCAAACAAATCCAGTTTCTTCAATTTCAATAATTGCATTGGCAATATTGATTGAACATCTGAACCTTGCCCATAAACTAGACGGTAACTATCATTAGAATACATCGATACATCAAAGAATGTAGTATCAAAATATATTGGAGACAATCTTCTGTTCCTAATGCGAATAGTTAGGGTTGTATCCTTATCCGCTTCAATTACTAGTATTAATCGAACACCCTTGACTTTAATAGATTCAACTGCAATAACTTCTTGAGACTTTAAGCTGAAACTTAAAGTAGTAACGAAAAGAACTAATAGTACATATCTCATTTCTAGTTTGTGGCTTAGTTTGAGGATGACAGAGTCCAAATTTATGAATTGGTATCAAACACACGCGACACAGTCGCGCGGTAACGGAAGAGTTTAAGAAACAACTCTAGCGCACTCTAGGCACTTAGATTTTGTTTTAAGCTGCGCTTAAAACAAAATCCAATCCACCTCCTTATCCCAACGACTCCTCACCCGGATCTCGCCTTCGTAATTGATGACCTTTTCCGGCTGGATGCCTTCTAGGTAGTTTCCGGTATCCCATTGCCCATTGGCATTGCTATCAATAATCAACTTAAGGGTATACACTCCGCTTTTTAGGTACTTAAAAGTATGGGAGGTCCCGTCAAGGACAGCTTTTCGAAGTGGTTCTTTCCTTTGATCCAGGAGGTGTAGGATCAGTTGATCGCTGTAGTTGCTACTGATATTGACTTTCAAACTTCCGTAGTCGGCTGTTTCATCCAATGAAAAGGCATAAGCGATAGAGTCTAAGTGATAGCCATATATATCCGTGAAGCTGGCACTATCGAATACCAGTGTAAACACCTCTCCTTCTTTTCTGTCGAATTCAATTGTGAATTTTCGATCGTTCTCAGTTGTGTCTATTGATACAGGAACCTTTACACTATCTGAATTCAGCAAGAAAAAAAGTGAGGTATCCACGGAAGCAATCGGCTGAGAGAATTCAAGTCTTGGGGCGGCGTAAAAGTGATATGGACCAATGGCCTTGACCTTGAGCGGACTTCTTTTCCCGCTTTTCAAAGTGTCTATAGCAAGATTCAAAGTATCCGTTAAAGTATCTGCTTGGATTATAAAAGGAAATCTGAGCTTCATTTCGGGCCACCAGATCTCTACAGTATCGCTATTCTCACTGTAATATTCAGCTTTTGGATGCAGATTCAGGCTATCCACAAGCTCAGTAGAGAAAGAGAATTCCTCATTAGGCAAATTGAAGATCAATTGGGTAGAAGGACCCACTTCATTTTGCTCTTTTAAATACTGCACTTCATGATCCTCTTCAAAGATGAAGATCTTAAGACTGTCTGAATTACTATTTGCTTCAATTAGCTCCTCTTTAAAGCCAATTGGCTCTGTGAGTAGATCGAAAAGATAGTTGTCGTTATCCTCTTTCAATGCAAAGATCTTATAGGAGCCCGATTGCATATAATTCAAGCTAAAGTTTCCAGCCTTATCACTCAAGCTTATGTAGTCTGGTCGTTGCAAATAGGGCAATGAATCATACAATTCATTTGAAGCTTTATAAGCCATGACCAAGACTTTCTCTATTGGTTCACCTTTAAAGGCATCTATCACCATACCTGAAATGCGATTGGTATCGATCATATCTCCAGTGGAGAATACATAGGTATAATTCTCAATGGGATTGTTCTCGTGAATATCAACTATTGCATTCCCGAAATTGAAGATATAAGTGGTATTCTCTTTAAGGGTATCTACGATCTCTATTCTTAGCGTTTTCCCACGAATGCTGGTTTGTAGATTGTATTTCAAAGGTGGAGAAGTGATCAACTGCTCATTTAGTCGATTCAATTTCACAAACTCATCAAATTCGATCTCAATTCGCTTTGCTGCAAAATTTGTACTCTCGCTCTTAGGCACCTCTACCAATATTTCCGGAGGAGTCTCGTCTTTTAGTCCGCCCGTTGGTGCCACTTGCTGTGCACAGGCAAATAAAAAGCTCAGACTTATGAAAAATAGAATTCTCTTCACAGGGCTAATTTGAGGAATTGAGAAGTAAAGCCACAATCTGCTCGAGATATTTTGCATCTATCTCGTCGAAATGATCCAACTCACTGCTATCAATATCTAAAACACCGATTGCTTCGCCATTCTTGATCATTGGAACCACAATCTCTGATCTGGAAAGCACACTGCAGGCGATATGACCAGGGAATTTATCTACATCAGGAACAATTAAGGTCTCTCCTTTTTCAAAGGCAGTTCCACAAACCCCTTTCCCACTTTGGATTCTAGTACATGCCATTGGTCCTTGGAATGGACCGAGAACCAATTCATCAAACTTCCAGATATAGAAGCCCGTCCACAAAAAGTCAAATGCTTCTTGAAGTATTGCAGAGAGGTTAGCCAAATTGGCGATAAAATCGTCCTCTCCAGAAAAATAAGCTTCTAGTTGAGGGATCAACTCCTGATAAGTCTGCTCCTTATCAATACCAGACGACAACTGTATATCTACTTCCATAGCAGCGACAAAAGTAATTAATCTGTGGCGGCTAAAGTGAGTATGCTAAGCCGACAATCAAGCCTGTCCTTTAGCAGTCTGCCGCATGCCTCAAGGGTAGAACCGGTTGTAATTACATCGTCAATTAGGAGAATATGTTTTGAATCCAAATCCCTCTCATTCTGAAGTGAGAAAGAGTCGCGTACATTCTCAAAGCGCTTAGCGCGACCCTTCTTGGTCTGTGATTCAGTGTGAATTCCCTTTAGCAGATGATCTGTCGATATCTCAATACTCGTTTGCAATGCCACTCCGTATGCCAGTCGCTCTGCTTGATTATATCCTCGTTTCTTTTGTTTTGCCTTATGCATGGGAATTGGCAGAATTAGATCGATCTCTTCAAAAAACCCATTGACCTTAAGTTCGCTAGCTAATAATCGGCCTAGAGCCACACCAATATCCGGCCTACCCTCATATTTGAGTTTATGGATCAATTGCTGACAAATGCTTTGCTCTCGAAAATGTAGGAAAGAAGTAGCCCTTTCGACCTGCAAGCGACCCCAAAAATGCTGGGCTACTGGATTCCTTCGCAATTTGTGATAATCTGTGCGCGATAGATTCAGCCTGCACTTTATACATAAAAGCTCTGAGCGACTTGGGATTAATGTACCACAAGCTTCACAAGATGGAGGGTAAATGATATCTAACAGTAAATTGATCATAATAATCGATTAAACTGTCAGTTATCTAAAGTTCGAAAGATTTTAAGAAACTACAAAGAGCCAACAATAGGTGTAGCCGAAAATTGAATCAATTATATTTGCACAAAATCTACCCATGAGTCAGATCCCACCAGCCGACGATCAAAATCGAGAAAAAGTAGCTAACGCACGTAACACAAATCGCGCTCTAGTCTTTTTGCTTGTTCTGCTTTCACTTGCTTTGGGCGTTACACTCTGGAAGTATTTTGAGCTGAGAAGAACCTTGGATCAACAGGGCAATGAGATCGAATTGCTAAGTGATGAAAGAGGAGAGCTGGAGTCTGAATTGGAGGATATGCTCAATGAGTTGGATACTCTGGAGACCGACAATGACTCAATGAAAATTGAGCTGGCTCAAAGAAAAACCGAGATTCAAGAGCTGCTAGACAAGGTTAAGGATAAGGACTACGCCATCTACAAACTCAAGAAAGAAACACGAACCCTTAGAACTATCATGAAGGGTTATGTGGTGACCATTGACTCATTGAATACCTTGAACATCACCCTGAGAGAGGAAAATGAAGAGGTTCGTACAACCTTGAGTCAGGAGCGCACCAAAACTCAAAAACTTGAAAAAACCAATCAGAACCTTAGTAGTAAGGTAGCTTTAGCAAGTCGATTGGATGTGAGTAATGTCACCGTCTATGGTGTTAGAGTGAAACGCGATATGACCGGTAGAGAAACCGATCGCGCTAAGCGCACCGATAAGATCAGAGCTTGCTTTACCATAGAAGAAAACCGTGTAGCGGAAATGGAGAAAAAGGACATCTATCTTAGGGTGCTAGCCCCGGATGGAAGCATCTTAACTGCTGGTGAAACCGAAGAATTCAAATTCGAATTCAACGGAGTTAAGGGGTATTATTCTGATAAGCTAACGATCGACTACGATAGAAATGCCAAAGAGTATTGCCTCGACTGGTCTAAACCATCAGAGGAGTACGAAATGATGGAGGGAACATATACCTTATTCCTCTATGCAGAAGACTATGAAATGGCTTCTACCAAGTACGAATTGAGATAGGCTTTAAAAGAAGGCTCTCAACTGCATTCCACCAGTGTGAATAGTTCGAAGATCCTCTGACTTTCTTCCACTGTAATTCAGATTCAGCTGAAGGTTATTGCTGAGATTCCTCTGCCAGAGAACCGTCCATGTGATATTGGTTCCCGGACTCAAGCCGTCTAGCATTTCAAATGATAAAGGACTGTTCTCAGAGCTATTGAAGTCGAGCTCTATATAGCTCAACTCCATTGAAAATGTTCCTTTTCCGGCATCATTGAATCTCATTTCGGTGGATAAGGTCCTGTTGAAGACCCTTTCATCTCCCAATTCATTGCTTCGTTCACCGTAGATTCCGGATAAGCTCCATCTGAATTTCACAGAAGGCTGATAGATCAAAGTGGGTTCTAATTCATCACTTAGGATAATGTAGTTTCTATTGCTGAAGAATTCAGAGGCTGTTGCTCTTTCTGAGGTACTCGCTCTTGCTTCTATTGAGTAGATCCTGCTGATATTGTATCTAGCTCTAAGCTCTCTTTGTTGTTGAGAGCGGCTTTCAAAACCGTTGGTAAGTAAACTCTTCCCTCTTGTATCTAAGAAGAAGAACTCCATACCAAATACGGGGTTCAAGCGGTTGAAATAAAAGGTATTTGAGAAAGATGAATTGATAGAGATCAGATTGGTATCTGAGACTTCTGTATCGAATGGATTGTAAATATTTTCCTCTTCTTCGGTTTTTCGCTCAACGCGATATGCTGCCTTATCTGAAAAGCGTCCAATAAACTTTGCCAAACCTTTCTTGCCCTGTAAAAGCGCATTGGGCCTGAGGAACAGCACTTGTGCAAATTGATTGTCGAACACCCGAATAAACTGATTGGTTGGGGTAAATACCTTAATATAATTCGCCTGGAATTGATTGTTAGGCCCTGCAATTTCGAATTCATTCAACTCGCTAACCCCATTTTCGTTGAAGTCGATCCAGACATGAGTTCCTTGTCCATCATTCACTTGCAAAAATGAAAACTCCCTTCTATTCTCCAATCCACTTCCAATTTGATAGAAGGTATTGGAACTTATAAAGCCTTTGAAGGCCTTTAGATCGTATTCTAATCTACCAACTAAGCTATTCTCGGGGTCTCGATTAGCTAGCTCTTCATTCTTCACCAGTAGTTTTCTGTAACTCACTTTACCGTTCAAGCGACTGTTTGGGTTGCTGGCAAGATTGAAATCAAAGTCGAAGTTCTCCGACTTCAATGAGTAATCCAATTGCTCATTCCTGGGGAAGTAATCGTAGATCTCGCCATACGATAAGCGATAGAAGTTTGCGGAGTTGGTATCTCCCCTTTCAATGAAACTTCTCCAGATCACACGATTGAAACTACTTGCCTGAAGGCTATCTGTCTGACCTTCATAAAATAGGATCTGCTCTTGCTCTAGATAGCCGCCTACAGTTAAGCCCAGCACTTTTTGCCTAACAGTAGTATAATGTCTTAAGAACTCACTATTATCCTCAGCTTCAGCTGTTAGGTATGATCCTCTAGAGACAATTGAGAAGCCACCTTTTGAATAATTCCCTCTATAACCATTTCGAATACCCTGATAATCTGTGCCTTTGATGTAGGAGTCGAAATCGTAGTTCAGGAAATTCTTTCCTTTTGAGACTCCGTTGCTGGCTCTAACCAGGTACTCATGGCCACTTAAACTCAAGCCTCGAATATTCCAGTCTCTATCGAATTCCACATCTCTGTAACGCTCAATGTATTCAAAATGAGTTCCCCTCTGCTCGTAGAAGAGCTTGCTATTCCATCGACTCTCCACACCGCTATCGGGAGCCGTTATGGCTTGGGAATGGTCGAAATTCAACCTTAAACCATAAGAATCATCATCATCGGAATCCCTATCTGAAAAGGTGTTTTGATCGAATCGACTTATAGCACCTTCAACAGAGATCTTAGTGTTCTTGCTAAATTGGTAGCTATTGCCCAAAGTGAACATTTGTCGGCGTTTAGGTGTGATCAATCTCACTAGGGGTTCATAATTACCCTGGGGAACTCCGCCCACCGGAGGTACGAATTCGAACACTCGTCCATTTCCATCAGATGCCACTTGTATATAGTTACCATTTCCCTGTCCAACTTGGCTAAACCTGGCCGAATAAATGGCAAGATCCGGATCCTTGGAGTAGATCAAAACATCTTGAAAACCCAAGGTATCGATCAACTTATAATTTACCTGATCATCAATGAAGCCCGTTGTATCAATTCCGCTTATAAAGGCCCGATTTAGATCATCCCCAACTTCAGAAAGCAACCGACGATCCTCTTCATTGAGATCTTGCTGAAGCGGTTGATTCCTGTGGTCTTGTTCAGAATAAAGATTCAGGTCGATCTGCCACTTCCCCTCTTTGTATTGATTTTCCGAATAGATCACAGAGCGACTATAATTTAGCTCTGAGTATTGGAATTCGACTACTATTCGAAGGTCTTTGGTGATCAGCACATTTGGGGTGAAGGTGAGTTCCGCTGTATTGTAGTCGATCACATAGTCGTTCTCCTGTCCACGTTTCATCAATTTGCCATTGATATAAACCCTCTCAGTACCTGAAAGTACAATCACAAACGACTCGCCTTCAGCACCTTGCAGTTGATAAGGCCCTTGATTTCCTTCCACTCCAGGAATAACGTTCCTGCTGAACTTACCTCTTGAAATAGCTGCATTGATAGATGTGAATAGTTGTCCGTACTCAGGGTCCTCAGCAGTTTCTTTGGTGATGATGGATGTGGAGAAACCCCCACCTTGAACCTTTTTATTGAGGTTCATGAAATAACTTTCAGGACGGCTGATGAGGTAATCACCCGCGATCAATTCCGATCTATCGGTAAAGAGCTTGATGTACACCCTGTCGAATTCTTGAAGCTGCTGAGTATTCCCTTCGGCTTGAATTGGGAGGTTATTATCACTAATAGCAGCTTGAATGCTGATCTCATCGGTAATTCTACCAGAAAGTTGCAGATCCAAATTGGAGTTGACTGCCAGATCTTGGTTATTACCAAAACTCACGCCTCTGGAGATACTACCATTTTTATTCAATCCACTGATGGAGAAAAGTTCATTCTCCCTATTATCCTCCTTTATGGTGAAGTAATCGAATTTACCCGGATCGGATTGCTCAATATCTTCCAGGCTTTTGTGATAATATTCTTTACTGAGGTCGATCGGCAGCACTCGATAACTGATCTGCACTTGAGTTCCCTTTAGGGATTTATCTGGAATCAATAAACCCTTCGCATGATCGATCTGATAGAGTGAATCGGGAATTAGCTTGCCTTCACCATCTCTCAAAATTTGGGATGAGGGAACTAGGCTCAGACTATCTAGCTTGATACTATCTGAGTTCAATTGGAGTTCCTGTTGACGAAGATTGTTCCAGCGTTGGGCCTGAATCTGCGAGCAAAGCACGAACAGTAGAATAAAACTTAAGAGCTGCCTGATAAGCAAATGTTGTTCTATTGGGGGTTATTAACGCTCATTTTGCCCATTTAGTGGGAAATTCGGCCGATTTTTTCCGGATTGTTCCTGATTTTCTTCCCAAATTTAAGGCTTTCAAAAAATGAGTTGAAAATGAAGAGAATCATCTCCTATAATGTGAATGGAATAAGAGCGGCAATTCGAAAGGATTTTTTGAAGTGGCTGGAAGCAAGCAAGGCGGATATCCTCTGCCTTCAAGAGATCAAGGCCACAGCCGACCAATTGGAACCGGAACACCTTGATGCACTTGATTATAAAAAATACTGGTATCCTGCCGAAAAGAAAGGATATAGTGGGGTTTCCATTTGGTCTAAGGAAGAACCAAAACATGTGGAATATGGAATGGGAATGGAGATCTACGATAGAGAAGGAAGAGTAATTAGAGCCGATTATAAGGACTTTTCAGTGATTTCTGTCTATATGCCTTCCGGAAGTAGTGGCGACGAACGACAAGCATTTAAAATGCAGTGGCTGGATGATTTTTACAGCTATGTGCAAGATTTGAAGAAAGAGATCCCCAATTTGGTGATTTCCGGTGATTACAACATCTGCCATAAACCCATAGACATCCATAATCCGGAAAGAAATAAGGATACTTCAGGGTTCAAGCCGGAAGAAAGGGAATGGATGAGCAAGTTTGTTGATGGTGGTTTTATAGATTCATTCCGACATTTTAATGAGGAGCCACATCAATATTCCTGGTGGAGCTATAGAGCGAATGCCAGAGCAAAGAACCTGGGCTGGAGAATCGATTACAATATGGTAAGTGAACCGATGGAAGATCGCTTGAAAAGAGCCACCATCCTATCAGAAGCCAAGCATTCGGATCATTGTCCGGTATTGCTAGAGATCGAAGACTAGAATTAATATCTCCCTGTTTAAAAGTTCAGACTTAAGTGCAATAAAGTCGTTAAGAAAGCGCTTACCATTGTAGTAAAATCAAATCAGATGAAAAGAGCGCTTTGGGCTGTAATAGCAGTGATGTTTATCTCTGCCTGTGTTCCAGCCAAAAAATACGAGGAAGTAAAACAGAAAAGGAAGATCTGTGAAGAGGAGTTGATGGCTCTAAAGGAGCAGAATCGCAAACTGGATGAGAATTTCAAAGAGCTCTATCAGGAGAATGACAAACTGAACAAGCGTTTGAAGGGCCTGATGGAAGACACCACTATGATGGGCAATTCACTTCGTTTGGTTAGCAAGAATTTCGACAAGCTCAACGATACCTATGAGATCCTCTTGGAAAAGAACGAGCAACTTCTCGCTGGTAATCAAAGGGAAACCAAACAGCTTTTCAACAATCTACAAGCCTCTCAAGAAGAATTGAGAAGGCAGTCAGACTCTCTAGAAATGGCACGTATGGTGCTGCAAGAAAAGCAAGATCGACTAATCGAGCTTCAAGAGCAATTGGATGCAAGAGCAAAAAGGGTTGATGAGCTAGAAGCTATACTGAACAAGAAAGATTCAGTGGTAAATGCATTGAAGTCAAAGGTTCAGAACGCCTTACTGGGCTTTGAGAACAACGGGCTTACTATTGAGCAAAAGAATGGGAAAGTCTATGTTTCGCTTGACGAGAGTCTTCTTTTCAAGTCGGGAAGTTACCAAGTTGACTCCAAGGGAAAGACAGTGCTAAAAAAGCTAGGTGGCGTTCTGGAAAAGAATCAAGATGTGAATGTGTTGGTTGAAGGTCATACTGATAATGTACCCTACAACGGTAGTGGGCAGCTGAACGACAACTGGGACTTAAGTGTGCGCAGGGCTACTTCTGTGGTGAAGATCATTTTGGAAGGCTCTAAGTTGGATCCATCTCGATTAACAGCAGCTGGAAAGGGAGAACATTTCCCAATTGCGGGCAATGACACTGCTGGCGGCCGAAGTAAGAACCGTAGAACTGAGATCATCCTCACTCCAAAATTGGATGAATTGTTCGAGATCCTCGAATCAAACTAAGATTTTAGATTTACCCAGATTTACTTTAAACGAGCTTGGATATGATAGTGCAGCTCAGAAATGGCTATACGCGATTGTTCCATGCTATCTCTATCTCTCACAGTCACCGTTTGATCTTCCAATGATTGATGATCAAGGGTAATTGACAATAGTGTTCCGATTGCATCCTGACGGCGATAGCGCTTACCGATGGAATCCTTCTCATCGTATTGCAGCATAAAACTCGACTTAAGCTCATCGAAGACCTCTCTGGCTTTTTCCGGTAGTCCGTCTTTCTTAACCAATGGCAGGATAGCAGCTTGATAAGGACTGAGTTTTGCGGGTAGTTTGAGTACTACTCGTTCACTTCCATCCTCCAATTGTTCTTGCTTGAGCGATGCAGATAGGACAGCCAGGAACATACGATCTAATCCAATAGAAGTCTCGATCACATAAGGCACATAGCTCTTATTCAATTCAGGATCGAAATATTGAAGTTTCTTACCTGAATGTTCCTCATGTTGTTTAAGGTCGAAATCGGTGCGTGAGTGCACACCTTCCAACTCTTTAAAACCAAATGGGAATTTGAATTCTATATCGGCAGCGGCATTTGCGTAATGAGCCAATTTTACATGATCGTGAAAACGATAATAATCTGAATCGAAGCCAAGGTCTGCATGCCATTTCATGCGGTTCTCCTTCCACTTCTCGTACCATTCGAGTTCTTCACCTGGTCTAACGAAGAACTGCATCTCCATTTGCTCGAATTCACGCATACGGAAGATGAACTGACGGGCTATGATCTCATTTCTGAATGCCTTACCGATTTGGGCAATTCCAAATGGGATCTTCATTCTTGAAGTCTTTTGAACGTTTAGGAAGTTCACGAAGATTCCTTGGGCCGTTTCAGGTCTAAGGTAAACCTTACTTGCACCTTCGGCAGTGGAGCCCATTTCAGTACTGAACATCAAGTTGAACTGACGCACATCGGTCCAGTTGCGTGAACCAGATACAGGATCTGCAATATCAAGGTCTAAGATGAGCTGACGCACAGCTTCCAGATCATCTGCATCCATGGCCGTTTTAAAGGCATCCATAGCTGCATCTATCTTTTTCTGACGGTCTAGCACTCTAGCGTTTGTGGATCTGAACTGCTCCTCATCGAAATCATCACCAAAGCGTTTCTTTGCTTTGTCTACCTCTTTATTGATCTTCTCTTCGATCTTGGCAGCCCAATCTTCGATAAGTACATCAGCTCTATAGCGCTTTTTAGAATCCTTATTATCGATCATAGGATCGTTAAAGGCCGTGGTATGTCCTGAAGCCTCCCAAGTTTTTGGATGCATGAAGATGGCCGCATCAAGGCCCACGATATTCTCCTGCATCTGCACCATTGATTTCCACCAATAGTCCTTAATGAGATTCTTTAGTTCTACACCTAATGGACCGTAGTCGTAGGTAGCACTAAGACCATCGTAGATCTCTGATGAAGGATAAATAAAGCCGTACTCTTTAGCGTGAGCAATAATTTGCTTGAGCTGATCTTCCTGATTTTGCATGGCGCAAAAGTAATTGCTTTAGTGAATCGAATAAAAAATAGGGCATAAAAAAACCCCTCCTGATAAATCAGAAGGGGTCTTCATTAAAAATTTTTCGGCTTAATCTAGGTCAATACCTAAAGATTCAAAGCTTACGCAAGTAAGGGCTGCACTTAACTTCTTAGATGAATCACCTAGTTCATCATCTTCGGTTAGTTCAACCATATTTACATTTGTAACGGCCACATTACTTCCTCCAAAGCTCACTGAGCCTGAAGTTCCGAAGTAAAGACCTTCGCCAAATTCTTGTCCTAGATCTCCTCCATCTAATTCAAAAGCCATCACAAAGGCAGCTCTCGGATTATCAGAGTCGAAATCTTCTAGATCACCAATGGCAGTTCCGCCATTAAATGAGAAGACATAAAGGATTAGTTCTACACCAGCATCCTCAAGGTCACCTCCAACCAAACCATCAAAAGATAGGTTTTCACCGGCAATACCAATGAATGCATCAAAGTCAGCTCCTTCTTCAACGCCACTTTCACCAAAAATGTCAGTGCTAGCGCAAAGACCAAAAGCCACATTTAATGACTTATTTCCAAATTGGATGGTACCACCACCTGCTTGGAAAGAGTTTGGTACGATAAAAGAAGAACCGGTAGATTGAGGATTAGTAAAAGCTGCACCACCAGCAGAAGGAGAAACAAAGTCGTTGTTACTAGCTCCTGCTTGAGTGAAGTTTATATTACTACCTGAAACACCAGAAGATGAAGGACCTGAACCATTAGCATCACTAAAAGCTAGGCTCTTAAATTTATCAAACTTACTCGCTTTTGAAGGTGAATTGGGAGTTGGACTATCTGATTCCTTTTCACAAGCTGTGAAAAGAAATACAGATAGCGTTGCTGCCATAATGCCAACAAAAGCTGATCTGTATTTCAATGTTTTCATAACGCTTTAATTGTGTTAGTAATTAATCAGTTTAAAACTAATCAATTAAAACAAGAATCCAAGACGGATCGCGCTATTAAAGTTTGGTCCAAGATTGAAATTAGATCCATTTGGAGTTGTTACTGAAGATCCTGCTGGAGGAGTAGATTCAGTATCACTGAATGAAGTAGTTGAGAAACCAAATCCAACTTCAGTACCCATATAGATATGCTCACTAAAATACCAATCTGCACCAAGGATCAAGTTCAATCCGAAAGTAGTACCATCCGTTCCATTTGGATTAGTTACTTCACTTTCTAGAGAAGAACCTGCGTTTCCTGGATCTTCAAATTGATCAGTTTCTGTTGTACTAACAGTAGAGAATAGAATCTCAGCACCATAATAAGGTGACAAACGATCAGTTTGAGAGAAGTGGAACTCAATACCTGGATTGATTGTCAAACCAAAAGTGCTAGTCTTATCCTCTAGAGTAAGCTCTGTTGGAGTACCTGCATTTACGATTTCTTCATCTGTTGAAGAGTTAGACACTATAGATAGACCAACTCTAAAGGCCATATCTGATGAAGAGAAATAACGTAAACGTAGGTTGTTAATAGAGATTGGAGCACCTCCAAGAGGGGTGAAGTTTACTTCGATGTTCTTCTCTCCACCTTCAGGTGTTTGAGCAGCTACATCATTAGTAGTAAATACCGCTGCAGCCAAAGCCGCAATAAAGAATACTTTCTTTTTCATTTTAATGATTTTTAGGTTTTCGTTTTAATTAAACTGAACCAAACCTAGTAAAAAAATCAATCCTTACCATAAAATAGCCTTATACTCAGACAGGTAAGCATATAATTAATCAATTATCTACATACTCCCCTAATAGCCTTCAATCCCTTTGTTTATCAGGCATTTTTTAATATTCAACGAGTCAATAATAGCATTCATAGAAGGCATTTGAATATTTTTAAACATGCTTTTTGTTGAAAAGTGATTCTTGATAGTCCAAAAAATATAACTGGCAAAATCATCAAATTGGGTCACTTTGCACTAAAGATGCTGAAATACACAATTAATAAATTGATTATCAGAGTATTTAAGGCTTCCTAAACCGCACTCCAAATATCAAAATATCATCAATTTGTTCGTGATTCTCTTCACTGTCTACAGGATGCATCCAGTCTGCTAACTCATTGCTCAAGAGCACCTTCTGATTGCCTAAGTTCTCTTTCTGGATCTTTAGCAAGAACCTTTTGAAAGGACGGTATTTGTACTTCTTGCCAAATGGCCCCCCAAATTGATCCGGGAATCCATCACTAAAGACATAGACCGTATCATTCGGCTCTAATTTAATGGTGTGGGTATCAAAAGGAACTCTATGGTCGTAATCTCCAATTGGTTGTTTATTGGCTTTGAATTCAAAAAGATTGAAACTATCGTTTGATATGGATAAGTTTTCTTCCGGAACAGTCTCAGTAAAACCCAACTCTTTTTTCCTAACGATATACATTGGATTGTTTGCACCGGCAAATTCTAGGCTTGAAGTTTTAGGGTCGTAGATGCAAAGGCCAACATCCATACCATCCTTTACACTATGCTCTTCTGATTGAAGCAAAATATCCAATACGTTTTGATTGAGCATATCCAAGAACTCGCCTGCCTTCAATTCTTCAGGGTGTTTGAGTGTAGTTTCTAAGCTTGTGTGACCCACAACGCTCATTATGGATCCGGGAACACCATGACCGGTACAATCCGCAGCCATGAAATAATATTTATCATTCTTCTTATGCGCCCAATAGAAGTCGCCACTTACAATATCCTTTGGATTGAATAGGACCAGGTAGTCATCAAAATAGGCATTCAATTTATGCTTATCAGGCAAGATAGCCTGTTGAATGCCTTGAGCATAATTGATACTATCCAGGATCTCTTGATTCTTTTCTTCGATGATATCTTTTTGAGCGACGATCTCCTTGGTTCTTTCAGTTACGGTATTCTCCAGTACGATCTTCTCTCTTCTCAGTCTTCTCAGATTTAATCGAATGTAAATGGTTATACTCAGGGCAATGAAGATCACACAAAGTGTATAAAACCACCAAGTCTTGTAGTAAGGTGGATTGACCGTGAATGAGAATGAGTAGACTTCACTTTCATAATCATTCTCAGTAACTGATTTTACTTCTATAGTATATTCATTAGGCTCTAATCCCTGAAATACGATCTCCCGACTTTCGGATTTGTACCATATATCATTCAGGCCAAGTAGGCGATAACGGTAGCTAATGTTCTCGGGATTCTTGAAATAAATACCACTAAAAATAAAGGAGATAAAATTCTGATCATGAGGTAAGACCAAGTCTACAGGAAGGTAATTACCGTTAATATCGCCAAACTCTGTCCAGTCAACATCTTGATTGAAAAGTTTGATCTCTTCCAAATTGATCAATGGACGGTTTCTCTCTTTGTTCTCAAGTTTTGATCTGTAGGAGGTAAGTCCGTTTACCGTACCAAAAAGCACCGACTCACGACTTTGGTCGTAATAAATGGCATTGATATTATTCTCAATTGCCAGAAAGCCATTGTTCTCATTATAGTGTTGCACAGACTTCACAGACAAGTCTGAATTGATGATCACTTTATCTACCCCCTTATCTGTTCCTACAATCAGGGTGCTATCGTTTTCAAATGCTAAGGAGTAGACATTAGAAGAGGTCAGTTCTTCGCTCTTGAGCATAGGTAGTATCTGCAAACTATCCCTCGCTTTATCCAATGAAAATAGTCCCCCACCATAGGTTCCAATGATGATGTTTCCATTGGAGGCCTCAATCAAAGAGTGCACTTTCAGGTTATTAAGTCCTTCCACCTCATCGTAGGTTACCATGATCTCATCTTTATATGAAGCTAAACCTCCTAGTGTACCGATCCAAATAGTTTTATCAGATGCCTCTATTATGGTTTGGATCTCATTGTTGATGAAGCCATCCTCCTCTCTGAAGACTCCATATTCCCCATTGTAGAATGAGAGCCCACTGCTGGTGCCTATCCAAACCCATCCAGAACTTGCACATAGAACTGAGTTGATCCGATCTCCTGCTATCCACTCTGAGCCCACTTTGGCCAGAATCTCTTCATTCCAAACCACAATACCATTTTGGGTTCCTATCCAGATATTGTCGTTAGCATCAAAATCGAAGCTGCGAATTGAATTATAAAGCTCATTGTCGCTAAGCACTGTAGCTTCAGTACGAATTTTATTATCCTCTATCCTAAAACGCTGAAGACCTTTATCAAAGGTGGCAAGCCAAAGGCTGGAAGATTTACTATCCTTTCGGATATAACTGATCTGATCGCTGATCAAACCATCCTGTTCTGCAAAATGAGAGAATTCAAAACCATTCAGTTTAAGGATACCCTCACCCATACAGCTAATCCACAAATTGCTTTCCTGATCAATGAAGAGGTCGAGAATTTGATTTCCGGGGAGTCCGTCTTCAGTTGTGAAGGTCTTTACTTGATCATTGATGATATAATTCACTCCACCATCATTAGTGGCGATCCAAATCACTGAGTCGACCGGTTTTATATCTAGAATATAATTGTCTTTCAGCCCTGTTAGAATACTGTAGTTAGTGACTTCAGGCTGTTCTTCCACACTATTGATCTCAAACTTGAACACTCCATTCTGAATGGAGCCAAACCAAATATTTCCAGCTTCATCTTTGGCTCCACAGTAGATGGTCTTGAGGTCATAATTCTGAGTGATCGCTACTGAGCTCACATTTAATTTTCCATCTGATAGGTCAATCATTTGGGGAGCCCCACCAATATATCCCAACCAAAGTCTATTGAAGTCATCTTCTAGGATGGCAAATACATTATTGCTTGAAAGCCCTTCTGAAACTGTGAAATTTTGAACTGATACGTTCTCCTCAATTGAAATGTAACTCAGACCTCCCGTAGAACCCACCCAGATCCTTCCTTTAGAATCTTCGAATATCTCAACCACGGTATTGCTGATCAAGCCTTCATCTTCAGAGATGGTGGTAAAATTGCGTCCGTCGTAGAAACTCACCCCTTCATTGGTGGCAAACCAAAAATTCCCTTTGCTATCCTCCAGTACATTGCGGACCACATTACTAGCCAGACCATCACTTTTCTTAAAGTAGGTATGTGTTCTTCCATCGAACCTGGATACTCCACCACCATCCGTGCAAAGCCATAGATAGCCTTTTGAGTCTTGAAAGATCTCGTAGACCGTGTTCTGCGGTAAACCATTCCTTACTGTGTATGCAGTAAAATTATTCTTCTGGCTATAGGATCCTAGGGAATAGAGTAATAGTGATGCGAGAAATAGAAGTCGAAATCTCATTCTAGGAACGGATTACTTCTTCATGAAGATAAACTGTCCACCTTCATCACCCGATTTACCAATTGGTTTGAAGTCGGGCGACTGATCTGAGTTATTGTATACCGGGATCTTGAGTTTATCGAAGATCTGACTGGCATCCATCATTTTGGATTCATTCTCTCTAAGTGCTTTCAAAAGGTAATAAGCAAACACGGAATGACCGTCTTGTCCGCCATCCATTACAGGCTCCAAGCCACCTGATGTCATTGCCTGGCGAGATTTCAAGCTATGTACCTTTTTGTAGTATTTTGGAGAGTTTTCGAAAGGTACCGACATGGTATTACCTCTAAAGATATCTCCACTAAAGCAGGCATCTGCAACCAGCAAAGTGTGATTTGACTGTATCCCTTTGATGAATGTCTGGATGTCGCTATTCGAAATGTAATTGCTGGTAGACATTGTAGTAGCACCATAAGGCACCCAGTAGCCTTTATTCAGCTCTTTCTTGAATTCACCATGTCCGGAATAATAGATAAAGACATTGTCTTCTGGTCGTACATTCTCCACTAACCATTCCAATGCGGCAATAATATTTGTACGGCTTGCTTGTTCATTGTACAAGGTTTTGAACTGAGTGAATCGATACTTGGATTTCAGTAGACTTTCTACCGCCTTTGCATCATTAACTGCATTGTTCAAAGCCTTCCACGAACCACTGTACTTATCGATCCCGATGATAAGCGCATAATAATCTCCCACTTTAAGGTCATCCAAAGTACGAGAGACATTAAGTCCTTTCAATGGATCCCCACTTCCCCTGAAGGTAACATCGGCGAACTCTTCATTCACTACATTTTCCAAAAGGGTCATTCCATCCAGAACAGCATATTTTTTCAGTGTATCTTCTTTGGCCTTTTCATCGGAGATTCCCGCAAGAATGGTGTTGGTATTATCCTCATAAGTAATGATCACCGAGTTCACAGTCTTATCCTGTTCAACAGAACCGAAGGCTGTGAAACCATCTAGATTGATGATCAAATCAGAGCCAAAAGAGTTCTTCTCGGTTTCATAAACACGCTCCCACAAAACTTCAAGATCCTTATCTAGCTTGGCGATATACATTCTAGAACCATCATCTTTGAGCGAATTGCTGGTTCCGATAACTAGATAGCCTCCTTTGTATGGTTTGATCGCATTCAACTTGTCTGAAGAACCTCTTCCAAAAGTCTTTTGAGAGATGATCTTCTTATAGCTATCGAAGATCATGACCATCGCATCTTCTTCTCCATTCGAATTCACTGAAGAGTAACCTGCCAGAATGATCTTCCCATCGGGAGTTTCAGCAATCGATTGGATGGCATTCATTCCTTCATCACCGATCTCTTCTTTAAATAAAACCTTCCCGTAAGAATCAGTTTTTATTAAAAAGAGCCTTCTTTTTTGTGAATTCAGTGTAGTAAAGCCTCCAGCAATGATCTCATCTTGATCGGTCACATGAAGACAAAGACCTTCATCGGGGAAGTATTTTGTACCCAATTGCTGATTCCACAGTTTTACGCCATTTGAATTCAACTTCATGATAAGAAGGTTCTCATCATTATCACCAGACACCTTCCATACACCTGCAACAGCAAAGTCGGAACCTCCGATCAATTCTATATCATATAGCTTGATGTATGGCGATAGGTTGAATATCGTTTTCTTCTTCAGTTTGCCTTTATCGCTGAATTTCAAGAACCAGCCTTCTGTATATCCTGCAGTAGGACTAATTGAATGTCCAACAATGGCATACTCCCCTTTATCGTTTTCAACCAATGCTGTTCCTTCATCATTATTAATATCTCCTAATGCCTCTTGCCAGATGATCTCACCTGAGACAGTCATTTTAGCAACCCAGATGTCTCTACCACCGGCACTATTATTCAAAGTGTAACCTGTAACCAAATAATAGCCATCAGTTGTCTTGATCGCGGCATTGATATGATTATCGTTCTGCTCATTAAACTCTTTGCTAAAGGAAACATTTAGCAGCTTTTGAGCATTCAATTCAAAAAAACAGAGAGAAAAGAATAATGGTAGTAGTAGACTTAGTCTTCTCATAGCCTTGGTTTTTATCGCTTTATGCTAAAAAAGTAGCGGTCATTCGTTGTTCCTGCCTCATCAATTACAAGTACCAACTTCACAGCTACATAAGTGTCATTGATCTTTGTAAGGATGACATCTTCAGCCTTTAAATTACGAATAGTGTCGTTCTTAACACCAGCTTCATAAGAGGTCATTACATTTTGATCTGTAGCATTTCCGTAATCAAAGCCTCCACTTCCAATTCTAACAAAACTTATACCAGGCATTGGAGATGTCCAAGCCTTACCTAAGCTATCATTTGGATTAGCAAGGGTGAAGTCCCTGATATGTGCAAGTGTATCTGAGCTGTATTTAGAACTGCCATTTAGCAGATCAAAGGCATCAGGCTGACTACTAAGATTGGAGTACATGGTATTTCCCCCGTATTCAGTCAACGTTCTTTCCGTAACATTCACATTGATCACTTTTGCACGCTCCATCAAATTCCCTCTTACGTCAAGTGTAGAGAATTTGATCACGATCTCGTGCAGACCAAAGTCAAAAGTGTCGGGTACGGTATAATCAAAAAAGTCAGAGTAGAACTTACCGCTTATATCTGCTTCTTTTAGCAAATTAAACCCACCATTGTCGATATTCTCACTCACCCTATATCTTCTTAGATCTTCAGTTGACTGGATTGATACCACAAAGTTGACTACACTACCCCCTTCTCTGTTCAATCTATTGGCTTCTGGAGATATTTCAATTCCGAAACCTTCATCGTCATCAGAATCATTACAAGAGAACAATACAACAATTGCACTAAGGCAAATTAGATACTTAAAGAAATTCATGTGATTTAGCTATGATCGCTATCAAATTTAAAAAAAAAGTGCCTTCAAGAAGGCACTTTCTAACAATGAATAGTATAAGCGAATTATTATTTCTTGATCTTATACATTTTAATTTTGGCTTTTGCCGTCACCTTTCGTCCGAGGAATAATTGCTGCACTTCTGTAGTTGTCATAACTGGCATAAGAAAATCAGCTTCTGGATATTCTTGATAGGCCTTGTAAAGCGCTCTATCAAGTACAGGTGGATTTAATCGAATTGGTGTTCTGCCTTGCAATCTTACATAGTTCCTATTGCTTATCGAAACAGGTTCTCCATTGATTGTATTCACATATTTGAAGACACCGAAATAACGATGGAATTCAACTTCAATCTCTACGTCACCGAGGAATTCGTAATCATCGAGGGTCATTTTGAGCCATACCACATCTGGCATAGTAGTCCCCGACCTCAGATTAGAAGTGGTATTTAATCTACATGACGATAACAATAAAAAGAGAGTCGCAAGTGACAGAAATATATATTTCTTATTTGTCATGTCTTATTTATTTGAAAAAGTAACTGATTGAAAATCTGATCAATGCTTGAGTATCAAAACTTCTAGCCTTCAAAGAAGAAAACTCTAGACGGTCTGCTTCAGCTTGGAAGAAAGGATCATCAAAATCATCAATATTGTTGGTAAAATATTCACCTGAATAATCTACACCACCAGATCTACCTTCATATTCGGTTTTAAACTTATCTCCGCGAATACCCAGCCCTTTAAGACCAAGTTCAACACCTACTGCCAATGGAAGGTCTGCAATAAATGCATTTGTTCCTACGAATAATTCAGCTCCATAAACAAAGCTAAATCTACTAACCTCGATATTCTCATAATCTGGATTCGCTCCATCTACACCCTGACTAATAAAAGCGGAACCTCTGGTATACCCAAGTGGTAGACTAAGCCCTATATAACCATCGAGAAGATTTGACGCTTTGAAGTGCTTCTCTATTCCCAGATGTAAAAGGGTATATGCATCAACCTCTTTGATATTAGTGTAATCACCAACACCTTGTGGTCCTGGATTTGGATCATTTGGGTCAGTAACGTTATCAATTTCCCCTTCTAGGGTTCTAGACTTCTTCCAACTTGAGAGGCCTACTCTAAGTGCTAGATCATCCCTCATATAATATCTCACATTAATAAGTGGAATTGCTTCTTCAACCGTTGTTTTTTCATCAAAAAGGTCTTCGAACTGGTCCAATTCAACCGCAATGAAGAAACCAAAATTTCCTTCAACTGGTCTAGTGCCAATTCTTAAAGAGCTAGGGTTGTTGATTCTTTCAGACAATTGCGCCTCTGCATCAAATGTAATTAAGGAGGCAAGCAACAATAGTCCTAAATAAGTACTTATCCGTTTCATTTTAAAGTATTTGGTTAGCTATTGAAAATTAATACTGTCCCAAACCTAGTGAAAATTTTTAATCATTTCCATAATCCAAGCATATGATCGTGGGTGAAACCAAACAAGCTAAACGCTATTTTTCAGCTTGAAAGAGTAGATAAACACTTTGATTTTCATCAGTCTATTCAGGGATTTTAGCGACAGCTATCATCTATTCGTCGATCTAATTTTTGCCATAACCACTTGCTCAATTTGGAATAATTCTAAATAAGCATGAAGGAAGGTGAGTGCATACTTTAGCCCATTCACTAATCAATAACTTTGTCCCATGATTCAAATTGATGACAAGCTTTTAAGCGATGATCTTTTTACTGAGCATTTTGTATGTGACTTAAGTGCATGCAAGGGTGCTTGCTGTATTGAAGGAGATGCAGGAGCACCTTTAGAGATGGAAGAGATCGATCAATTGGAAGCTGACCTTCCTCAGATCTTGCCATACTTGAGTGAGAAAGGCAAGGCCTCGATAGAAAAAGAAGGGGCATTTGTAGTAGATGTAGATGGAGAGTTCGTCACTCCCTTGAACGATGGAAAAGAATGTGCATTCACCATTTTCGATGAGAAGGGAATAGCCAAATGTGGCATAGAGCAAGCTTTTCTAGAAGGAAAGACCGACTTCCACAAACCCATTTCCTGTCACCTTTACCCCATCCGTGTGCATAAAGGAAAATTCCACGAAGCTTTGAATTATCACAAATGGCAAATTTGCGCTCCTGCATGTGAATGCGGAAGCAAGCTAAAAGTCAAAGTATTCCGATTTCTAAAAGGTGCGATTATTGGGGCTTATGGGGAAGAGTTTTATGAGAAGATGGAAGAGGCAGATCGTTTGAAATCAGAGATTTGAAATCAGAAATCAGAGATCTGAAATCAGAAATGTAATTGGTATTCTAAAGAGATCTACGTTTCTCTGAGAAATTTCCTGAATTAAGAAAATTGCACTAACTTATAGTTTGATATGAGTGATAGTGATCTTAAAGCAAGAGCAAAAAAGTTCTTCTTTTCAGTATTGAAGATACTTAAGAGAAGAAATAAAGATGTTATTTCTGTAGAAATAATAAGACAGTTGGTTAGAAGCAGTGGCTCTGTAAGCGCAAATTCAAGGGCGATGTTTAGGGCTAGAAGTAGAAAAGAGTATTTCGCTAAGCTAGGAATAGTGATTGAAGAGTCAGATGAATGTGTCCTATGGCTGGAAGCTTTATTGGAATATAACTCTCCCTATTCAAAAGAGATAAAGGACTTAATGGATGAAGCAAATCAACTCACTGCCATCTTTGTTTCCTTATATAAACGAAGATAAAAATTTCAGATTTCTGATCTCTGATTTCTGATTTACTCCGTAACTGGATCAATCCAATCCCCATGCTCATCGATCAGTTGGATCAAAGCATCTACTGCTTCTGCTTCGGGAACGTTGCGACGAACGACTTCCTTTTCTTTGTATAAGGTAATCTTACCAGGACCTGTGCCTACATAACCATAATGTGCATCTGCCATTTCTCCCGGACCGTTCACTATACAACCCATGATCCCAATCTTCACTCCTTTCAAATGAGAGGTTACCTTTCTAATCTTAGCAGTGGTTTCTTGAAGGTCGAAGAGAGTTCTACCACATGAAGGACAAGAAATATATTCAGTTTTGGAAATCCTACTTCTACTGGCTTGGAGAATTCCGAAAGCTGTCGATGTCACCATTTGCTGACCTCCGCAATTCTGAGCATCTATCCATACTCCATCGATCAAACCATCCACCAAAAGTGCACCAAAATCAACCGCTGAATCCAACTGGAACTGTTCTTCATCCAAGTTTGAATAGCTTCTTTTTACCAAAACCGGACAATTGATCCCTAGATTGATCAACTCAACAACTATTCTCCTAATTTCAGCAACTGCATGAGGATTGCTGCTTTTTGCTACCAAAACCAATTTATCTTCAAGCGGCTTAAGTTCTTTGAGGGCATCTAGTCCGGCTTCTTGAAGATCGAACTCTTGGAAGATCAATGCACTGTCAATATCATTCCAATTTCCTCTTTCATCCCATTTCAAGAATGGATATCGTTGGTCCTTTCGCTCAGTATCTTTCCAAATGTTGTAATTCTGGATCAAGGAAAGCGTACCTGATATCTCAAAGTCGATCGATCGATCACCCAGATAGATATAATCTACCGCCTGATCTTTAATATTCCATTTGTCTAAAGGAACTGAATAGTTATAACCCAATGGGAAAAAGTTAGCCTGAGAAATCTTCTCTAATCTTGATAGATCTCCTATCACCACCGGCACATGTTCTCCCCCGATATTCAGGATCTCATTGGCATGTCTTTTCTGAAATTCGAAAGGATCGATGGGATAATTCTCAATCTCTGGGATTTGTGGATGCCCTTTTCTGTTCTTGTATCTATCGACAAGCTTTCTGGCTACAGGTAACTCTGCCTCTGGTTCTTCGGTAAGAGAAACGCGAATCGTATCTCCCAATCCATCTTCGAGCAAAGTGCCAATTCCAACGGCCGACTTAATCCTTCCATCTTCTCCATCCCCCGCTTCGGTCACTCCCAAATGCAAGGGGTAATCCATTCCCTCTTCTTCCATTTTGGCCACCAACAATCTATAGGCCTCAACCATTACAATCGTATTACTGGCCTTCATTGAAAGGACGATCTCGTGATAATCATGCTTTCTGCAGATTCTCAAGAATTCAAGGGCCGATTCAACCATGCCCAAAGGGGTATCCCCATAGCGACTCAAGATTCGATCTGAAAGAGAACCGTGATTGGTTCCAATCCTCATTGCAGTGCCATTCTCCTTGCATAACTTCACTAATGGAGTGAATCGCTCTTCTATTCTTTCCAGCTCAGCTTGATAGGTTTCATCGGTATACTCCAATACCTCAAACTTCTTCTTATCGGCATAATTACCTGGATTCACCCTTACTTTCTCCACTATTCCAGCCGCAATCTCAGCTGCATTAGGCGTGAAATGGATGTCGGCAACCAATGGAGTTTCATAGCCTGCCTTTCTTATCTCCTCTTTAATAGGAGCAAGATTCTCCGCATCTTTTTTACTTGGAGCGGTGATTCTCACCAATTCAGAACCTGCTTCGATCATTCGAATCGATTGTTCAACCGTACCATTTGTATCCATGGTATCTGTTGTAGTCATCGACTGAATTCGAATGGGTTCATCACCTCCTAGGGCGATGGAACCGATCTTTACTTTGCGGCTTTTTCGGCGGCTGTAGTTAGTAAGGCTATTGCAGTAATCCGGCATTCGGAATGGATTTTTTCAAAAGTACAGAGACTCAATCAGACAACCAGCAGTCTTTTGAAAAGTTTATGAGCGATGAAATTCCCCTTTTTGTAGGTGATATTTCAAAATTGGTGGTCGGGATGAGTCGATTAGTCTATTTTTCAATCTATTACTAGAAAGTAGCCGCTTTTTGTCCTAATATTATAAGACCAATTTAAACACCATCAACACTACCTTAAACATACAACTAGAGGGTGGTTCAAAGCTACTTATAGATTATCCTGTAAAACACAGCGACACAATCTATGATATCTGCGATCTAGACGGAAGAATTTGTATTAGTGGCAGATTTCACAGTGGTGGAAATCACGAGATCGATCTTAGTTCCCTAAATTCAGGGAAATACCAACTCTACATCATCGATGAAGGAGATATTTTGAGAGAGATCATCAATCTCAATTAATACACCCTCTCTCTTAGGAAGTTCAGGATCAGCTTATTCAAGAACCAAGGTTTTTCCAATGGAGTCATATGTCCGGAATCTTCTAGCATAATCAATTCTCCTAGTGGATTCAATCTAGCTTCTGCTTCAGATTGTTCAATACTGATAATCGGATCTTCATCTCCTCCGATGATCAAATAAGGGTATGGTGCAAATTTTAGAATGATCTCACGTTCCTTACGATCCTTCATGCCTCTTACATTGGCAGCTATTCCTTTGGGATCGCATTGCAAAGCCCATCTCTTATACTTCCTTAATGAAGTAATTCTTCGATGACCATAGATCACAAAGAAACTCTCTACCAAGCTACTGATCACCATCTTGAACTTTTTTGGAAGCATCTTTATCAATTGGTCTCTAGACACTTTCCTCTGCGCAGTATCAGCAGCTGCAGTGCTATTAAGCAAGATGAGCCCTTTGAGCTTGTCAGTATATTTTTCGGCGAAAGCCAGACTCACATAACCTCCGAGAGAATGACCGAGCAGAACCACTTTTCTCAAGCCTAGATGTTTGATCAAGGCATGAACCATCTCAGCCATAAGTTCCATGGAATGTAAGTAACCCAGACTTCCAGAATCTCCATGTCCGGGTAGATCCGGAGCAATGACACGATACCGTTTCGTCAGATCTTCGAATTGATCATCCCACAATCGGTGAGAAGCCAAAAAACCGTGCAAGAGGATTAAAGCTCTTCCACTTCCTTCATCTCTATATGAAATGGGAACTCCTCTAAAAACGAAGTTATTCTTCATTAGGCATTCATTGCCGCTTCTATCTCTTCGATCTCTAGTGGAATATTGGCCATAAGGTCAATATTTTCCTTTTCACCGATCAGAATATCGTTTTCCAAACGGATGCCTAGATTCTCCTCTCTGATGTAGATTCCAGGCTCAACTGTGAAGACGCTTCCCGCGGGAATTGGTTTTGTCCAGCTTCCCACATCATGCACATCCAAACCAATGTAATGCGAGGTACCATGCATGAAGTACTTTTTATAAGCAGGCCAATCTGGATCTTGATTCTTCACATCATCGGCAGTGATAAGACCTAGTTTGAGTAATTGCTCGGTCATCATTTCTCCAACTTGCTTATGATAATCGGGAAGGGTAATTCCCGGACGAAGAATAGCAGTTGCTTGATTCATCACTGTAAGAACAGCTGAATAGACTTCTTTCTGACGAGGGGTAAATTTCCCATTTGCAGGAATACTTCTAGTGAGGTCTGAAGCATAATTGGCATATTCCGCTCCAAAATCCATTAGGATCATATCTCCATCCTTCACTTCCTGATTGTTCTCAATATAATGTAATACGCAGGCATTGAATCCAGATGCTATAATAGGCGTGTAGGCAAAACCTCTTGATCTATTTCTCAAGAATTCATGCATCAGTTCAGCTTCGATCTCATATTCCATCACACCGGGTTTGATGAATTTCAAGATTCGATCCACTCCCTTGGCGGTGATGTTACAGGCTTGCTGCATCAACTCAATTTCTTCCGGCTCTTTTACAGCTCTTAGTTCGTGCATGAGTGGTGCCACTCTTTCATATTCATGAAGTGGGAACTCCTTCTTACACCAATCTCTAAAACGATCATCAGCAGTTTGTACGATGGTATTGGCACGCATATGTTCATTGTCGTTCAAATAGATATGCTCCGCCTCATAGATGATCGACTGAAGAGTCTTCTCGAAATCCTCTATCCACATAATGGTCTTCACTCCGGAAACTTCCGTTGCTCTTTCCTTGGTGAGCTTTTCTCCTTCCCAAATTGCGATCTCCTCACTGGTCTTCTTAAGGAATAGAACCTCTTTGAACTTGCTGGTAGGACAGTCTGGAAATACCACCAATATAGATTCTTCCTGATCTACTCCAGATAAGTAGAAGAGGTCGTTGTTCTGACGGAAAGGCATGGTTCCATCAGCATTCGTGGGCATGATATCATTGGAATTAAAAATGGCAATTGAATTCGCTTTCAAACGCTTAGCTAGCTTATGGCGATTCTTTACAAAGAGCTCCGAAGAAATTGGGGTGTATTTCATATTTTCTAATTGAAGAAATCAAAGGTAAGCAGGCTATTAAGACTGGCAAAACCCACTGATTCAACTAAACCATTTATATACTTAGTGGTTATTATGATCCAACCTTATCATTTAATTATCAAGAATGAGTCTAAATAAGTTACATGCCTTCTTCTTGATTGTTAAGCTGCCTTTCAAGGCTTAAATTTGTCACTCTTTTAACGTTAAACATTGTTCTAATGAGCGAAGCGAAAGGATTAATCAAATCGCATACCGTCAAGAAGTATTGGATGGGAGCCACAGGGCTTTTCCTCTGTTTGTTTTTGGTGGGCCACCTGGCAGGTAATCTTCAATTGTTTTTGGATGGCTATGAAGGAAGACTTCAGTTCAACGAGTACGCTGTCTTTATGACGACTAATCCTGCGGTGAAGATCCTCTCATACGTAACTTACTTTAGTATTCTTTTCCATGCAGTAGATGGATTGGTTATCACCATCAACAACCGCAAAGCAAGACCTGAAGGTTACGCTTACTCCAAACCTTCAGCAAATTCTCTATGGAGTTCAAGGAATATGGGGATTCTAGGTACGGTGATCTTTGTATACATCTTGGTACATATGCAGAACTTCTGGTATGAGTATAAATTTGGTGAGACTCCTTATATGATGTCGGAAGACGGTCAATCGCCTATGCTATTGGATGGTTCATCAGTAAATGGAGGAATGATCGAAAATGGTGAAGTTGTCAAGGCTGGCGAAAGTTTAGGTCCGGCCATGAGAGACCTTTACGCTATCGTTATCGAAAGTTTTCAAGAGCCAATTTTAGTTGCATTCTATGTTTTGGGAATGATCGCTATCGCATTTCATTTGATCCATGGATTCCAGTCGGGCTTTCAATCGCTTGGACTTAAGAACCGCAAGTATGGACCGATGATCGACAAGCTTGGATATGCATTCGCTATTGTGGTGCCGCTTCTGTTTGCCGTTATTCCGGTTTACTTATTCCTAGTTAAATAAGCCAAGCCACAAGAAAAGATTTAAGGTATTATGAGTTTAGATTCAAAAATTCCAGAAGGTCCAATAGCAGATAAATGGACCAATCATAAGAACAACATTCGCCTTGTTAACCCGGCGAACAAAAGAAATATAGATGTCATTGTGGTGGGCACAGGATTGGCCGGAGGATCAGCTTCCGCTACTCTTGCAGAACTAGGCTACAATGTAAAGGCATTCTGTTATCAGGATTCTCCTCGTAGAGCACACTCTATCGCTGCTCAAGGTGGAATCAATGCAGCGAAGAACTATCAAGGTGATGGTGATTCAACTTATCGCCTTTTCTACGATACAGTAAAAGGTGGCGACTACCGCTCTAGAGAGGCGAATGTTTATCGTCTTGCTGAAGTCTCTGCTAACATCATCGATCAGTGTGTAGCTCAAGGAGTTCCATTTGCAAGAGATTATGGTGGATTGCTCGACAATAGATCTTTTGGAGGTGTATTGGTATCGAGAACATTCTATGCGAAAGGTCAGACCGGACAGCAATTGTTGCTAGGTGCATATTCTGCAATGAACCGTCAAATCGCCAAGGGAAAGATCCAGATGTATAACCGTCACGAAATGCTAGATGTAGTTATCGTGGATGGCAAAGCAAGAGGGATCATCGCAAGGAATTTGGTGACAGGCGAGATCGAAAGACATTCAGCTCATGCAGTGGTATTGGCTTCAGGGGGATATGGAAATGTATTCTTCTTATCTACCAATGCTATGGGATCCAATGTAACAGCAGCATGGAAGGCTCACAAGAAAGGAGCTTACTTCGCTAACCCATGTTTCACGCAGATCCACCCAACATGTGTTCCTGTGCACGGTGCTCAGCAGTCTAAGCTTACGCTGATGTCTGAGTCGCTTCGAAACGACGGAAGAATTTGGGTTCCTAAGAAGAAAGAAGATGCTGAAGCAGTACGCAAAGGCACACTAAAGCCAACAGACATTAAAGAAGAAGACAGAGATTACTATTTGGAGAGAAGATATCCTTCATTTGGTAACCTGGTGCCTAGAGATGTGGCCTCAAGAGCTGCAAAGGAAAGATGTGATGCTGGCTATGGGGTTGTTGATAACGATACCAAAGAAGGGGTTTTCTTAGACTTTGCTTCTGCAATTACCAGATATGGTAAAGAAGAGGCCAATGTGAAAGGGGTTGAAAATCCAACTGATGCCCAGATCAAAGAAATGGGCAAAAAGGTGATTGCCAATAAATACGGCAACCTCTTCGATATGTATAAGAACATTACCGCTGAGGATCCATATGAAACTCCAATGAGGATTTATCCTGCAGTGCACTACACCATGGGTGGGATATGGGTTGATTACAACTTGATGACTACCGTTCCTGGCTTGTACGCCACAGGAGAAGCTAACTTCTCTGATCACGGTGCTAACCGTTTGGGAGCTTCTGCATTGATGCAAGGTTTGGCAGATGGATATTTCGTGCTTCCTTATACCATTGGAGATTACCTTGCAGATGACATTCGTACGGGTCCAATTCCTACCGATTCAAAGGCATTTGATGAAGCCGAGAAGAAGGTGAAAGATGAGATCAACAGTTTCCTAAACATTAAAGGATCCAAGTCAGTTGATTATTTCCACAAGAAGCTCGGACAGATCATGTGGAACAAGGTTGGTATGTCTAGAAATGAGCAAGGCCTTAAGGAAGCTATCAAGGAGATCGCAGAATTGAGAGATCAGTTCTACAAAGATGTTAGAGTACCGGGTTCTGGAGATGAAATGAACGCAGAGTTAGAGAAAGCCGGTAGAGTAGCCGACTTCCTTGAGCTTGGTGAGTTATTCGCAAGAGATGCTCTAGAAAGAGAAGAGTCTTGTGGAGGTCACTTTAGAGAAGAATACCAAACTGAAGAAGGAGAAGCTTTAAGAAGAGATGATGAGTTCACTTATGTGGCTGCCTGGGAATATACCGGCAATCCATCAGAAGCTATCCTACATAAAGAAGAATTGAATTACGAGAACATTGAATTAAAGACTCGTTCATACAAATAAGAGCATATGTCAGCAGATAAAGCAATCAATATTACCCTTAAAGTTTGGCGTCAGAAGAATGCAGATGCCAAAGGTGCACTTGAGACATACAAACTTGATGGAGTCTCAACCAGCAGTTCCTTCCTTGAAATGATGGATCAGCTCAATGAGCAATTGATCAATGAAGGTGGTTCACCTGTACAATTCGATCACGATTGTAGAGAAGGAATTTGCGGTTCTTGCAATATGTATATTAACGGTCAGCCTCATGGCCCGGCAAGTCTGAACACTACTTGTCAGTTGCACATGAGATCGTTCAAAGACGGAGACACTATTTATGTGGAGCCATGGAGAGCTAAAGCTTTCCCTGTGATCAAGGATTTGGTTGTTGATCGTTCTGCTTTCGATAGAATTCAGCAAGCAGGTGGTTTCGTATCTGTGAACACTTCAGGTAACACTCAGGATGCGAATGCTATCCCTATTGAAAAAGACAATGCTGATATGGCATTTGATGCTGCAACCTGTATTGGTTGTGGAGCTTGTGTAGCTGCATGTAAGAATGCTTCAGCTAGCTTGTTCGTAGCGGCTAAAGTATCGCAGTATGCTCTTCTACCTCAAGGACAAGTTGAGGCTAAAGACAGAGTATTGAATATGGTGAAGCAAGCGCAGAAAGAAGGCTTTGGACCATGTTCGAATACTGGAGCATGTGAAGTTGAATGTCCGAAAGGAATTTCTCTTGAGAACATCGCTCGCATGAACCGCGAATATTTAGCGGCTAGTCTTAGCAAGTAATGCCCGATTCGTCAGTTTCGCTTAACTCAAAGCTTCCGAGAGTAGGCACTACCATTTTTACGGTGATGTCAAAATTGGCTGCAGATGAAGGTGCTTTGAATCTATCTCAGGGTTTCCCCGATTTTGATAGTCCGAAAGGCCTTATAGACCTTGTTTCAAAAGCCCTTAAATCTGGAGAGAATCAATATGCTCCAATGGCAGGATTGATGGACCTAAGGGAGAAGATCGCCGAGAAGACAGAAAAACTCTACGGCACTGCTTACGATCCGGAAAGCGAGATCACCATCACTGCCGGAGCAACTCAAGCTATTTTTACGGCAATCCTCGCTTCACTTCAAGAAGATGATGAGGTAATTATATTCACTCCAGCCTACGACTGCTATGAGCCAGCTGTAGAATTGGTTGGAGCTAAAGTGGTATTTGTACCATTGAAAGCACCCGATTTCAAGATCAATTGGGAAGAAGTAAAAAAGGTGATCAATGGGAAGACCAGGATGATCATCCTCAACTCTCCTCATAACCCTACGGGCGCAACGCTAAGTCATAAAGACCTATTGGAATTAGACCATATCACTCAGGGATCGAATATCATGATACTCAGTGATGAGGTTTATGAACATATGGTTTTCGATGGGGAGCGACATGAGAGTTTGGCGAGGAATAAGAATCTGGCTGAGCGATCATTCATTATTTCTTCTTTCGGAAAAACCTATCATACCACAGGTTGGAAGATCGGTTATTGCTTGGCACCAAAGGATCTGATGAAAGAGTTCAGAAAGACACATCAGTATAATGTCTTTGCGGTGAACCGTCCAATTCAAAAAGCTTACGCTGATTATTTAGATAATGAGGCTGCTTATTTAGAATTGAGCGACTTCTATCAAGAAAAGAGAGATCTTTTCATCAAGCTTATTGAAGGTAGTCGATTTGATTTCATTCCTGCCAAGGGCACGTATTTCCAGATGCTTTCATACGACAAGATCAGCGATGAAGCCGATACTGATTTTGCCGTTAGGCTCACCAAAGAGCATAAGATTGCCAGTATTCCTATCTCGGTATTCTACAATAAGGATGTAGATCCCAAAATGCTTCGTTTTTGCTTTGCAAAGCAAAATAGTACCTTAGAGCAAGCTGCCGAGATCTTGCATAAAATATGAGTCGTTTAAGAATTAGCTTGCTCCAATCTGATCTTCAATGGGAAGACCCAAAAGCAAATTGCGAGGCATTTGAAAAGAAGATCAATGCGCTAGAGCCGACTGATCTCATTATTCTTCCTGAAATGTTCACCACTGGCTTCAGTATGGCTTCTTCCACTATCTCTGAAAAGATGGATGGAGAAAGTATTGGCTGGATGAAAACAATGGCAGCCAAAAGAGGAGCAGTGATATGCGGAAGTTTGATCATTGAGGATGCTGGAAATTATTTCAACCGTTTGATCTGGATGAGACCGGATGGCAGATTTGAGCAGTACGACAAACGGCATCTCTTTCGCATGGCTGATGAGGATCAGCACTTCAGTCAGGGTAATGAAAAGTTGATTGTTGAGCTGAAAGGCTGGAAGATCTGTCCGCTCATCTGCTACGACTTGCGTTTCCCTGTTTGGAGCAGAAATACCTACGATACCGATCGCAAGACTTATGCGAATGCATCCTATGACCTCTTGATCTATATTGCCAATTGGCCATCACCAAGAGCCACTGCTTGGAGCAAATTGCTAATGGCTCGCGCCATTGAGAATCAGGTTTATGTGGCTGCGGTGAATCGAATTGGAAGAGATGAAAAGCAAATCGATTATATCGGTGGCAGTGCAGTGATCGATGCGAAGGGAGATGCACTTTGGGAAGCAGCAAACAATACAGAAGAGTCGGTTACGATTGAGATCGACAAGGATTCTTTAGATGCCTTTCGGAAGAAATTTCCGCTTGGGATGGATGCGGATGATTTTAAAATTACCTGAAGGTAAATCAAAATTGAAATTGCGTTGCTAGGCCGAGTCCGTCCTTCGACAGAGCTCAGGAACCAAGGACCGAGGTCGGCAGTATAATCCTTAAAAACTTATTGGACTTTGTGAACAAACTTTGTGCCTGCATACCGAAGGCAGGTCTTTGTGATTAAAGTGGCTGATCTTTTAGGATCGAAGACGTAGATTGAGGACGGCAGACTCGCTCCTCAAAATCTCAGGTTTTCATTAAAAAACTGCTTGTCGAGTGTTTTGATTGTATAATGTCATATTCCGAAGGAATTTATATTCTGAATGTCAAAAATGTATCGAGACAAGCATTCGTTTTAACCACAATCCCGACTGGGTCGGGACGCAAAGGCGCTTCGCTTTGCACAAAGGTCCTTTAGACCTTGAAAGTATATTTTTAAGGAGTTAAATTCTAAGAACCAAGGTAAGAAGGTGAACTAAACAAAGGAATAGTATCCAGTATTAATTTGTG
>PALM01000028.1 GCA_002706365.1 Flavobacteriales bacterium | reverse complement strand
ATCTTTGCTCATGATGAATTTAGTTGTGGTAAACCAAATATCATCATTCGGTGGGAGGAAATTTATTTCCTCTCACTTTTTTCCCGGACAGTAATGATTCCGAAATAAAAGTTATTGGAACCCATGGGTACCAATATCCATAACCCGGATATCCCCACCAGTCACCTGGATAGCACCAGCCTAATCCACAATCATAATAATAACCTGGATAGGAAGAACTGATCACTAAATTGGTTACGCTAAGCACCCCTGCATTGATCACTAAGTCAGCATCGTTTGGGTTGATCACTTCTGTATACCCTCTGCTTAGCATATTTCCTCTAATAAGATTAAGGATATATTCGCTATTTGGGGCTGCACTTGAACCTCCACCAGATGATCCATTATCAGATGGGGAAAGTTGTACCACAGAATCGATCATCACGAAAGTCTTGTACTGACCAAAATCTGTGGTTCGATCGTAATAAGTGATTACGGCATCAAACTCATCTACTCTTGCATCATCGTCTGGGGTATAGGTTACATGCCCAAATGCTACTGAGTATTAAAAGAGTGAAAATATATTTCATTGAATTGTAATATTGTCCTAAAGAGCTAAAAATAAGCATATTAGACTTGCAGTTCGCCTATACCTTGGCGCACAATAATTGGCTCACCTGAAGTAAGGTCAACAATGGTAGAGGCCTCATTGTGACCATATCCGCCATCTACTACAAGGTCAACATCATGTGCATATTTTTCATGGATCAATTCAGGATCAGTAGTGTATTCGATCACTTCATCTTCATCGTGAATTGAGGTGGAAATGATCGGACGTTCTAAGCGATCTACAATATTGCGACAAATCGCATTGTCGGGAACTCGAATACCCAACGTTCTTTTCTTATTTCTAAAGAGCTTTGGTATAGAGTTATTGGCATCTAGAATAAAAGTAAATGGTCCGGGTAGATTCCGCTTCAATAACTTAAAAGTAGAGGTATCGAACTGTCTGGTGTATTCAGAAATGTGACTCAGATCATAGAATACGAAACTGAAGTCGGCCTTCTCAACTTTCACTTGCTTCAAGCGAGCAACACGTTCAATACCTGAGCGCGAGTTGATATCACAACCCATGGCATAGACAGTATCGGTGGGATAAATGATCACCCCACCGTCTAGAATACATTCAGTGACCAGCTTTAGGTCTTTGGGATTGGTATTCTCCTCGTAAAGCTTGATCAGCATAGCTTTTTACTATTGATTCTTCTTATGATCGGCTAGGAATTTCTCCAGACCAATATCAGTAAGTGGATGGTTCAATAATGCTGTAATAGCACTAAGTGGTCCTGTCATCACATCTGCACCAATGCTCGCACATTCAATAATATGCATTGGGTGACGGATAGATGCGGCTAAGATCTCTGTCTCGAACAAATAATTATCGAAAATGGTACGGATCTCAGCAATTAGATTAAGTCCGTCGGTAGAAATATCATCTAGCCTGCCTAGGAAAGGAGAAATATAAGTAGCTCCTGCTTTGGCAGCCAATAAAGCTTGTCCGGCACTGAAGATCAAAGTGCAATTAGTGCGAATTCCCTTTTGAGAGAAGTATTTGATGGCCTTCACACCATCTTTGATCATTGGCACTTTTACCACAATTTGATCATGCAGAGCTGCAAGTGCTTCACCTTCTTTAATGATTCCGTCAAAATCGGTAGAGATCACCTCTGCACTCACATCACCATCAACCACATTACAGATGTCGATATAGTGTTGCTTCACATTTGCATCACCCTTAATGCCTTCTTTGGCCATAAGGGAAGGGTTGGTAGTTACACCATCCAAGATTCCAAGGTCTTGGGCTTCTTTGATTTGATCGAGGTTAGCGGTATCGATAAAGAATTTCATTTGTCTAGATTAAATTTTGAGCTTCAAAGGTAAAATTTTGGTCGAAGGCTTCCCACTGATTCTGCTTTTGAGTGGAGAAAGTTTTGCACAAAGGGTGTTAGGAGCTTGGAGTAAGGAGAAAGGATTAAAGATTAATGAAAGGATGAAGCCAGAATCTAGATGAGGGATCTGGGATATGGGATCTGGGAGATTCTATCTTTGATAACTGATTGCTAAAATATTCGAAACAAACATTGCGGAAGCTTTGCGCCCCGACGGCTCCCGAGTGATTCTGCGAAGCAGAATTGTATCGAGGGATAGTCGGGGTTGCGGTTAAAGAGATAACTCCATACTTCAATCTCGTCCAAAAAAAAATGGGTAAGCTAGTTTGATCAAGGATGAAGGATAAAGGATGAAGCTGGAAGCCAGAAGCCAGAAGCCAGAAGCCGGAAGCTGGATGTGGGATAATGGAGATTCTATTATAGATAGTCGATTGCCAAAACATGCGAAACAAACTTTGCGAACATTGCGAGCCCTTGTGTAATAGCTAATAGAGCCTTACTCCATTCTCCATACTTCAAGCTCGTCCAAAAAAAATGGGTAAGCTACTTGTATCGCACCGCTACAACCGCCTACCCTTGCTACCTTCCGGTCCTGGGGGATTCAGCAGGAGCTGGTCGTACAAGACTTACCCACGGCAAAGTTAGACAAAAGCTACCTTCAATCAAATATAATTCGTGCTAAAGTCACCCCATAGCAGGAGCTTTTATATATTTGTTCACACGCTAAAAACCAAAGAACCAATGGAAAACAAACAACCATCAATGTCAAAGAGTGCCATAAATTTTGGACTGATACTGGGTTTAATACTAGTAGTAATCTCTCTACTTACCTATTTGTTTAGACTTTATGAGTCAACTGACTGGCTTAGTTGGGTATCAATTGCAGTATTGGCAGGAGGTATTTATGTGGGTACAAAGAATTACCGCGACAATGTGAAGGGAGGATATATAAGCTATGGAAATGCATTGGGTTTTGGAACCTTGGTTGCGCTCTTTTCCGGTATTGTATCTGCTATTTTTGCATTCGTCTATCTTGGATATATCGATAGTAGTTTTATAGAGTTTTCTGTTACTAAAGCGGAAGATCAGATGTATGAACAAGGTTTGCCTGAAGAGCAGATCGAAATGAGCTTGAAGTATACAAAGATGTTCTTGCAGCCGTTTGCATTAGCAATAATGGGAATTTTCATGAATACATTCCTCGGCTTCATAATCTCTTTGATAACTGGAGCAATTCTAAAGAATGAGCCTAAGGAGTTTGCTTAGGAAAATAGAAATTTGAGCGATTTGAAGTTGATTTCTGTGGTGATTCCCCTTCTCAACGAAGAGGAATCCCTTCCAGAGCTGCATGCCTGGATAAAAAAAGTGATGGATGAGCATTCTTATTCTTATGAGGTGCTCTTTGTGGATGATGGTAGTACAGACAATTCCTGGTCTGTGATCGAAGGACTGCAATCTGTGGATCCCAATGTGCGTGCTATTAAGTTTCGCAGGAACTATGGTAAATCTGCAGCATTGAATGTGGGTTTTGAAGCTTCAGAAGGGGAAGTGGTAATTACTATGGATGCTGATCTGCAAGATAGTCCGGATGAGATCCCCGAGCTGGTTAAAATGATAAAGGATGATGGCTATGATCTTATATCCGGCTGGAAGAAGAAACGCTATGACCCTATTAGCAAGACCATACCGACAAAGCTTTTCAACTGGGCCACTCGCAAAATGACGGGCATAAAGCTTCACGATTTCAATTGCGGACTAAAAGCCTATAAACAAGATGTGGTAAAGAATATTGAGGTTTATGGTGAGATGCATCGCTATATTCCAGCAATAGCAAAATGGTCTGGGTTTACCAATATAGGTGAAAAAGTAGTTCAACACCGCGAACGAAAGTATGGCAACACCAAATTTGGTCTGGAACGCTTTATCAATGGCTATCTAGATCTTTTGTCGATCAATTTTGTAGGCAAGTTCGGTAAGAAACCAATGCACTTCTTTGGACTCTTCGGTACATTGGTATTCTTCATAGGATTTGCTATGGTGCTCTATATAGGAGGGGAGAAGCTTTATTATCTAAATGAAGGTATAAAAGCTCGCTTGATCACCGAAACTCCACATTTCTATGTAGCCTTGGCAGCAATGATCATTGGTACGCAGCTCTTCTTAGCGGGTTTCTTGGCGGAAATGGTTTCTAGGAATTCGCCGAATAGGAATAACTATAAGATAGAATCTAGAATCTAGAACCTAGAACCTAGACTTTTATTTGACATGGAAAGCGCAGAGATGATATTAAGTACCTCAGAGGTCATTAGTAGTTGGTAATTGAGCTTCGTAATTAATATCTAGGCTCTAGGTTCTAGGCTCTAGACTCTCAAAATAGCCCCAGCGTAATTCTCCCAGCTCAACTCCTTCGTCTTTGCTTCCACATTTTCGCCCGGAAGGGGACTATCCAGAAAACGCTTCATTTGTTCTGCCATCGACTGAATATCATCCGCTTCTGCGAGATAGCCATTAAAGCCATCTTCAATTGTTTCCGGAAAGTGACCAACCTTAGTGGCTAGTATTGGTAGCTTGAAGTTATAGCTCAAAGATTCTATACCAGATGGAGTAGCATATTCATAGAAAAGCAAGACAGCATCACTCAATTGAAAGTATTTGGGCACATCTTCATTGGGAATGAACTCGTTTACCACCATGCTATCTTTTTCTAAGCCCAGTTCTTTGATCAATTCGAGCGGACGGTATTCTCTTTCGTCATCGGCCTTTTTAAGGAAGAGCTTCTTTGCAAGACCAAATACAGCATTCTTTATTTTGGTGCTGACTTTAGTGTTATCTAAAGTGGCCCAGAAAGATTCACCACAGATCAATAGACTTACATCATCCCTTTCTTTTCTCAATAGATCAAATGCTTTGATGACATTGTGAAGTCCCTTGTACTTTCTAATAAAACCAAAGAAAAGGAATACATGCTCTTTAAGATTATGCTCCTTTTTGAAGGCTTCTGCGTCAAAGCTAGGGTCTGGTTTGAAGAGGTCGTAAATGGGGTGATAAAGCTTGATCACATCTCCTTTTTGCTTAGGCTCTCGCTCACCACTCTCAGTGATGTTGAACTTTCTTTCTGGAAATAGCTCTTTCAGCTCATTCGCCGTTTTCATGGCGTGAACGATATAGGTGTCGGCCGCTGATATTCCGTATTTGGTAAAGAGTTGATCTAGCTTGCTGTTTTCCTTCTGAACAACGAAGTGAAGATCGAAGATCACTTCAATATCCTTGTCCTTACTGAGCTTTTTCGCAATCCAACCCAATGGAAGTCCTTGAACAGCAATAGACCATTGAAAGATCACTTTTTCTGGCTTAAGCGATCGGATGTAATTCACTGTCTGCTTCCAGCTGTAAGGATTATTGTAGTTGGTGATATACTTCAGCTTGATATCAGAACCTTCCAATAAGTCGGTTCCCGAGCTCTTATCCACAAACTCTCTGGGAATGATAGCTGGATACTGTTGAGTCCAAGAAACAATATGCACCTCTGTATCCGGCTGCTTATCCAAAGATTTGGCTAAAGAGGTATTGTAATTTGAAATTCCTCCCTTAAACTTTGGTCCAGGACCGAAACAGACAACTCTTCTCATTTTAGGCACTTTAGTGCACTTTAGCGCACTTCAAACTTATTTCTTATTCTCCAACGCTCTCTCGTACACTCTCCTCATACCTTCACGGATAGAGATCTTCGGTTCCCAGCCTAGGTTTTCTTTCACCCAGTCCATATTGCAATAGCGCGAGTGTACTCCAACTGGCTTATCGAGCAGTGGCTTGATCTCTGGCTTGTATCCAGCAAAATCAGTGAAGATGTCGATCAGATCAAGGAAAGAAGTTAGCTGACCTTGACCAATATTAATAGCAGTGCCATCTGAGATCTTATCCATAGCAAGCAATGTACAATCAAGTACATCATCAATGTGAACGAAATCTCTACCCTGCTTACCGCTTCCCCACACCTCGAATGGATTTTCCTTATTCGCTGCTCTAGCTGCAATAGCTGGAACAGGGTAGGTAAGGTCTTGATCTTCTCCGTATCCAGAGAACGGACGAATACATGTAACCGAAACACCGTAGTACTTTGCTGCAATATGAGCCAAGTATTCTCCTGTAAGCTTCGACCAGCCGTAAGTCATATCGGGCTGACCCATCTTCGAGAAATCAATATCGCTTTCCTTTAAAGCAATTGCATGCGTATCTGTTTGTAAGTCAACAGGATATGCCGCTGATGAGCTAGGGTAAAGCACTCTTCCTGGCTTATGTCTGCATACCCAGAAAAAGAACTCAGCATCGATCGAAAGATCCAAAGCCACCATCATAGGGTCGCCATCAATCTTAGCTCTACCACCAACAATAGCGGCAAAATGAAACACATCTGCAAATTTGTCGAAGTCGAGCTGATACTCCTTTTGGAAGTAATCTTCCTGACGGTTCAAATGGTGAAGGGTATTTCTGAAATCGTCTTGAATATAGACCAATCTCTCATCTTCTCCATAAAAAGTAGCCTTTCCTACTTTTCTACTCTCAGGTAATCCCAACCAATCTTTGGGATGAATTCCCACTGAAAGGTCGTCGATAAAGATGATGCGATCGTTTGTATTGTTCTTCAGGCGGTTTACCATGTTACGGCCCACAAATCCGCAGCCGCCAGATACCAAATGTGTTTTCTTCATAGTTTGCAAATGATCCTTTGTGATCAGGTGCGCGAATTTCGCCAATATTCTAGCTATGACAAAACCTAAAGAGGTATCAGTTCATGCTAATTGTTTTTTACACCTAACTTTTTAAGGATTGTATTCATTAAACACCAATTGGTGAAGGAAAATTGTAAGAGGTTTGCACCCACGAATCCAGTAAACCATAACCAATTTATGTTTACATAAACTGCTAGTAATACGCTAATTAGAATAAAGCTTCCCGCTATTCCTCTGATCATTTTATCTCTCATAATTCTATTATTTAATTGTTCTGTTCAATATTTAGGATGGATACATGGATTTTCGATCTGCTTTCAAGCTTTGCATTGAATTCCTCAATGCTTTGAAATGCTTTATTGGCAAATTCTGATTCAACCCATGCGAAGAATAGCATGGATTTATAATCCTGCTGCTCATTTCCGAACCAATTATCTTCTAAATGCGGGTCATGGTTGTTTACATGTCCCAACACATTGGTCGATGAGAAAGCATTGATGTTACTCTCCTTGAGAATATTCACTATATCTGTTTCATAGGCTTCTATAGCCGTGATGATCAACATTTTCATAAGGCTTATTTTGTTGTGTTTTTAGACCATTTTTTTCTTTCGATCATATAATAAATCAGCGGCACCACGATCAATGTAAGCAGCGTAGACACTATTGCTCCAGCTACCAATGATATCGCCAGTCCCTGAAAAATTGGATCAAAGAGTATGATGGATGCTCCAATTACTACCGCTCCTGTAGTGAGTAGGATAGGTGTTGTTCTCACCGCTCCTGCATCAATGATCGCTTGCTTGATATCTGCTCCTTCATTCAATCTTATTTCAATGAAATCGATAAGCAGTACCGAATTCCTTACCATTACACCTGCTAAAGCAATCATTCCAATGAATGAGGTTGCAGTAAAGAATGCTCCCAATAACCAATGACCAAGTATGATCCCAATAAGTGATAGGGGAATTGCGATCATCATGATTATCGGAGTCTTAAAGTTCTGGAACCAGCCAACGATCAACATGTAAATGATAATGATCACCACAAGGAATGCTGCTCCAAGATCTCTGAACACCTCCAAGGTAATTTGCCATTCCCCATCCCACTTAACCGTGAAATCCCTGTCGCTGCTGATCTTACCCATGTACATTTCATTGATCTCATAGCCCTCAGGTACATCCATCTGCTTTAATTTCTCCTCCATACCTAGGATCGCATAAGCCGGACTCTCAAGATCTCCAGCCATATCGGCCAATACATAAACCACTCTATTTTGATCCTTTCTGTAAATGGTTTTCTCTGAGCTTCCTTTCTCTACTTTAACCAAGTTTGAAAGGGGAATCGCATCTCCATTCTGATTGATCAGTTTAAGACTGTTGACCTTATCTACGCTGCTTTTATCTTCTTCCTGAAGAGCCATCACTATATCCACTTGCTCGTGCGCTTTCTCATCATAAAGTGATGACACAGGCCATTCTCCAAGCAAATAGGTGAGATTCCCAACGATCTGTGCTGGAGCCACTTGATTAAGCATGCTTCTCTCTCGATCAATGGTGAAATTGTATTCGGTTTGAGAATCTTCCGTCATCCAATCCACATCAACCACATCTTGAGTCTCTTCAAGCAATTCTTTGACTTGTTGTCCAAGCTTGATCTGTTCCTCATAATTCGGACCGTAGATCTCAGCTACTAAAGTCGATAGTACCGGTGGCCCTGGTGGCACTTCTACCAATTTGATATTAGCCCCATAGCGCTTTGCTATTTTGTGGATATCGCTTCTCAGACGCTTTACGATGTCATGACTTTGCGCACTTCTTTCTCCTTTTGGAAGAAGGTTTACTTGAATGTCAGCCACATTTGCTCCAGTTCGCAAATCGTAATGCCTCACTAATCCGTTAAAGGTGATTGGCGCAGAAGTGCCTATATAGTTTTGATAATCAACTACTTCTTCAACTGTACGTAAATACGCACTCACTTCTTTTGTAACTGCAGCTGTTCTTTCAAGTGTAGTTCCCTCAGGCATATCGATCACCACTTGGAACTCATTCTTATTATCGAATGGCAACATCTTCACAGCCACAGATTTGGTATAGAACATGGCCATACTGCCAAACAATAGAACCACTGTGCCGATCAACATGAAGTTTCTCTTTTTCTTATTGTCGAGCAAAGGCTGCTCTATCTTCTTATACCAGCGATAGATAAAAGAACTTTCATGTCCTTCAGCGGCCTTCTCTTCAGCTTTGTCCTTTTCTCTCAATAAATGATATCCCAAGTATGGTGTCACTGTTAATGCCACAAAGAGTGAAAGCATCATGGCAATGGAAGCACCAATTGGCATCGGACTCATATATGGACCCATCATTCCACTAACAAATGCCATAGGAAGTATGGCAGCAATCACTGTGAAAGTGGCCAGAATGGTTGGGTTACCTACTTCATTAATGGCGTAGATCGCAGCTTGCTTGAATGGTAATCGCTTCATTTTGAAGTGACGGTGCATGTTCTCAGCAATGATGATACTATCATCTACTACAATACCTACCACAAAAACTAGTGCAAACAGAGTGATCCTGTTCAAGGTGTAGTCCAGCATATAGTAGCTGAATAGGGTAAGGGCAAAAGTTAGAGGTACTGAGAAGAATACTACCAATCCACCTCTCCAGCCCATAGCTAGCATTACCAAAACCGTTACGGCAATAATGGCCACTGCAAGGTGCAATAAGAGCTCGCTTACTTTATGCGATGCGGTATCGCCGTAATTTCTGCTCACTTCTACATGAACCTCATTTGGAATTAGGTTCAATTTTAGCTCCTCAACCTTCTCGATGATCTGATCTGCAATACTCATCGCATCAGCTCCAGCAACTTTAGAAACAGAAAGTGTTACTGCATGATAGTCTCCTGGAAACTGACCGCTATTTGGGTGATTCACACCATAGCCAAAGCTCACATAGTTCGCCGGGATCTCTGGCCCGTCGGTAACTTTTGCAATCTGATGCAGATATACTGGCATCTGTTGATTTACACCTACTACAAGGTTCTCAACATCTTCCTTACTTCTCAAGAACTCTCCAGTGGTAATTAGGAAATCCTGATCGCTATTTACAATACTTCCAGACTGCGACCTTTCGTTATTGGCTTTGAGCATTTGCATCACCTGCAAAGGATCTACCTTGTTCTCGGCCAATTTATCTTTGTCGAAAGTGATCCTCAATTCACGACTCCTGCCTCCAATTACATTGGTAATTGAGACTTCCTCTATTTTTTCAACTTCATTGCTCAGCTCTTCTGTGATCTGTCGCAGCTGAAAATCGTCGTAGCTATCACTCCACAAAGTGAGTCCGAGCATTGGCACATCATTAATGGACCTGGTTTTGATCATCGGCTGCATAGCCCTTTTAGGCATAATGTGCTGATGCTTGATCAACTCATCATATAGCTTTACATATGATCTTTCAATGTCTTCACCCACTTCAAACTGCACAATGATCATTGCAGCTCCGCTTCTCGACATACTGTGAATATGCTTTACGCCCTTGATATTAGCGATAGCTTTTTCAAGTGGAGCAACTAATCTTGCTTCTACTTCTTCCGGGCTAGCTCCCGGATATCCTATCATCAGATCCGCCATTGGCACATTGATCTGTGGTTCTTCTTCTCTAGGGATAAGTGTTGAACTGTAAACTCCGATCACCATCAAGGCTACCATCAATAAGATAGTTAGCTTAGAGTTGATGAAGAAGTTGGCAACCTTTCCTGATATTCCTTCTTGCATAATTTTTCTTTAATCGTTCAGTATTGAGCTTACAGACTTACTGTTGCTCCATTGTGTAGTCTAGATTCAGAGCTTATAATGACTTGCTCGCCTTCTTTGAGGCCAGATAGGACTTCTACCTTATTCTCGCTAGTCTTTCCCGTTCTCAACCATCTTAAAATGGCTTTGCCATCTTCTGAAAGGGTGTAAACTCCTTTCAACTGACCGTTTTCAACTAGACTTTCTTGAGGAATGAAGATGTGTTGTGCACCTTCAGCTGAGATACTCTGAATTGAAGCATTGATGAACATTCCAGGTAGAATAAATGAATCAATTTTTGCCAATCTTAGCTTCACTAGGTATTGTCCGCCAGTGTTCTTCGCAGAGCGACTCACTTCGCTGACTTTAGCTGAGACAGATCTATCGATCGACTTGATATGCACCTCCGCTTTTTGTCCTTCTTCGATTTTGCTGATGTCACTTTCAGAGATCATCAATTGAGCTTCCATCTGATCAAGTGCCTCTATACTCGCCAATGGATATCCAGGCTTGGCCAGATCTCCTTCTTTTACAAATACATTGACAATGGTTCCTTTGAATGGGGCCTTGATGTTCAAATAGTCGAACTGTGATTCTACTTCTGCCTTCATGTTTTTGGCAGCCTTTAATCCAGCTTTGCTCATCTCGAAGCGACTCTTCATATTTTCCAGCTCTTTATCAGAAGCACTGCCTTTCATATGAAGGTTCTTGAATCGCTCATAATCCTTGCTTGCATTTTCATAAGCAGCTTTTGCTTGATCCACTGCGGCTGAAGCCTGAGCACTTTTAGCTTGTAGATCTTTACTGTTTAGGCTCATCAATAGCTGACCTTCTCTTACTTGATCACCAGTCTTTACATTCAGACTGCTGATATGTCCCATGAAACGGGTACTAAGATTAGCTGAATTCACAGCTTGCAGCTGTCCGCTCGCTTTCACATAATTGTTCTGCTCTTGATTCTCAACTTTGATCACTTCAACCTTGATGGCCTTTTCTGTAAGCTGATCATTTGATTGATCATCTGTTTGACCGCAAGAACTAAGAATTGAGCCTGCGATAAATAGGATTGGTATAATATATAGGGTTCTCATTTTTAAATACTTAAGAAGTTTAAATATGCTTTAGTTAAGTTGTATTCGAATAGCAATTGCTTTGCTTCGAATTCCGATTGGAAGAGTGTTAACTCAGATTCCAATAGATCAGTTGTTTTTTCAAGACCTTCACTGAAGCGGTCTTTGCGAATCTTATAAGCTTCGCGAGCTTGTTCTATGATTATCTTTTGTTGTTTGATCTTGAACTCCAATAGCCTCAGATGCTCTGTCGTTTTTGCAAGTTCTAGTCTGCTCTTTGAGAGATATTGATCAGCTTCATGACTGGCCTTCAGGTATTTGATCTTAGCCTTCTCAGACTGAGCAATTCGATCATAACCGCTGAATAACGACCAGCTCAATCTTGCTCCAATGAGGAAACCATTGGCATCTGCTTGAAGGAATTCATCATCATACATCTGATATCTACCAAATGCATTCAAGCGTGGAAGAAAGCTCATTTTAGAAGCTGTCGACATTTTCTTGTATGCCTCAGCGGCATCATACATAGCGCTGATATCTGCTCTATCTTCATTCAATAGAACCTTCTCTGTAATTGGGTTATAGTTTGTGTCTAGAGCTTCTTTAGGCTTGTAGATGAGATCAATTCTTTCTTCATCAATTAAATAAGAAAGCAACATCGACAGCTCTACGATCTGCTTCTTCACACTAGCTTCCTTGGTTTGCAAATACTGCAATTGCAATTCAGCCTGTAGTAGGTCGGCTTTCTTAACCAATCCTTCTTCAAAGTAATCTTTGATCATGTTTAGCCCTTCCTCTGCTAGAGCCTCGGCCTTCTTGATCACTACAAGTGATTCATAGCTCAATTGAAGACTGTTGTAATTCTTCTTCAATTCTAGTCTCATGCCGTCGCGGATCCGTTCTCTCTTTTTGTTAACGGCCTCCATTTTGGCATTGGCTGCACTTCTTTGGTAGATACCATCGAAGTTGAGTATAGGTTGATTCACAGCTATTTCAGTGGCGAAGTTTTCGATCTGATCAGGATCATTCAGCAATGCTGGGTTGAAGTCCTGTGCAGTAACTGCTTCCTGATTCAATTTTGAACCAAAGGCCATCAAAGGGTTATTTGTTGTAAAGGCTGTGTAGGATAGTTCAACTTGCGGTAAAAAGACCGCATTTGTTCTGCGGTGGTCT
>PALM01000027.1 GCA_002706365.1 Flavobacteriales bacterium | reverse complement strand
TTCGTGCAGGTCGGAACTTACCCGACAAGGAATTTCGCTACCTTAGGACCGTTATAGTTACGGCCGCCGTTTACTGGGGCTTCAATTCAATGCTTCTCCGAAGATAACATCTCCTTTTAACCTTCCAGCACCGGGCAGGTGTCAGGCCTTATACATCATCTTTCGATTTAGCAAAGCCATGTGTTTTTGATAAACAGTCGCTTGGATCTTTTCACTGCGGCCATCATTGCTGATGGCGCCCTTTCTCCCGAAGTTACAGGGCTATTTTGCCTAGTTCCTTAACCACGAATCACTCGAGCACCTTAGGATTCTCTCCTTGACTACCTGTGTCGGTTTGCGGTACGGGTAGCATTTATCTGAAGCTTAGAGGTTTTTCTTGGAAGTCTGATTAGGGACATTATCCGCTTGCCCGAAGGCTCGCGGTACTATCAGGTTCAGCAAGATCTGCGGATTTACCTACAGTTCTTATACCTACACCCTTTAACGTACTATTCCGTCAGTACGCAGTCCTTTCACTACTCCGTCACCCCATCGCAATAAATGCTAGTACAGGAATATTAACCTGTTATCCATCGACTACCCCTTTCGGGTTTGCCTTAGGACCCGACTAACCCTGATCCGATTAGCGTTGATCAGGAAACCTTAGTCTATCGGTGAGCGGGTTTCTCGCCCGCTTTATCGTTACTTATGCCTACATTTTCTTTTCTAAGCGTTCCAGCATACCTCGCAGTACACCTTCAACACAATTAGAATGCTCCCCTACCGATCTTTCGATCTCATAGCTTCGGTAGTATGTTTTATGCCCGATTATTATCCACGCCCAATCGCTCGACTAGTGAGCTGTTACGCACTCGTTAAATGAATGGCTGCTTCCAAGCCAACATCCTAGCTGTCTAAGCAATCGGACCACGTTTGAACAACTTAACATACATTTAGGGACCTTAGCTGATGATCTGGGTTGTTTCCCTCTCGGACACGGACCTTAGCACCCGCGCCCTCACTCCTGAGGAACATGATATAGCATTCGGAGTTTGTCAGGGGTTGGTAGGCGGTGAAGCCCCCTAGCCCTATCAGTAGCTCTACCTCTATATCACTATAACTCAAGGCTGTACCTAAATACATTTCGGGGAGTACGAGCTATTTCCAAGTTTGATTGGCCTTTCACCCCTACCCACAGCTCATCCAAAGACTTTTCAACGTCAACTGGTTCGGTCCTCCACTCTGTGTTACCAGAGCTTCAACCTGGCCATGGGTAGATCACATGGTTTCGCGTCTACCCCCACTAACTAAACGCCCTATTCAGACTTGCTTTCGCTTCGGCTGCGGTTCTTAAAACCTTAACCTTGCTAGTGAGGAGTAACTCGTAGGCTCATTATGCAAAAGGCACGCAGTCACCCCGAAGGGCTCCTACAGCTTGTAAGTGTATGGTTTCAGGTACTATTTCACTCTCCTGTTCGGAGTACTTTTCACCTTTCCCTCACGGTACTAGTTCACTATCGGTCTCTGAGGAGTATTTAGCCTTACCGGATGGTTCCGGCAGATTCACACAAAATTTCACCTGTTTCGTGCTACTCAGGATACTGCTAGGTATAGTATTCATTTCGTCTACGGGACTATCACCCTCTATGGTCCAACTTTCCAGATGGTTCTACTATAAATACTAAGTCCACATTGCAGTCCTACAACCCCGACATTGCCGAAACAATATCGGTTTGGGCTGTTCCCCGTTCGCTCGCCACTACTAGGAGAATCATTATTATTTTCTCTTCCTCCGGCTACTTAGATGTTTCAGTTCGCCGGGTTTGCCCCCTTTCGGGTAACATACCTTCAGTATGCTGGGTTGCCCCATTCGGAAATCTACGACTCACAGGTTATTGGCACCTAATCGTAGCTTAACGCAGCTTGTCACGTCCTTCATCGCCTCTCAGAGCCAAGGCATCCGCCATACACCCTTAGTAACTTTCTTACTAACCTTTATTAATCTAAATGATTCATAAAAGATATCGATCTTGCATAAAAATCGATATCGGTTCTAACTCTTACAATTATATTGTATTTTCTTTCCATGATGTCAAAGAACTTGTTCCCGCAGATTAAATCTGCAATTGGAAGCCGATCCATTTCCGAATAAATCGGAATACGAAGGGCAATAGTGGAGAATATCGGAGTCGAACCGATGACCTCCTGCGTGCAAGGCAGGCGCTCTAGCCAGCTGAGCTAATTCCCCAAAGCTTATTAGTAGTCCCGAGCAGATTTGAACTGCTGACCTCTACATTATCAGTGTAGCGCTCTAACCAGCTGAGCTACGGGACTGTTTTAAATTCCCCTAATCAGAATGCAAAAGCGCTTCTGAAATTTAGCGCAATGGTTCCACTTGGGACTGTAATAGCTTGGGAACAATATTATTTGAAGTAAGAAAAAAGGAAAATACCCTGTTATTCTAAAAATTGAGAGATTTCTCAAAAGTCTCTAAAAAGGAGGTATTCCAGCCGCACCTTCCGGTACGGCTACCTTGTTACGACTTAGCCCCAGTTACCGATTTTACCCTAGGCGGCTCCTTGCGGTTACCGACTTCAGGTACCCTCGGCTTCCATGGCTTGACGGGCGGTGTGTACAAGGCCCGGGAACGTATTCACCGCATCATGGCTGATATGCGATTACTAGCGATTCCAGCTTCATGAAGTCGAGTTGCAGACTTCAATCCGAACTGAGATAGAGTTTAAGGATTAGCTCCTTGTCACCAAGTGGCTGCCCTCTGTCTCTACCATTGTAGCACGTGTGTAGCCCTGGACGTAAGGGCCGTGATGACTTGACGTCGTCCCCACCTTCCTCACCGCTTGCGCGGGCAGTTTCTCTAGAGTCCCCACCATTATGTGCTGGCAACTAGAAATAGGGGTTGCGCTCGTTATGGGACTTAACCCGACACCTCACAGCACGAGCTGACGACAGCCATGCAGCACCTTGCATTCTGTCCGAAGAACGACTGATTTCTCAGTCCATCATTATGCATTTAAGCCCAGGTAAGGTTCCTCGCGTATCATCGAATTAAACCACATGCTCCACCGCTTGTGCGGGCCCCCGTCAATTCCTTTGAGTTTCAACCTTGCGATCGTACTCCCCAGGTGGATTACTTATCACTTTCGCTTAGGCACTGACAGTATATCGCCAGCACCGAGTAATCATAGTTTACGGCGTGGACTACCAGGGTATCTAATCCTGTTCGCTCCCCACGCTTTCGTACCTCAGCGTCAATAATAGCTTAGTTAGCTGCCTTCGCGATCGGTGTTCCACGGCATATCTATGCATTTCACCGCTACATGCCGTATTCCGCCAACTTCAACTATATTCAAGAATTCCAGTATCAATAGCAGTTCCATCGTTAAGCGATGGGCTTTCACTACTGACTTAAAATTCCGCCTACGTACCCTTTAAACCCAATGAATCCGGATAACGCTTGGACCCTCCGTATTACCGCGGCTGCTGGCACGGAGTTAGCCGGTCCTTATTCTTATAGTACCGTCAGCCCTCTACACGTAGAGGGGTTTCTTCCTATATAAAAGCAGTTTACAACCCGTAGGGCAGTCATCCTGCACGCGGCATGGCTGGTTCAGACTTTCGTCCATTGACCAATATTCCTCACTGCTGCCTCCCGTAGGAGTCTGGTCCGTGTCTCAGTACCAGTGTGGGGGATAACCCTCTCAGGCCCCCTACCCATCGCAGACTTGGTGAGCCGTTACCTCACCAACTATCTAATGGGACGCATGCTCATCCTATTCCGCCGAAGCTTTAATTACAATAACATGCGAAATTGTAATACTATGGAGTATTAATCCTCATTTCTAAGGGCTATTCTCCAGAATAGGGTAGATTGCATACGCGTTACGCACCCGTGCGCCACTCGTGTTAAAAGCAAGCTTTTAACTTACCGTTCGACTTGCATGTGTTAGGCCTGCCGCTAGCGTTCATCCTGAGCCAGGATCAAACTCTTCGTTGTAATTAAAAAGTTTAATGTTTTGCTCAAGAGTCGTCTCTCAAAGTTTTTAATGAATTGACAAAGGTATTTTACCTTTTATCTTCTTACTTCAAAATTTCAATGAACTCTCGACCTCAATCGGTCGGATTCTTATATTTTACAAGGCTTTCACCCTTAAAAATCTTTATGAACTTTCCCCATATTTTTAAACGGGGCTGCAAATGTAACAACAATTTTTATTCTGCAACTTTTTTTCTAAAAAATTTTCAGAAAATTTTTGCCGCTACTTTTATGAACCTCCCCATCAAAAATTTTGGGACGGCAAATGTAGAATTAAAATTCATTCTGAAACACTTTTCTGAAAAAAATATTTTCAAAAAATTATCGCCACTATTTCACAGAACTTCCCTTCAAAAAATCGGGACGACAAAGTTAGTTAAGATTAAATGATCTGCAAGTTAATTTGGTGATTTATTTTGATATTTTTCTTCGGCTCTGAATTCGAGGCAATTAGGGACTTTGCCACTCCTTTAGACCTATCATGTTAGGCCGAGGCCGAGGACCGAGGCCGACATTCTTATGCTTAATACCTTTCCAGGATCTTAACTCTAGACTCTCTTTCTGATTTCTGATTTCCGATTTCTGATTTCTGATTTGCTTAAGGGTTTCCCAAAGCCACCGGTATTACCTTCCCACTTATCAATCGGCCAGAGCCTAATGCAAATTCGGCAATGTACTTGCCCATATCTTCTGCTGAACAGCCGGCATCAAATCCGGGAAATGCTGCAGCCAACATATCTGTCTGCACCGCACCCAAGGCCAAAGCGTTTACGCTTACTCCTCTTTCCTTATACTCTTCTGCCAAACATTCACTCAATATACTAAGGGCGCCCTTGGCCGTGCTGTAAGCTGCCAAGCCGGGATACTTACTGCTTCCTTGAAAGCCCCCCATGCTGCTGATGTTGACTATATGACTCCCTTCCTTTATATAAGGGTCGCATGCATGGACCAGATTCACCGCGGTGATCACGTTGGATTGGTATTGGTCGATAAATTCGTTTGCTGTAGTCTCTAGAAAGGGCTTGTTGATTAGGGCGCCGGCGTTGTTGATAATGAGGTCGACCTGCCCCCAATCATTTAAAATGGGGTTCAGATCATATATTGAACTACTTAGTGATAAGTCTGCTTTTAAAATACTTAATTGGGCAGGGGCCGAAGACCAAGGCCGACTTTCAGTCTCGAAAATGCCTATTTCTGATTTCTGATCTCTGATTTCTGATTTTTCAGCCTCTTGTTGTATGCTCTCCCTCAAACTGATTAAAAGCTCTTCTCGTCTGGCTATAGCTAGCACCTTATGACCTTTTGATACAAGATACCTACAGATCTCCTTCCCTATTCCGCTACTGGCTCCGCTTACTATGCAGTTCATATTTTAAATCCTTTATTTAGCTCCTTTATTAAGGAAGTGCAATTTAGTTATAAAGGATTTGAGAATCCAGAGTCCGGAGTCCGGAGTCCGGATTTTAGATGAATAAACGAAATCTGTCTAAACTCTAAAATCTAAGCTCTAAACTCTTCTTTCACATTTCATATTTCACATCTCATATCTAAAAGACCTTTTCGTTTCTTTGCTATATGGGAAAGCTCAAGCTGGATCTTCACACCATATATAATAATAGTGAACGCATAGATGAAGCCCTTCAAGATATAATAGATGAGGCTGTGCGTAAGAAGATCAAGCAGATCGAGATCATTCCGGGGAAAGGAAGCGGACAACTAAAGAAAAGGGTGCTGCGTTTTCTAGAACAGAAAGAGATCAAACAACAATATCACAGAATACAAAAGGACAGCAAAAACTTCGGTCGTTTGTTTGTCTATTTCAAACACTAAAACAAAGCGATGTTTACTCCAGGCAGAATCACCTTCATCATTATCTTCTTTAGCATTTTTATTGCCTATCTGATTTGGGCTTATAGAAAGGATATCGCGAAATCCCCTTGGTACTTTAAAGGTTCTTTAAAGATCGTTATTGCTCTGGTGGCAATCTATGCATCCTATTTTATCTTAACGAGATGGGTGATTTGAGCTCTTCCACGATATCGGCAAACTCCTTTAAGATCATTGCCGTTGCTCCCCAAATCAATCGATCCCCCACTGGAAAGCCCTTTACATTAAGCACATTCCCATCGCTCAAGCGCACTTTTTGATCGCGTAAGCGATGATCCCCTATCAATGGCTCTAGAGGTATCTCAATAATATCGGCAACCTCTGTTGGCTCAGGCTTGAATTCTGGTCGCTCCAAATCATATCCTATATAAGGATTGATCAAGAAATTCGAGGGTGGTACATATAAGGAAGATATCCTACCTATGGTATTGACTCTATTTGCCGGTATAGCAACTTCTTCCTCTGCTTCCCTTAAAGCTGTATGCTCTAAACTCTTATCCTCTAGCTCGAACTTGCCTCCGGGAAATGCTATTTGTCCACTATGTACTCCTTTATATGCAGTACGCTGAATAAATACGGTATGCCATTCTGATTGATGTGGGTAAAGAAAGATCAATACGGCACTTTGGCGTGCACTTTTTATTCGTTCACCTAGCTGGTCGACAGGTTTTCTGTGGGCCATTACCTTCTTATGTGCATCAAAGGCTGGTAGATCGGCTTTTAAACGCTCACTTAATTCTGAGATGAATGCGGTGGCCTTTTCTTTCATTCTTCTTTGAGGGCGATCAGTTTTCTCAATTTTGGATCATAATAGATCAATTCCTCACCTCTTTTCAATTGCAAATAGTGATATTGGAATTTTCTGATTCCATCATATTCTGCAGGCAATAAACTATCTAGCTTTTCCCCCAATAAGGCAAACTTGCCGTTCCAATTGACTATATATAATGAATCCAGCTGTCTGATCTCCATTGCTGAAGAATCCAGTAGATTCTCACCTGATTGATTGATCAATTGCCAACCATCCTCTTTCCTTACTTTACCAATTCCATTCTCAAAGCTTCTTGCAAGACTATATTCATATGGTAGCTTCAGCTTTACTTTCTGATCTGCATATCCCCACTTACCTTTTTTCTTTACCGCTATGAATCCATTCTCAGTATACTTACCCACATCCTCAAATATGGCAGGATAAACATCTTCACCTTTGGTATTCAAAATCCCATACTTATCGCCTTCTTTAAACTTAGCATATCCTGATTCAAATACTCCCCATACCATTGCTTCGGTATTGAAATCGTATTCCAAAGGAATCACTATCTCCCCCTCGGAGTTTACATAGCCGTATTTATCTCCTTTTGCGACAAGAGCCAAATTATCGCCAAACTCCCCTATTCTATCATATTCAAAAGGCAGTACTTCTGCACCCGACATATCTATCAAACCATAAGCACTATCATTCTTAGCCCTAGCTAAACCGTATTCATTGAAATTCTCTAGATATTCATACTTGGTTTCAATAACCTGACGACCAGAAGTATTGATCATACCTTTCTTATCATCTAACTCTATAAGTGCAAAACCATTCTCGAAATCATTTGCATAGTCGAGCTCCATTGGAATTACAAGTTTTGCCTTCTTATCTACAAAACCATATGAGGTCTCATTTGCAACCAATGCTAAATCGTGACTAAATCTTCCTACAAGCTCATACTTTAGAGGTATAACGGCATTCTCTGTGCGGTCGATCATTCCATACTTATCATCCTTTGAAACTATAGCCAGTCCATTCTCATATGGTTCGCCATCTTCATAATTAAAAGGTATGATCAGATCTCCTGCTTTGTTCAAAAAGCCCAAAGCTCCATCCTTCATCACTAAACTCAGTCCTTCGGCGAATGGCTCCGCAACTTCATATTGAGCTTCGATCATTATCTTGCCATCTTCATCAATGAAGCCATATAGTCCATTCTTCAGAAAAGGGAAGAATACCTTAGAGGCGAGTTTCATATCCGTTAGCAACTCATCTACGAATGGATATTCCGGATACTCTATCTTAAACTCCAATATTCGCTCTGAGCTATAATTAGCAGTATATATCCTGTAAATGTTGCGCCATGCTAAATCTACATTTGGATTATTTGGATACTTATTGATAAAGGCTTCATTCTCTTCTATTGTCTCATTTCTTGTGCTTTTGGCATATATTGAATCTTGAGCCTCCCTTACATAAGGGCTTTCAGGATACTGGTTTATAAAGGTCTCATAAGAAAATACCTTCCCATCTTCTGTAAGTTCTTGAAACAATTGAGATTCATATCTATTCTGAGCTTCCGTTGCTTGCTCGGCTTCTGGATAATTCTCCAAAAAACTTAAGTATGATCTAGCGGTATTGACTTCTTTAGCATTTGTAAATGCCAACTCATTGCGCTTGATTACAGCCTTTTCCATTTGAGCAGCGTCTTTGTGCTTTTGGATGAAGACTTGAAATACCGACAGCTCTTCGCTCTCTTTAATGTTCTCCCATACTTTTAGATCAACACTATCTTTCCAATTGGCAAGGGTTATATCATCTATACCCATTTCTTTTAGATCTTCTACTTGCCCTAGAGCTTCTGGAGGAAACTTGCTTTCCGCAATCTGAATATAGAAGTATGAGGAATCTAAATTGTAAAATGGATTGTCGTTTCGTCCATAAATGATACTCAAGCCATAATGAGCTGCAACAGGCTCTTTATCCTTTAATTTTTCGAAAAGTTCCTTTGCTGTGAAGTAATCATACTTCTCAAGGGCTTCAAAGGCACGCTGGATCTTTCCTGCCTGCACATTTGTTATCATGCTGAATAACAGCACGAAAAGGGCTATTTTTTGTATTTTCATAGACTAATCAAAATTAGAAAACAAAACCTTCTGGCAGGTTTTTTCGTCTAAGAGATGTTGATTATGAATTTTTTAACTTCATATCGTACTGTTTTTCTGGTGCTTGGCTTAATGCTCTTCGCTTGCTCAGACCCTATTGATAACGATAAGGTTTCTGACAAGCCAGAGGGTGTTAGAAGGACTCGAGATGCGGTAATTGATCTTGACGAGATAAGAGAACTCGGAAAGTTGAAGGCTATAATTGATAATAGTTCAACCTCCTACTTTATCTATAAAGGTCAGCCAATGGGCTTCGAATACGAACTATTGAGTCGTTTTGCCAAGCATATTGAAGTTGATCTCGAAGTGGAATTGGTTGATGACTTGGGCTTGATGATCGAAGAGCTCAGATACAACAATGGCGATATCATCGCAGCCAACCTTACCGTTACTAAAGAGCGTAAGGAACAGATCGACTACTCCAATCCTATTTTAACTACCAGACAAGTACTTGTTCAAAGACAGCTGCAAGCTGATGATATTCAAAAAGGAAAACTCTTGATAGAAAGCCCAATGGAGCTGATGGATAAAAAAGTCTATGTGCAAAAGGCTTCATCCTTTTACAATAGATTGAATAATCTGTCTGAAGAGATCGGAGGGGATATTGAGATTCAGGAAGTAGCCGGAAATCTAACAGTGGAGCAAATGATCGAAAAAGTGGCTGAAGGAGAGATCGATTATACTGTTGCAGATGAGCATGTGGCAAAGATCAACCAAGCTTACTATAGGAATATCAATATCAAAACCGCTTTAAGTCTCGACCAACAAGTGGCTTGGGGAGTAAGAAAAGAATCACCAAACCTTCAGATCGCTATTAATGAGTGGCTGGAAGACTTCAAGAAGACAGTAGATTTTAGAGTGATCTACTTAAAATATTACGGCAATACCAAACTCTTCAGAAATCGGGTTCAAAACCGATTATTTACCTCTAAGAGTGGGAAATTGAGTGATTATGATGCAATCGTAAAGCAGAAAGCTGAGATCGTAGGATGGGATTGGCGTTTGATCACCTCTTTGATCTATCAGGAATCTAAATTCAATCCGCAGGCTAGAAGCTGGGTGGGTGCTCAGGGCTTAATGCAATTGATGCCTTCTACTTCTGCTGAATATGGTTTGGATAGCAATGCTACAGTTGCTGAAAATATTGAAGCGGGAGTACGTTATTTGAATTGGATAGATAAACAGTTTGAAGAAAAAGTTCATGATCCTTATGAGCGACAAAAATTCGTGATTGCAGCCTATAATGTAGGCTTAGGACATGTATTCGACGCTATTCGACTGGCCGAAAGCAGAAATCTGAATGCCGAAAAATGGGAAGGTAATGTTGCAGAAATGCTATTGAAGAAAAGTGATCCGGAATTCTATCAAGATAGCGTGGTATACTATGGCTATTGTAGAGGAAGAGAACCATATCATTATGTAAAGGAGATCTACAATAGATATAATGACTATTTGAATATCACTCAGAGTGGCGACAAATTAGTCAGTATGTAATTATGCCCTTTAGATCTCAATCATACCGTTATCTAATCTGTCTTCTCCTTTTTACCTTTTTTACATACCAGAACACATTCTCCCAAAACTCAAAGGTTCTTCACTATACGGAGACTTCAGGTTTTGACCATGGAACTAGAGTCAATTCATTAAGCATGTTCAGCTCCTTCCCTATGATCAATGTTGTGAATGATCTGGATGGATCGAGCTTCGACAGCTTAAGTAGCTTGCTTAATTACGATTTGATCATTTTCTCGAACACCTCAGGTTCTAGCATCCTTGATAGTAGTCAAAGAGCCAATTTTGAGCAATACATCCAAAATGGAGGCAATTTGTTGGGTATTCATGCTGCAAGTGACACCTACCGTCATTCTACTGCAAATGGAAGTAATACAGGAGTTTGGGACTTCTACGCTGAAACCTTAGGAGGTAGTGTGCAGCAAGGGCCTAATCATGTGAGTGGAACCCCATACTATGAAATGGATCATCTGATCATTCATCCAAGCCTATACAATATTCCAAATCCATGGGGCAAGAATGAAGAGTATTATTATTGGGAGAATGGATATTTGGATACCACTATAAATGCAATCCTGAAAGTTGAAGAGACGGTTGGCCCAAACAATCAAATAAACAGCTACGATTCAGCAAGGGCTGTTTCATGGCACAAGACTTTGAGCAGTGGAAGTAGGGTTTTTTATACCTCATTAGGTCATGCGAACAGCAACTATACCAATGACTCATTATTCATTCGCCATATCCAACAAGCAATGGATTGGTGCTTAAACAGAAGCACTTCGATCCAAGAAGTGAAAAATATAGAGGCAGTTAAGATCTATCCAAATCCCGCTGAGGAATACCTATTTATAGGATCGGCTAATGATGAAGGCCGTCTGATGATATACAGCTTAGATGGAAAGCTTATAAAAACAGTTGAACTCAAAGCAAGATTGGAAAGAGTGTCATTGGATGAAATGAAGGAAGGACTTTATATAGTAGAGTTCCAAGAAAGAAACAATCGGCACAGTCAGAAGCTCCTCATCAAATAGCTATTAGAGAAGTAGCATTTTCTTTAGCTATTTTTATTGCATGAAGACTCTTAAAAAAGCACTCTTTCTATTCCTTACTCTTGCTTCTGCTTCTATAAGTGCTCAAGACAGTATACCAAAAGATATTATTGACTTCAGAGCAGAACTTAATCGAGCTTATTCAGATCCAGAAGAGAGTCCGCTAGCTAAGGAAGATATTCCAAATTTCAAAGGACATGAATTCTTCAACTTCAATGATACATTCAGAGTTCAGGCTCGCTTTGTAAAGATCGAAGATCCAGAGACCTTTGAGATGAGCACCAGCTCAGGTCAGATAAGAATGTATGATAAGTATGCTCGTTTAGAATTCGAGATCAATGGTAAAGAGCAAGTACTTTACTTATACCAAAGTCATCGCTTGAGAGAAATGGAAGAATATAAAGATCATCTATTCTTGCCTTTCAAGGATTTTACCAATGGATTGGAGTCGTATGGCGGTGGAAGATATATCGACTTCAATATTCCAGATGGGGAGTTAGTACTTCTCGACTTCAACCAGAGTTATAATCCCTATTGCGCATATAGAGATGGTTACTCTTGCCCCATCCCACCAGAAGAGAATCATCTTCAGATAAAGGTTAATGCAGGGATTCTTAAGCCAAGGAGTGATAATTGAGATTGAATTTCAACTGACTTTGCTTTCATGATTCCGCTCATCCAATTTATCCACCTTTGAACCCTTAATTGTTCATAATCAGGCAACCAAATCCAAGATAAAAGGGTCTATTTTATTAAATTGCACTTAATTAACTAACTAGCCATCACCTATGAAAAAGAAAACTACTAGTTCTTCTCCTTCAAAATCTATTGAGAAAAAATTAAAAAGTTATGCCACTGTAGCAGCATCTCTTTTAGCAGCAGATGCATCCGCACAAGTAATCTACACCAACATCAATGACACTACTCTAGTAAATAATGGTGATTTCTTTGATATTGATTTCAATTCAGATGGTATCAATGATGCTACGATCAGCCTGATCAATAGTAATTATACAACCAGCTTCTATTCACTTTCTATTTATGTGAATATTAAGGCAGCTAGTATGGTGGGTAGCAGCTCTGCAGAAATAAATACGAACTTCTATTCTGGAACTTCCTCATCTGTATCTGTTTATGAAGTAGCTGCTTTCAATAACAATCAAGCAATCAACAATTCTGCAAATACCTGGTATTCATATGGCTATGTAGGTGGAGACGCTTATATAAGAGTAGGTACATACTCTACTAGTTCGGCTCAAATTGGCCAATTCCCAGGCCAAGGCCAGAAGTTCGCGGGGGTTCGATTTTTCATTGGAAATAATCTTCATTATGGTTGGGTAAGGTTGGATATGGCAGCTACTTATGATAGTGTAACTGTATTCGACTTTGCATATGACACTACAGCCAACACTCCAATTTTGGCAGGTGATACCGGTTTAGCAGTAGGCATTTCTGAATTTAATGCAGATCAAACGGATATGTATTCTACTGAAGGTCGTTTGATGTTTCCGAATGGTCTCAGTGAAAGTTCTGATTTCAGAATCTATGATCTAAAAGGACAATTACAAGAAAGGGGAAGGATTGCCCAGGGTAAGGAGTCACAACAATTGAGAAGTAAGTACAATGGTATATACATCGTAGAGCTTAACAATGAATTAGGTACCTTTAGAAAGAAGCTCTGGTTGGAAAACAATTGATCCCTTTAATGGAGGCCAGCTCGAATGATTTGATATCGAGAAAATTATAAATCTATTCTGTATCTTGCACTAATTACTAACATTCACCATCATGAAAAAGTCAAAATCTAAAAAACCTATTCTAGATAAGAAATTAAAGAGCTATGCTGCTATTGCCGCTTCGGCTTTAGCTACTAACGCCTCTTCACAAGTAGTGTATACCAATATAAATGATACTACTTTGATCAACAATGGAGATTTCTTTGATATCGATTTCAATAATGATGGTATTCAAGATGTGAGAATCAATTTAGCATTCAGCTCTACTAGTTATAGTTCTGGTTCAAGGTTCAAATACTATAATGTATCTGCTCGCTCAGTAAATTCTAATGGGGCAAGTTTAAATGGTTCAGCGAATATATACAGCTACTTTGAAGTGAAGGCATTTAGCACGAATTCTAGTATCAGTAATTCCGCTAATGCATTCAACTCCTACGGCTATTTAGGTTGGTATTCATCTTATGCCATCAGTTCATCAAGTGGGACATTTAGATCTGGTCAGTTTGCAGGTGCAGGACAAAAATTCGCCGGAGTGCGTTTTCAAATTGGAACTGCTACTCACTTTGGGTGGATACGATTGGATGTACCTCTAGCAAATAACTCAGTTACAATATATGATTTTGCCTATGATACTACTGCAAATGCTCCTATCCTTGCTGGAGATACTGGAGTTGCTGTTGGTATTGGAGAGCTGAATAGGGAAAAGATCAATGTATTCTCAACTGAAGCTAGCTTGAGATTCCCAAATGGACTTTCAAAGAATTCTGAATTCCGTATCTACGATCTTAAAGGTCAATTACAAGAAAGAGGAAGAATAGCTCAAGGAAAAGAGATTCACCAATTAAAGAGTGATTATCAAGGAGTTTATATCGTAGAGATCAATAATGAAGAAGGAACTTTCAGAAAAAAACTCTGGTTGGAGTCGGAATAAATCTCCCAAAACAACTTTCTCAATTCGCGAATTCGATAATCAAGTACATCTGGTTAACCAGCTAGGAGAGGTATATACGGTTGATCCAGAAGGAAACCTAACCTTATTGGCAATGGGTGCTTTAGGCTATAAAGCATGGAGAATGGCAAGGGACAAGCATGAAGAATAAGGTATTACTCATCGGCTGGGATGCAGCTGATTGGCAAATCATTAATCCATTATTAGAAGCCGGAAAAATGCCGGCATTACAACACCTAATTGAAAGTGGTGTTTCCGGAAATCTAGCTACACTTGAGCCAGTATTCTCTCCCATGTTGTGGACGAGCATAGCTACTGGCAAGAGAGCAGACAAGCATGGTGTCCTCGGATTTACCGAGCCGGATTTTGATCTTGGCGGTGCAAGACCAGTTGGGAATTATTCAAGAAAAACTGCCGCCATTTGGAATATGTTGAGTGAGGAGAAACTCAACACCAATGTAGTGGGTTGGTGGCCTAGTCATCCTGCTGAGCCTCTAAATGGTGTAATGGTCTCCAACTTCTATCAAAGGGCTGTGAATGAATACGGAGAGAAATGGCCGATAGCTCCTGGTACTGTATTCCCAAAGAATCTAAGTAAGCAGATGGCTGCTCTTAGGGTCCATCCGCAAGAGCTTAGTGCGCAACACATTTTGCCTTTTGTTCCCGAAGCCGCTAAAGTAGATCAAGATAAAGACAAACGCTTGGCAATGGCGGGGAAGATACTTGCTGAAGCCGCCTGCATCCACAATAGTGCTACCTATTTAATGGAGCATACCGACTGGGACTTCATGGCAGTCTATTATGATAATATCGATCACTTCTGTCATGGTTTTGTAAAATATCACCCTCCTCATCTAAAAGGAATAAAGAAAGAAGACTACGAATTGTTCAATGGAGTAGTCAATGCAGCCTATATCTATCATGATATGATGTTGGGTAGAATGCTCAATATGACCGATGAAGACACCACCATTATGCTAATCTCTGATCATGGATTTGAATCGGGCAAAAATCGTCTGCTTAAACATCCTAAAGAAGCCGGTGCACCAGCTTATGACCACCGAACCTACGGTGTGTTTGTGGCTGCCGGACCGAAGATCAAGCAAGATGAGCTAGTGTATGGCGCCAACCTTCTAGACATTACTCCTACCCTACTTTCCCTCTATGACCTTCCACTTGGAAAAGACATGGATGGCAAGCCTCTGCTCAACATCTTTAAAGAGAAACCAGAACTCAAATACATTGAGAGTTGGGATGAGCATGTAAGCAGAAAGAAAAAGGAGAAGGTTGACCCTGAGGCAGCCGCTGAAGCTCTAAAAATGATGATAGAGCTGGGATATATCGAAAAACCAGATGAACAAGCCGACAAAGCCTTTGAAAAGACACAGATCGAAAACGATTTTAATCTCGCAAGAGTCTATTTGAGCTCGGGAAGAGCCAAGCAAGCAATAGAGATTCTGGAGAGATTGTTTAAGAACGACGATGATGTCCGCTATGGGAGTAGGCTTGCCATTGCATACGATAGCATTAAGGACTACCAGAAATGCATCAAGATCATTGAGAAGATCGACAAGAAAAGCAAGAACCCTATTCAACAACTCGCAGCTATCAAGGTGGTTTCGCTATTAAAGATGCGAAGAAAGGATGAGGCCTGGGAAGCATTGCTGCCATTAATAAGACAAAGACCTTGGACTGCTTTGGCAGCGCAAAGAGTTGCAAGAAGTTTAATGGTCCTCAAAAAGAATAAACGCGCTTCAAACTATCTTGAAAGATCGCTTATGTACTTCCCCGACAACTCAACTCTGAGGTATTTGAAAGGAATGACATATTATAGAGATTCCAACTTTGAAGAGGCCGCCAATCTATTTTTAGAATCAATCAATCATCAATTCTACAATCCAAAAGCACATCTTTATTTAGGAGAATGCATGCTTAAAATGGAGTTGTTTGAAGATGCTCATAGGGCTTTTACTATTGCTATTAGTCAAAACCCAAAATCAAAAAGGGCAATGAGGGGTCTTGGCCAAATTGAATCCAAAGGCTATGAGTTCAAGATTGAGGCTGCCGAAATGGTGAAATACAGCAGCAAGGCTAAAATAGATCCCGAAGTTCTTGAGAACAGCAAATCAAAATATATAGAATCGCTTCAGGGAACTGTTTACGTGGTATCAGGACTTCCAAGATCGGGAACTTCTATGATGATGCAAATGCTAAAGGCAGGTGGTGCTAAGATCTTTGCAGATGATAAACGATCTGCCGACAAGAACAACCCAAAGGGCTATCTAGAACATGAAGGTGTGAAGTCGCTTGGAACGAATAAGGGTCTAATCGCTAAAGCGAAAGACAAAGTGATCAAAGTGGTGAGTCCACAATTAAGACATCTATCCCCAAACTTCAAATACAAGATCATCTTCATGGATAGGAATATCCAAGAGGTAATTGCATCGCAAAATAAGATGAGCAAGAAGAAAGAGGACAACTACTCCTTAAAGCTTCATCAATTCTACGAAAAGCAGATTCACGATCTGGAAGAGCAATTCTTCAATCAACTCAATGTAGAAGTCCTAAGGGTCAACTATAAAGATGTGATTGAATCAGCTGAAGTAATGGCTAAAAGCGTGGCTGAATTCAATGAGGAATTGAACTTAGATATAGGTAAGATGATCAGTGCTGTAGATAAAAAGCTCTATCGAAATAAGGTAGAGAATTAATTACAGTCTCATTGGCACTTCCATTAAGAGTAAGCGGCTGTCTTTAGAAGCTTCCACATTAAATCCATCTGCATCCCAAATACCATAGCCATCTCTTTCTCCTAGCAGCTGGTCGCCTACTTTAACTTCTCCTTCTAGAACGAAAAGATACATTCCATTGCCCTCTTTCTTTAGCTTGTAGTCTGCAGATTTCCCAGACTTGAATCTTCCCATATGAAACCAGGCGTCTTGATGAATCCAAACACCTTGATCGTCTTTGCTTGGGGAAAGGATCTGATACCAATCATTCTCTTTCTCCACATCACGTATAGAAATTTGATCATATCTAGGTTCAACTCCCTTCTGACGAGGGAAAAGCCAAATTTGAAGGAATTTAGCTTCTTGATCCTTATTCTTATTGTACTCTGAATGCATAATACCAGTTCCGGCACTCATTACCTGTACTTCTCCTTCCTTGATCACGGCAGTATTTCCCATGCTGTCTTTATGCTCCAGCGCACCTTCTAGAGGGATGGAAATGATTTCCATATTGTCGTGTGGATGTGTACCGAATCCAGTTCCAGCGGCAATTCGATCATCGTTCAATACTCTCAATACTCCAAAATTCATTCGTTCAGGATTGTAATAATTCGCAAAACTGAAACTGTGATTTGTATCGAGCCATCCATGATTTGCATGCCCTCTGCTATTTGCTTTATGCAATACTGTATTCATTTCTTTTATCTCCTTGTTTGGTATATGGTTGAATCCTACTTGCTCTTTGAGCTTGTCGTAGGTTGATTTTGCTTTGACTTCATTTGATCCGATTAATCCAGGCATCAATGTGCCTGCGATACCGGCAAATAGTCCCTTTTCTAAAAAATCTTTTCGTTTCATATTCAGTAAACAATCATGTATAAAAAAAGTTGACGGTCAAATTTTAGAGCTTATCCAAAAGTAAATTTAAGATAGAGAGTCCGGAAACTAGTCCTTCGACTCCACTCAGGAACCAAGTCCAGAGTCCGGACTTATATCAGTACAAAAAGAGCTTCATCGACTATCATTAGCTGTAACACAAGGGTTCTCTAAGGTTTCACGAAGGTTCGCAAAGACTAAAAATCAAATTCCGGTTTCTGGTCTCTGGATTCTGGTATCTGAAAATTGCCAAATTTTCCCTAAATTCAAACAAAATTCCCCGCTATGGTAATGAGTTATAGAGGCGCTCGGGCTGAAGCAGACCCAAAAGAGCGATTGCAAAATATTCAGATCAGGGAGCATATGACTCCATTGAGTAAGTTGATCACTTTTAAAGCCGATCAAAAGGTGCAAGATGTAATGTCGACCTTGATCAATAAGAAGATCTCGGGCGGACCGGTAGTTGATGAGGATGGCAAACTGGTTGGTTTGATCTCAGAGGGAGATTGTTTGAAGGAAGTGGTTCGTGGAAAATATTACAACACTCCTAAAGACAGTGGTTCAGTTGCCGATCATATGGCTATCAATGTGATCACCATTGATCCTGAAAAAGACATTTTCGAAGTAGCGCGAATGTTCCTCGAACTCAAATTCCGTCGCTTCCCTGTTATTGAAAATGGCAAACTAATCGGGCAAGTGAGTCAGTCCAATATCATGCAAGCTGTGCTCGGCTTGAAGGAAGAGGATTGGAGACGGTGATTTTTGAGAACCTAGAACCTAGAGTCTAGATTCTAGACTCTAGACTCTTAGCGTCTTCATAACCCAAGTACCTCAACTCCCTGCTTGAACACCACATCAACAGGAATGCCCTCTTCTGAAAGTCGGTCAAGGTCAGCTTGAAGTGCTTCCCCAATAACTGCCTTCTCATTTACCAATTTATCCACACCTTCATAATCTCCATTGCCCTGAAGCTCTAGAATAAGGGCTGATAGCGAATTCATGGCATCTTCCATCTTATCGAAATCGATCAAATAATGTCCTGCTTCCGTTTTGCTGATCACCCCTTTCTCTTGGAAATAGTTGAAACGGATCATATTGGCTTTACCATGTGCTGAAGAAGCTCCAAATCGCACCGAGCGGAATACACTGGCCATGAAAGTGGTGTAATATTCATTCAGATCGCCACTGATTTCTCCTTTAGCATGCAATTGGGTGATCATGTACAATCCAAGGATATCTGCCTTTCCTTCTTCCAAGGCAGAAGCATGTGCCTGCAAAGACTCTCTTACCGTGCCCTTTCCATTAATGGTATTCTTAATTCCCAATCCATGCGCAACTTCATGGAACATAGTATTGGCGAAGAAGGCATCAAAAGTGATATAGTCTCTTTGTGATGGATCGATCAAAACCTTAGAGATTGGCAATAGGATCTTATCGAATTTTGCTCTCATTGCATTTTTCAACTGTGATCTTCTGGTGCCCTTTTCCAATTGTACCTTTTCATCATTTGGAAGGTTGACGGCAATGGTCTTACTTCCCGAATTACAATCTCCGGCATAATAAATCACATCAAAAGCGGCTAATTGAGAATCTGTTCCGGGCTTCTCACTTTTGTATTTCTGATCCACAGGCAGATTCTTCTGTAGCTCAGGAAGCATAGAGGCATACTTTGCCAAACGTTTGCTCCACTCCATATCCTTAACCAATATATAGGATTCATGGGCTGCTTTATATCCAAATAATTGATCCTCATAATTCTCTATAGGACCAATAATGATATCCATTTTATTGTCGACCATATCCATCCAGGCCAAATCACTTTCATAGTATTCATCGGTGAGCAAAGCCTCTGCTCTTAACTTCAAATAGTTTTTGAAGGCTTCATTTTGTGCTAATTCAGATGCTTGCAATAGAAGATCGGCAGCTTTAGTTACATCTTCTTTAAATGCTTCATGATAAGGAATCGTCATTAATTCTCCAGTAACACCTCTTCTAAGCAAAGTATAAAGTGATTTTTTATCGGCTAAATCTGCATTTTCAAACTCCTCCTTGCTCATGTCGCTAGGATAAAAGTTCGCACCAGCAGGCTTCTCTCCTACACCATCAATAAATGGTTCATTATTCGCCAAACGATCCCATGGTCCGTAATTGATCTCAAAGAATTTCTTAGTTGCTTCATCGGCATCAGCAACAGCAGCTTTTATCTCGCTACCTCCTGAAACTTCCCAAAAAAGCTTGTCCATGATATCAGCCGCCTCGATCAAGAGTGGAATCATTTGTTTATGATGCTCTTCCAGCTGGCTGATGTCGGTGGTGAGTTCCACTTCTACATACTTTTCTAATCTTCTTTCTATATCTGAAAGTTCTGCAGTACTATCTGCAGCCATATTATCAGATTCGGTATCAGATTTGCTTGATGGTTCGCAGGCCACAAAGAATGCGGCTATAAAAAGTGCAGGAATTAGCTTGAAGGTCTTCATTTGGATCAATTTTCAGCTAAAATATCAATTTGTTAGTCAATACTTTTAAGATGGGATTTGAAAAAAAGCTTTTATCTTCGAAACATATGAAAACTTTGAGCGCAATATTCTTTATATCTATACTCACAATAGCCTGTGGCAGACCAGATGCCGTAAACACAAGAGAAGAGATCAATGAATCTGTGGAAGGAGTACCAATTTTTCAACCTTCTCAACCAGATAGCAGTTTATTCGGCAGCTATAGGGGGGTTCTGGCAGAAGAAGAAGGAGAAAGTCAAATGAAATTGAGTCTATATGAGGATAATAGCTTTTTTCTGCAAAAGAGATGTCTTTCAGAAGCAGCTATGATCTGCGAATATAGAGGAGACTTCAAATACGATAAAGACAGTCAAAGCATACGATTTAGTGTAGATGGTAAAGTCTACCGCTTTTCAATTGGAGAAAACCTTCTCTACCTCCTGGATAAAGATGGCAAAAGAGTACAAGTCACAATCGATAAAACATCATTTTTAGGTAAGTCTGAACTCTCATTGGGCAATACCATTTGGCAATTCGAAAAGATTGGAGATTCTAGTCTAGAAGAGCAATTAAAACGAAGTAGTTATTTGCGTTTCCTCTCGGATGGCAGCCTTGTATACAATATCAATTGCAATGATTGCAGAGCACAATGGCAGATCTTAGTTGAAGGTGAGCTTGTGATCAGAGGTGGGGTATGCACAAAGAAGATGTGCGATCATCCACATGAAGCTGCATTCAATAAAATGCTTAGCAGCATTATGATCTATGAGATCGAAGGAAATAAACTGATCTTGAAGGATAAGACCAAAGTCTTAGCTATACTTTCAACACCTTTTTAAAGATCGTCTCTACTTCCTGTATAGCGCTCCCATTTTTCGATCACCGCCTGCATATCGTCGGGTAGCTCTGAATCAAATTCCATCCATTTTCCAGTATTGGGATGGGTGAAAGCCAATGTTTTAGCATGCAATGCTTGACGTGGCAACAATTGAAAGCAATTCTCTACAAACTGCTTGTATTTGCTAAAATTCGTGCCTTTGATGATGCGATTCCCACCATATTCAGGATCGTTGAACAATGGGTGTCCAACCCACTTGCTGTGCACACGTATCTGATGCGTTCTTCCTGTATCTAGCTTGTATTCAACAAGCGTTACATAGCCGTATCTTCTAAGGACCTTAAAATTGGTAATGGCCGTCTTTCCTACATCTCCTTCCGGGAATACATCCATGATCTTTCGATCTTTCACAGATCGCCAAATATTGCCTTCAATACGCCCTTCATCTTCTTCTACATCACCCCAGACTAAGGCCTGATAGCGTCTATCAGAGGTGCGATCGAAAAACTGCTTTGCCAAATGACTCAAGGCATTCTCCGTTTTAGCAATGACCATCAAACCGGTAGTATTCTTATCTAAACGATGTACAAGACCCGGTCTTCCTTCATTCCCATCTGCCTCTGGTAGATTCTGAAAATGATAGATAAGTGCATTTACCAGGGTGCCGCTAAAATTTGCATAGCCGGGATGAACCACCATGTTTGAAGGCTTATTGATCACCAGCAGGCTATCATCTTCATAAACAATATCCAATGGAATATTCTCAGCTTGTAATTCTTTCTCTCTAGGAGGGTAAGGAAGCACAATCGAGATCTCATCTGAAGGCTTCACCTTATAGTTCGGCTTTACAACTGAACCGTTGACTACGATGTTTCCCGAATTGGCAGCCTGTTGAATCTTGTTTCTTGTGGTATTTGGCAGACGATCATTTAAGAATTTATCAATGCGCAAAAACTCCTGCCCCTTATCAACTATGATCTTATGATGCTCAAAGAGGTCGTCGCTTTCCTCCTGCTCTTCAAAATCCTTATCGTTATCCATACTGCTCATATCATTTATTGCTGTCTGCAAATGATCTTAGCGGTATACACACCACCTTGAACATCTTGAGCTTTTAAGAAATATAAACCACTCTCCAATCCTTCAAGTGAAAAGCGATATTGAAAAGCTGTGTACTCCTTAACCATCCTGCCATCGACAGCAAACAATTGCAAGCGTTCAATACCTGAAGGCATTTGGTTGATAAAGAATTCATTGCTTGCGGGATTTGGATAAATATTCAGGCGTTTAGCTTTCTTGGAGTCTGCTATTTCGTTTATACCCACACCATAAGCCCTTTTACGGAGTATCGGTCGAATCATCAATGAGCCATCGAAAATGTTATTTGATGGGGAAAACCAATTGAAACCATCTAAGCTCCATGAGATCTTATCTCTGTGGTTTCGGTTGAAGTCATAACCTACATTCATGGAAAGTGGACCGGTTTTCTCGAATCCTACGAAGAATATAGGATCTGCAACCACCAAGCTATCAAACCAATAAGTAATATAGCCATCTCTCTTACCATAGAGAGCATTATTATCTACTTCCTTTTGAAAAATAATATTCGGCGGATTTAAGCTACTCCAAATGGTAAGTTTGAACTTTTGATTCCGTATATCATTTGCCTGCGGTAGGAAATACATCTGAACCCCTCCAATCGTATCCTTAAAAGGCATTTCAAATCTTACCGCCATAAATGATTTATTACCTCCCTGACTACCCGCATTAATTCCATATGCGGCCTCCGCTGTACCATCATCATATGCATAGTAGTCTTTTAATACCGCATAAGAGAAAATGGTATCATTTGCGCGTATAAAGTCTTTGGTTTCAATAGGCGCAGGTCTAAAGTCTATATCCAATCTTCCTTTGAATACTTGAGATGAATCAATATCGGCCGAAGGGTAACTAAAACTGCTGATATCATAGCCTCTACTTATATTTCCATAAGGCAATATTCCGAGAAACTGAGATGGAGATGTACTGAAGTAATTTGCAGGTGGATTCGTGGTGTCGGGAAAGACGATCTTATTAAATACATTCAAAGGGTCTGAACCATTATTTCGAACCTCAAAGAAAATAGAATCTGCCATGTATAGAGAAGGGTTCAACTTAAAATGCCATGAGGGCATTGCAGTGTATTCTTCCAACGTACCCGATGAAGGATAAACAAAGGCGATATCTTTATATGAAGTATCCCTTGCAGAACGATTATCGTTGAGATAGATGTAATCTACATGCCAGTGATCAAAAGCTCCCGTCAGTTTCGCCCTATTGCGAAAGCGAAACTGGAAGGCATTCGTTCTGAATTGAGAATCAACCCGAACAATCACTTGTTTGAATGAATCAGCAGCGGCTGTAGGTGGCAGACCCTGACTCTGCCAGATCAATCCCCATCTTTGAGTATTCGAATTATAAAACTCAAGACTTAAACTATCTTGAATGTCCGGTCCGTCTAATGCAAAGCCTTTTGCCTGATAAAAGAAGCTGAAATATGTACTGTCTGAAGTACCTCCCAAACGAATAGGAATAGATGTGAGATAGTCTGCCTGACCATTATTGGTAATATCATTGAAATTATAAGGCAAACCCGATTTATCCAATCCATCAAATGTGACTACTCCAATTGAAGGTGGGTAGAAGCCCAATGTATTATTCAGATAGACATCCCTATTAACATAAAAAGCATTGGTGTCTTTCTCCACTACATAGAATCGCGCAGAATCCTGAAGCACATTGGGAATTAATGCAATTGTATCTATACCTCCAGAAGCGGAATCGAGAATATCGTAGGGAGGATAGACTGTAAGTAATTCCAATGTGGGTGGAAAGCTATTGAGATCGGAAAAGAAGATGTTGACAAAAGGATTTGGCTGCCGGTTTATCGTATCACCTGTGCTCGAGCTTGTATCAATATAATAGGTAAAAGTGGTATCACTCATGAAGCCCACACCCTGATAAACATCATTGTTCAATTCGCGAATTGCATAGTAAAGGGTGTCGGTAACTCTAGGATCATTCAATGGATCTGTAACTAGAGTTGGAAAGTGATCATCTGTAAAATCATCTATAAAGGGTAGATCCAGAGTATCAAATTCATACACAAGGCTATCTGTAAGGAAGAAACTCTTGTTGATCTTTCCTTTTGCCTCTTCATCATGTAGACTGGGATTGCTAAGAGGCACTGATAGATAATCCTGAGCATATAGCGTGCTGCCAAGCAGGAGTAAGATTGCAATACTGATAAACTTCTGCATACTAATATTAGTCTGGAGAGTTAACGGTGGAATCAGCAGAATTCGTATTGCTAGAAGGAACTAATGTGATATTGATAGAAGCTCCCATATAAATACTAGGTTCATCCGTGTATTTTGGAAATTGATCAACTACTTCGGCATTAGCGCTATCCTCTGCAGTAGCGAACTCTCCTTCATAGCTGATACTTCCTAAGTTCAATGATTGGTCTTTTAATAGGTAATTCACAGATTTCAATGGAAGTCCTATGAGATATGGCACCGGCACTTTCTCTTTAGAAAAACCTTGTCCTACAACCAGGTCTATTCTAGTTCCCTTTCGCAATCTCGCTCCTGCAGGCACATTCTTATCCTTGAACTTTTGCTCCAAAATGCAATTGATACATGGATCTGGTCTGTAGGTCAATTCCCCAATCTGCAAGCCATAGATCTCCATCAAGGAAGTTGCCTGTCTAAGAGAAAGGTCGACAAGCTTTGGCATGCTCACGGTTGGAGGTCGCGAACTTGAAACTGTCAAATAGATTTTTCTTCCTTGTTTAACTGTAGTTAAAGGCGCTGGATTTTGATCTAGAATGAGATTTTTCTCCGCTCCATTTTGATAGATCGAATCAGATATGATCAACTCAAAATTGGGATCAGACTGGCCTAAGGTATCACTCCAAAGCTTACCCTGATAATCGGGGACTGATATGGTTTCACCGTGAAGTGTATAATTTTCAAGATACTCCAAGGCTATATAGACTATACCTACAAATAGCAAAATCGCAACCAAGAGGTTGATTACAAATAACTTACTAGACAAAAACCGAATGAAATTCACCATAGAAATACTGAGGAAGCTCGCTTGCCAAAGATAGTAATATTAGCAGATGGCTGTTAATTATTCAGAATAGAGAAAAGCAAAATGGCAATTTAGTTTGCTTTACTTTGAATCAAGTATTGGAATATGGAAAAAAAGTTGCGCATTGCCATTGCCGCCGGAGGTGATTCTGCAGAAGAGATCATCTCAATGAAAACCGGTAAAATGGTGTATGATCATTTGGATCGAAGTAGATATGAAGTAGTAATGGTGAAAATGCGCCATGGCGACTGGAATGCTATTATAGATGAGGAAGAATGTCCGATCAATAAGAACGATTTCAGTTTTGAATATCAGTCGAAGAAATACAATTTCGACTATGTTTTCATTGCCATTCACGGTACTCCAGGGGAAGATGGCAAATTGCAAGCCTACTTTGATCTTTTGAAGCTCCCCTACTCCTCTCCGGACCATATTGGGTCTACTCTAACCTTCAACAAATGGTATTGCAATACACTATTGAGCCAGATGGGTTACAATGTGGCTAATTCACATTATATGCGCAGAGGCGACAAGCTCAATGAAGCTGAAGTTGTAGAAAAAATAGGCTTACCTTGTTTTGTAAAGCCCTGCTCTTGCGGGTCTAGCTTTGGTATTTCTAAGGTTAAAGAGCAATCAGCGCTTTTTGCTGCAGTAAGTGAGGCCTTTGAATACGATCATGAGATCATGATCGAAAGTTTTATGCCGGGAAAAGAGGTGACTTGCGGTGTATATCAAAAAGGGGATCAAATTGTTGCCTTGCCAATTACCCAAATCATTCCAAAAGGAGAGTTCTTCGACTATGCAGCGAAATATGAAGGCGATTCACAGGAAATCACGCCAGCGCGCATATCTGCTACATTAAGCACAGATGTGCAAAAAGTAGCTTCAGAGATCTATCATAAGCTCAACCTAAGAGGAGTTGTGCGTGTTGACTTTATGTTGGTTGAGAGCACCCCATATGTTATTGAAGTAAATGCCGTTCCCGGTCTATCGCCAGAAAGTTTAGTACCTCAGCAAGTAAGAGCGGCTAATATTCCCATGAACCAATTCTTCACAGATATTATAGAAGCAACGAGATAAAATAGAAATGGAATTTTTAGATAAGAGATTAGATGATTATGTCTGCAATTTCAGTGCAGATGAGAGCGATGTATTAAAAGAGCTAAATAGAGAGACCCATGCTAAGGTTTTACAGCCGAGGATGCTAAGCGGTCATCTTCAGGGCAGGGTTTTGAGTATGCTTTCTCATATGATCAAGCCGAAAAGAATTCTTGAGATTGGGACCTATACAGGCTATTCTGCTATTTGCCTAGCTGAAGGTTTGGCCGAAGGTGGTAAGATCCACACTATCGATATCAATGAGGAGCTTCAAAAGATGATAGAAGCTTATTTGGATAAGGCATCACTATCAGACAAAATACAGCTACACATAGGCAATGCCTTGGAGATCGTCCCGGGATTGGATGAAGATTGGGATCTAGTCTTTATTGATGCAGATAAGGAGAATTACATGAACTATTATAAAATGATAGCCCCAAAATTGAAGTCGGGTGCCTATGTTATTGCCGATAATGTGCTTTGGAGCGGTAAGGTAATTGAAGACTATAATAGTTTGGATGAAGAAACCAAAGCCTTAGTAGATTACAGCAAAATGGTACATGAAGACCCCAATATGGAAAATGTACTCTTTCCAATTAGAGACGGACTAATGATCGCCAGAAAGCTATAAGCTTTATGCAAAACAAGAAATTCCAAAAGAAGAAAAGCAAGACTAGCAGTCCGGAAGAACTTATTGAAGGAATTCTGAAAGGGGATAAGATTGCCCTGAGTAAAGCAATAACACTCTGTGAAAGCAGTAGAAATCAGGACCGAGCCCAGGCAAATCAGATCTTAAAGGCTTGTCTTCCGCATTCCGGAAAGGCCATTCGCATTGGTATTAGTGGAGTTCCCGGTGTAGGGAAAAGCACCTTTATAGAAAGTTTTGGGCGTTATTTGATCGATAAGCAGCAGAAAAAGGTAGCTGTATTGGCCGTAGATCCCTCCAGCGAAAAAAGCAAAGGCAGCATATTGGGCGACAAAACACGAATGGAACAGCTTAGTCGTGCTGAAAAGGCCTACATCAGACCCACTGCAACAGGTGGTGCTTTGGGCGGAGTAGCTCACAGTAGTAGAGAGAGCATTATTCTATGTGAGGCTGCAGGCTTTGATGTGATCCTTATCGAGACTGTAGGGGTTGGACAATCAGAGACCGAAGTACGACAAATGTGCGACTTCTTTTTACTCTTAATGCTCGCAGGTGCTGGAGATGAATTGCAAGGTATTAAAAGGGGGATAATGGAAATGGCCGATGGCTTGGTGATCAATAAAGCCGATGGGGATAATGTAGATGCTGCAAAACGCGCAAAGCGATCCTATCAAAATGCCCTTCATTTATTCCCACCAAACGCCAATCAATGGAGTCCGCAGGTTGAAAGTTGCTCGGCCTTGGAGCATAAGAATATGGATGGCATATGGACAATGATTTCTGACCATCAAAAACTATTGGAGGAAAATGGCTACTGGCAAGAACAGCGAAAGGATCAAGACCGAAAGTGGTTTGCCAGAAGTTTAAGGTCATTGATCGAAATGCGCCTTTTTGCCGATAAGTCGAATGAGAAGCTCTACAAAGAAATGGAAGCCGAAGTAGTTTCCGGCAAATTAGCTGCATTTGAAGCCGCTGAGAAGCTCTTGCCATCTTTGCTAAAATCTCTATAAAAGAATTATCTCTAATTTTACCCGATACGGTAGAGAGCCCGTATATCATTGAAAATCAAAGCCAAACACCATGAAAAAGCTAATTCGATTCGCTTTTATTCTAATCTCTCTATTCTTAACAACTAATCTAAGCGCTCAATGGGTATTGATCAATGAGGGAGGTGGCAATCCCGATGGTTCAGCAGCCTTAGAGGTAACGGCCACTGATAGGGGTTTCTTGATGCCGAGAATGAGTGCAGCAAATCGTTTGGCAATTCCAACGCCTCAAGAGGGATTATTGGTTTATCAAACAGACGGACTACCGGGCTTTTACTACTACAATGGAGCGGCTTGGGATACTCTTAGAGGTACTACTGTTACCAGCCTTGTCACCACAGTCAATAATTCAAGGGTAGCAATAGTTAAAGATATTAAAGGAGTTGGGATTGATGGTGGAACTTTTACTGCCGGTGCATGGCAGACTAGAGATTTGAATACACTTGAAGGAGATACTTCATTTATCACCATAGATGGCATTTCAACTTTCACTTTAGACTCTGGTGTTTATGAAATTGGAGTTACTGCTCCCGCAAATGGTGTAGATGAGCATCAATGTAGACTTTACAATGTGACTGATGCTACGGCTGAAGCTTCTGGAACTACAGTATTCTCAAGTGCCTCTTCACCTAGTAGTATCCTGAATACAGTAATATCAATAAGCAGCAGCACAACATTTCGAATTGAACACCAATGTGAAGTTACGGTAACTAATAGTGGCTTTGGTGAAGATGCCTCTTGGGGGAATAATGTATACACCCAAGTGAGAGTTCAGAAACTCAATTAATGCTCGTCGAAGAGGGTTTCGTTGTTTCGATACTCATCATATAATTGATGAATAATCCCATCAGCTACTCCTACTTTAGGTACAATTACTTCTTTACATCCACTCTTGCTCATTGCCAATAAGAATAGCTCAGTTGCAGGCACAATCACATCTGCACGATCTGGTCTTAACCCAAGCTTGGCAATTTTCTCATCGAATGATAAATTCTTCAGCTGCTTGTAGAGCTTTTTGAGCTTTCTTTTCTTCAAAGGCTCCATCTCTGCCAGCATACTGAGTTTAAAAAGGGTATTGATATTCCCCCCTGATCCTATGATCTTTTGAGGACTGTAATCTTGCTTCGCTTTAGTAAGCCAGGCGATCATATCCTTCCAAACCGACTCTGCTACCAGATTGTCTTTTAATCGGATCGTTCCAATATTGAATGAGCGTGAAGTCTTCTTCTTCCCCTCGCTATAGATAGTAAACTCAGTACTTCCACCTCCTACATCCATATAAATGAAAGCATCTTTACCTCCTATCTTTTCTGCAATGTGATTCTCGAAGATCAGTTCAGCTTCTTCCTTCCCATCGATCAGGTCGATCTCTATACCGCACTTTTCTTTGATCTGCTGGATCACAGCCTTGCCGTTCTTTGCATCTCTCATGGCAGATGTAGCACATGCCCGATAGGATATCACATTGAATGCCTTCATCAATTCCTTGAAACCTTTCAAGCTGTTCACCAATTGATCAACCTTCTCCTGCGGGATTTCTTTATTGTGAAAGGACGACTCCCCCAAACGAATAGGCATGCGAATCAAAGAAGCCTTTTTGAAAATCGGCCCCAAATCAGTTTCAAACACATACATGAACATCAGTCTCACTGCATTTGAGCCTATATCAACTGATGCGAAACGCAAGCTATTCTCCATCATACACTCTTAGTCTAGTTTAGCTAACTGATCTACTTTTTTCATCAGTTCTTGATCTATTCCTTCTTTAATGATCTCCTCTTCTGCTTCAAGCTCGATCTCATACTCTTTCAATTGTACTCTATAATATGCATAGGTTGCATACTGAGATCTGAGTGGACCCTTCTTATCCTTCACATATTCATTGGTAAGTCCCTTATCCCAAATTCTCGATTTCACATTGTCGTTCAACTGGAATGTGAGAATTGCTTTCAATTCAGCTTGTATGTCTTTATCGTAGATCGGAGTCATCACCTCAACTCTACGGTCGAGATTTCTGGTCATCCAATCTGATGAACCGATATAATATCGCTCATTGCCTCCATTACAAAAGATCAATACCCTGGCATGTTCAAGAAAGCGATCGACAATGCTAATGGAGCGAATATTCTCACTGTATTTCATTCCTTCGATCACATTATTGATACTTCTAGCAATCAAGTCGATCTTTACTCCTTCCTGACTTGCCTTATAAAGCTCAACAGCCATACCCTCATCTTGAATGTTATTCAACTTGGCAATAATATAAGCCGGCTTACCTTCTCTGGCGTTTTGAATCTCCTTGTCGATAAGCTCGTAGAACTTCCTTCTAGAACTGAATGGCGCAACCAAGAGATGATCAAAACTGAACCTTCTATAATTATCCTTGAAGAACTTAAAGACATTATTGATCTCTGTTGTAATATCATTATCGGCAGTTAGAAGTGAATGATCACAATAGAGGGTAGCTGTACCCTCGTGAAAATTACCGGTTCCAATATGGGCATACCTTCTCACACCATCCACTTCTCTTCTCTTGATAAGCAACAACTTGGTGTGCACTTTTAAACCTTGTGCTCCAAAGATCACTTTCACTCCTTCATCCTGAAGCTTATCTGCATAGTTCATATTCGACTCTTCATCGAATCTCGCTTTTAACTCAACAACAACAGTTACTTTCTTTCCGTTTTTAGCGGCGTTAATAAGGGTGTGAATGATCTTTGAGTTTTTGGAAACCACCCGATAGAGCGTAATCTTTATCGACTCCACAGCTGGGTCGATGGCCGACTCCCTCAAAAGATCTATGATATAGTGATAGGAATGATAAGGGAAACTCAACAAGACATCCTTTTCTCGAATACTTTTGAATATACTGGCCTCATTTTCTAGTCGACCGTGAAGTAATGGCGGAAGATCCCTATACCTCAAATGCGCTCCTCCAATTTTGGGGAACTTCATATAATCCTTACTGTTGTGATACCTTCCTCCTGCTACCACTACATCATCCTCTTGAAGTCCGATTTTCTTTACTAGGAAATCTCGCATATCTGCAGGCATTGAGGCATCATAAACGAATCTCACCGGATCCCCTTTCTTTCTGTTCTTCAGGCTAATTGCCAGCTTTTCCATGAAGCCAGAAGTGATATCATCTTCTATATCTAACTCAGCATCCCTAGTTAGCTTAATGGTATATGCTTCAATATGATCAAAGTCGAAAATATTGAATACCTGGCTCATACATGAACGCATGATATCATCCAATAAGATCACATAGCGCTTACCTTTTTCTGCCAGCACATAAAACCTAGAGACAACTGCCGTTGGAACTTCAACCAATGCATAGCGAATGTTCTCTCCTTTGCCTTCTTCTGTATTGAAAAGCTTCACAGCCAAATAGATGGCTTTCCCATTGAGTTCAGGAAATTCTCTCTTTTCTGAAAGCATAACAGGCACTAGTGCCGGAAGAACAGTTTCGTCAAAGTACTCTCTTACTTGCTCTAATTGCTCCGGCTTGAGCTCCTTTTCATTAATGAAATAGATGTGCTCCTTCTTTAGCTCTTCTTTTATCTTCTTTAATGCTCCTTCAAAGCGCTTATTGAGCTTGATATTGGTTTGATAAATGGCCTTTAGAGTGGCTTTGGGGTTAAATCCTATCACAGGGATAGCTTTTTTACCATATTCGGCCATTTTTTGGACCGTAGGGACCCGAACTCTAAAGAATTCATCCAGATTGGAGGAGAAGATTCCCAAGAATTTCAATCGCTCAATAAGGGGCACTGAATTATCTTCAGCTTCTTGCAGCACTCTGGCATTGAATGAAAGCCAGCTGATCTCTCGATCGTGAAATTTGTATTTCGATTTACCCATAGGTGCGAAGAAAGTCGATAATTCTTAAGTGAAAGTTAAGCTTTGCACTTAATATACTATAAAGCAGCTAATTGCTTTTTCAGCAGATCCAGCTTTGTTTGGGCATCGCTTTCTTTCTTCTTCTCCATAGATACCACCTGTTCTGGCGCATTCTTTACAAATGAATCGTTGGCTAGTTTCTTTTGAACCGACTTCAGAAAGCCTTCCTGATAGGCGATCTCTTCTTGTATCCTCGCTTTTTCTTGCTCTACATCCACATTGTCACCCGCGGGAATAAAGAACTCTTTATCAGAGATCACGAAGCTCAAGCTATTCTCAACTTTCTCATCCACTCTTTCAAGAGTGCTTAGGTTGCAAAGCTTCATCACCAGATGATCGAAGTCGCCCTTGCCTTTAGGATCTATTAGCTTCAATTCCATAGCTTCCTTAAATGGGATCTGCTTGTCTTTGCGGATCTTGCGCAAAGCAATCACCCAATCCTTCATGCCTTTAAAATCTTTCTTTGAAGAAGGGAATTTGTCTTTTTCTGGCCAACGATCGATGATCAAACATTCATCCTCTCCTCTCTCTTTGATCAGATGCCAGATCTCTTCTGAGATAAAAGGCATGAAAGGATGAAGGATTCGCAATAAATCTTCTAAGATTGAGATACAATTGGCATAAGTGGTTGCCGACATCTTCTCGCCGAAAGCCGGTTTGATCATTTCAAGATACCAAGAACAGAATTCATCCCAGATCAATTTATAGGTCGACATCAACACATCTGAGATCCTAAACTTATCGTAGTTCTGATTGATCTCTTCCAATTTCTCTGAAAGTACATCATTGAACCATTGATTCGCCTGAATTTCAGTTTCTGTCTCCGCTTTATTCTCGTCGATCTCCCAACTCTTGATCAATCTAAAAGCATTCCAGATCTTATTGCTAAAGTTCCTTCCCTGCTCGCACAAACTCTCATCAAAAAGCAAGTCGTTACCCGCTGGAGAACTGAAAAGCATACCCACTCTTACTCCATCTGCACCGTACTTCTCTATCAATTCGATTGGGTCAGGTGAATTTCCGAGCGACTTGCTCATCTTTCTACCTTCTTTATCCCTTACAATTCCAGTGTAGTATACATTCTTGAAAGGCTGATCATCCAAATATTCATATCCGGCCATGATCATTCTGGCCACCCAGAAGAACATGATCTCCGGAGCGGTAACCAAATCGTTCGTTGGATAATAATATTGGATCTCCTTATTCTCCGGATCCTTGAATCCATCAAATACAGAAATCGGCCACAGCCAAGAAGAGAACCAGGTATCCAATACATCTTCATCCTGACGGATATCTGCAGCGGTTAAGGATTGATTTCCCGACTTCTCTTTTGCAAGCTTTAATGCATCTTCAACACCATCTGCAATTACATAGTCTTTTGTGCCTTTGCCATAGTAATATGCCGGAATTCGATGTCCCCACCAAAGCTGACGAGAGATACACCAATCCTTGATATTCTCCATCCAATGGCGATAGGTGTTCTTGGTATTAGCCGGATGAAATTGAATACTATCATCCATAACCTTATCAAGAGCGGGCTTGGCCATCTCTTTCATATCCAAGAACCACTGAAGTGAGAGTTTCGGCTCAATTACCGCATTGGTGCGCTCAGAAAAACCGACTTTATTGTTCAAATGCTCTACTTTTTGAAGGAAACCTTTCTCCTTCAACTCTTCGTTAATTGCATCTCTCACCTCAAAGCGATCCCTTCCCACATAAAGCTGGGCAGCCTCAGAAAGGGTTCCATCATCATTGAAAACATCGATACTTTCCAAATTATGACGCAGGCCAATTTCGTAGTCGTTGATATCGTGAGCAGGAGTTACTTTCAAGCAACCTGTACCAAATTCAGGATCCACATAATCGTCGGCCACAATTGGCACCGGACGATCGATAAGTGGAACTATAGCCTTTTTGCCAATTAGATCTTTATAGCGTTCATCATTCGGATTCACACAAATTCCGGTATCACCAAGAATGGTTTCCGGTCTAGTAGTGGCAATGGTTATAATGCCGCTACCATCTTCCAATTTGTAATCTAGATAGTAGAGCTTAGAATTAACTTCCTTGTGAATCACTTCTTCATCAGAAAGGGCTGTTTGGGCATCAGGATCCCAATTCACCATGCGCACACCTCTGTATATATGTCCTTTGCGATACAGATCGATAAATACTTCCTTAACTGCATCGGAAAGATCATCTTCCATCGTAAAGCGCTCTCTCTCCCAATCACAAGAAGCACCTAAGCGCTTCAATTGCTTGAAAATAGTACCACCGTACTTTTCGGTCCATTCCCAAGCGTGTTTTAAGAACTCTTCACGACCGATATCGCGTTTATCGATGCCTTCCGACTTCAATTTTTGAACTACTTTGGCTTCAGTAGCGATAGAGGCATGATCTGTACCAGGCACCCAACAAGCGTTCTTACCTAATAATCGAGCACGACGAATAAGAACATCCTGAATAGTGTTATTCAGCATATGTCCCATGTGCAGAACACCAGTGACATTAGGAGGAGGAATGACGATTGTATAAGGCTCACGCTCATCCGGCTCAGAATGAAAATAGCCTCGATTCTGCCAGTATTCATACCATTTACTCTCTGCCTTTCCGGCCTCGTAACTCTTGGGAATATCCATGCTCATTTATTAAAGGGCACAAAGTTAACCAATGCCTAAATCTTAGACGAGAAAAGCAGCAGAGAAATAAATGGATAATAGTGCGGAACAGATTTTGTTAATATAGTGTTAAACAAATCAACAAGCTTAAATAAAGCCTTAGTTTTGGTTCATCAATACCAAAGCAACGCTTAATAAAATTCAAAAACATGAAACGACTAAGTATGATCTTGGCATTCTTGACAATCGGCTTAACGGCTGCTGTTGCACAAGAAGATGCTAAAGTAGAAACTGCTGGAGGAGCAGAAATGACATTTGAAACTGAAGTGATCGACTACGGTACGATCAATCAGAATGCAGATGGAGTGAGAACCTTCAAATTCACAAACACAGGAAACCAACCTTTGATCATCTCTAATGCTAGAGGTTCTTGTGGATGTACTGTTCCTACTTGGCCAAAAAAACCGATCAATCCAGGAGAAAGTGGTGAGATCAAAGTAAAATATGCAACTAATCGTTTAGGACCGATCAATAAGTCGGTAACGGTTACTTCCAATGCAACTGAAGGTACTATTGTACTTCGCATCAAGGGAAATGTGATCGAAAAGCAAACATCTCCTGAAAAGGAAGCTTCTGAAATGGCTCCTGTAGCTCAATAGAAGTAAAAAACATACAGAAAAGCCCTCTGACTCAGCTCAGAGGGTTTTTTTATGCAATGAATTGAACATCTACATTTGAAAATCCATTTTATAGATAGAAATTTGCAAAAATTAGCGAGCCATGCCTAAACTATCCGACAGAGGCATTCATATGCCGGAATCACCTATAAGAAAACTAGTTCCCTTCGCAGAGAAGGCAAAAGCAAAAGGAGTTGAAGTAATCCATTTGAATATTGGTCAGCCCGATATCAAAACTCCTGAGATCGCTATTGAAGCGGTTAAGAATATAAATATGCCGGTTATTGAATACAGTCATTCAGCCGGAAACGAATCTTACAGAAAAGGTCTAGCTGAATACTATAGTAAAGTTAGTCCGGGCATTAGCTTCGAGAATATACTTGTCACCACGGGTGGTTCTGAAGCCCTTTCATTTGCTTTTACAGCTTGTTTCAATCCAGGTGATGAGGTGATCATTCCAGAACCCTTCTATGCAAACTATAATGGATTTGCAGAGAGTACTGGGGTTAATGTAGTTCCAATTAATTCGAATATTGAAGAAGGATTTGCCCTTCCACCGATCGAAGATTTTGAAGCTGCAATTAGCGAAAAGACCAAGGGTATTCTTATCTGTAATCCTGGAAATCCTACAGGTTACCTATATACTCAGGAAGAGCTTGATAAGTTAAAGCAGATCGTAGAAAAGCACGATCTATACCTATTTGCCGATGAGGTTTATCGCGAATTCTGTTATGATGGAAGAGAGCATATCTCATTATTGAATCTTAAGGGCATTGAAGACCGCGTATTAGTAGTAGACTCGGTTTCTAAGAGATACAGCATGTGTGGCGTAAGAATTGGCGCTTTGGTATGCAGAAATATGGATGTGATCAACACCATTATGAAGTTGGCCCAAGCAAGATTAAGTCCTCCATCACTAGGCCAAATTGCCTCTGAAGCTGCTTTGAAGACTCCTTCAACTTATTTTGAAGAAGTAAGTGCTGAGTATGTGCAAAGAAGGGATCTATTGGTAGATGGATTAAATGAAATTGAAGGTGTTTTTTGCCCAAAACCAGGCGGCGCATTCTATGCTGTAGCTAAGCTACCGGTTGAAGATTCTGATGATTTCTGCAGATGGATGTTGGAAGAATTCGAGCATAAGGGCCAAACTATAATGATGGCACCGGCCAGTGGATTCTACTCAACCAAAGGAAAAGGTAAGCAGGAAGTGAGATTGGCCTATGTGCTTAGTCAGGATAAACTGAAAGTAGCCTTAGAATGCCTTGAAATTGGCATCAAAGAATATCAAAAGGTAGAAGCGACAGTTTAAGCCTCTTATTCCCGTATTTCTCTGATCCAGTTCAAAGCCGAAACTTCGTCTTCAAAGACCTCTGTTGGATACATCTGCTTGGTCTTTTTAATGTAGTATTCCAATTCTATTCTATTGGATAATCCGCTTACAACGAATGCTTCTCCTTTTTTTAGTCCGGTTCGATTGGGTGATTCAAAGGCGGGTTTAGCATCCGGACTAGCGGTATTGAATTCAGAGAAGATCGAGATCAGATAGCCTCCATTTGGTATGGTCTTTTGATAAATGGCGAGGTTCTCTTTGAGCCCTTGTTCATTGATCTCCACATTCTGTTTCACTTCTATTCTCAAAATGTCATCCTCAATATGCTTTATGTAAGCAATGGAGGTTTCATAATTACCCTGCTTGGATTCATCCTCAAAGCTCAATAACCATTTTGTGGCTTTCTCTTCTGTATCGAACAAGCGGACAGGATGTTTTGGATCGAAGAAGTTCTTGTAGAAATTTGATTCGATCCTATGACTCATGGTAGAAATCACCAGAGCTTCTGCCTTTTTAATAGCTGCCCTTTCAGGACTTGCAAACTTCTCTCTGGCCTCTTTTGAACTACTCCCCTCCCTTGCAAAGACCAGCAGAAATAATCCGCTCTCTTTATTCCCTAGGATCTCTTTATAGAACTTCATGTTCTCATCCAGGTCTTCAGGAGTCAATTGAATATCATTCTTCATTTCCACCCTAATGATTCCATTGGGTAAAGCAGAAATATGAGATATCCTACTTTCGAATGTTTTGGCCGCTTCCAGTTTCACTTCCACAAATTACAAAATAATATAGATTTCTACATATCAGCAATTTAGATAGAGAATTTAGCGCTTATAAAGAAGACCTTTACCCCTGCAGAATGCGCTCATTCTGCTTACTTTTGCAGCGTGCAATCACTCATTTCCAAATACAATATTCCGGGTCCCAGGTATACCTCTTACCCTACTGTTCCATATTGGGATGACAGCGGAATTGAATATCAGATCTGGACAGATTCTGTAAAAAGGTCTTTTAAAGCTTCAAATAAAGAAGAAGGTATCAGCTTATACTTGCATTTACCTTTTTGTGAAAGTCTATGTACTTTCTGCGGTTGCAATAAAAGAATCACGAAGAATCACGAAGTTGAGAGTCCATATTTAGAAGCAATTCTCAAAGAATGGGATCTCTATCTAGAGCTTTTCGATGAGAAACCAATTATCAAAGAGCTTCACCTTGGTGGAGGAACACCAACTTTCTTCAAGGCCGAGAATTTGAAGAAGATGTTGGATGGTATTTTTTCAAAAGCAGAGATTGCAAAAGAGCCTTCTTTTAGTTTTGAGGGACATCCAAACAATACTAGAGAAGACCACTTAAAGGTGTTTGCAGAATTGGGCTTTAAAAGGGCCAGTTATGGTGTTCAGGACTTCGATCCAGCTGTGCAGAAAGCCATCAATCGCATTCAGCCTTATGAAAGAGTTGAAGAAGCTACTGAATTGAGCAGAAAATGGGGGTTTGATTCTATAAGCTTTGATCTGGTATACGGACTTCCATTTCAGCATTTAAGCAGTGTAAAAGACAGTATTGAGAAAGTAAAGCAATTAATGCCGGAGAGAATTGCCTTTTATAGCTATGCTCATGTGCCTTGGATCAAAGGGAATGGACAAAGAGGTTTTTCAGAAGAAGACCTTCCGAAGGATGAAGAAAAGCGCGAACTCTATGAAGAGGGTTATAAAATGCTTTTAGATGCCGGATATCATGAAATTGGAATGGACCACTTTGCTTTAAAAGGCGATAGTATGTTCGAATCCATGAAGAATGGTGATCTACATCGAAACTTCATGGGATACACCGCTTCAAAGACCCAATTGATGATCGGTTTAGGTGTATCTAGCATAAGCGATAGTTGGTATGCCTTTGCGCAGAACGAGAAGAAGTTAGAAGATTATTACGCCAGACTGGAAAACAATGAGATCCCGATCTTTAGAGGGCACGCACTTAATGAAGAAGATCTTGTACTTCGAAAACACATTCTAAATATCATGTGTCAGTTCGAGACATCTTGGGAAAGTCCTGAATTAAGACACCCTTCTGTTGATGAGTCTATTGCCAGATTGGAAGAATTGGAGGAAGACGGACTACTGGAATTGAATGGACAAAGCATGCGTGTTACCGAGAAGGGCAAGGCCTTTGTTCGCAATATCTGCATGGCATTTGATGCCCGACTGATGAGAAATAAGCCCAGCACTCAACTATTCTCCATGACCATATGATTGCGATTCTGGGAGGAGGAATTACTGCTATTGCCGCCGCAATTGAATTACATAAGCAGGGAAAAGACTTTGTGCTTATTGAGATGTCGGATCGTCTAGGAGGCAAGATCCAATCTGCCAATATTGATGGCTATCATTTGGAGTTCGGTCCGAATACTGTACTCATCAATCATCCTGAGACCAAAGCTTTCTTAGAGTATCTTAAACTCTACGACAAACGCATTGAACCAAACCCAAAGGCCATCAAGCGCAGGTTTATATTGAAGAATGGGAAGCCACAAGCTATACCATACAGCTTTGGAAGCCTACTAAAATCAAAGCTGATTAGTCTATCAACCATATTCTCAATTCTTAAAGAACCTTTTAAGAAGAGAGTGAGTGTGAGTGTGGAAGAGAGCTTGGCTGATTTTAGCAAGAGGCGTTTTGGAGATCAGATCTATGAAGACTTGATCACTCCTTTTGTGAGTGGAATTTATGCCGGAGATCCAGAAAAAATGAGTTTGAAATACACCATGCCGCTTCTCAATAAGGCCGAAGAAAGTTATGGTAGCGTGGTAAAGGGGATGCCCAAACTCATTAAAGAAAAGCGAGCTGATCTTGCTGAATATGATATGCCAAAGCAGAAAATCTTCAGTTTTAAGGGAGGTTTAGTTGAAATGATCGATGCTGCAGCAGCAAAGATCGAAGGCAAGTATAGGCTTCAATCAGAAGTAAAAAAGATCAGTAGAAATGGAGAAAGGTATCTATTTCGCATTGAGACGAATGGCAAAGAAGAAATCCTTGAAGTAGATAAGGTCATCTCTACTATCCCGGCTCATATTCTAGCGACTAAATTAGAATTTGATCAAGGATTCAGTTCGGCTATAGGGAAGATCAATTATGTACCTGCAGTGGTAAGCCATATGGCTTTTAAAGCTGATCAATGGAAATTCAAAAGAGAATCATTTGGCCTATTGAGCAGAAAGCAGGAAGCACAGCCCTGGTTGGGGATTCTATTTAACTCTGAGTTCTTTCCCCAACAACAGCAGACTAATGATGTATTGCTCACTATTATTTCAGGAGGTTACCGTCAGCCCGAAATCTTGAAGAAAAGTGATGCCGAAATTTTAGAGTTGCTAAATGGATCAATCAATGAGATTGGTTTGGTTGAAGGAAAAGCTGTGTTCAGTCATCTCTACAGATGGGAGAAAGCCATACCTCAGTATGAGTTGGGATATTCAGCTATAGAGAAAGAGATCTATGATTTCCAGAAGGCAAATCCCCATTTCAAAATCGGAGGAAACTACTTTAAAGGAGTATCTGTGAGCGATTGCATTGCAAATGGCACTATCTTAGCAAAAGAAATCTAAGTTTTGTTCTTCTACCTCTCCAAAGTCGTCGACTTCTTACTACAACCATTGGTTTGGGTGATCATTCTATTGCTGATCGCATTGCTTAAAAGGAAGTTTCGCAAAAAGTACTTGATCATTGCTATCTCAACCCTCTATTTCTTTTCCAATGAATTCATTTTCAATGAAGTAAGCAGAATATACGAACCCCCTTCTGTAGATATCCAGAAGACCGAAAAGGAATATTCAGCAGCCATTGTTTTGGGAGGATTGAGTAGTTATAATAAAGCGTATTCTCAATTAGAATTCCAGGCTAGTGCAGACCGACTCTTTGACATACTTCCACTCTACTTTAATGGAAATGTAGAAAAGATCATTATTGCCGGTGGCTCAGGGCGATTGGTGAATACTGAAAAAGAGTCGCCATACTTAAAAGACTATCTCTTGAGTTTAGGAGTAAAGGAGAAAGACATTTTCATTGAGTCTAAGTCGCGCAACACCTATGAAAATGCCCTTTACAGTAAAGAGATCATTGAAAGGGAAGACCTAAATGGCCCATTCTTATTGTCCACTTCAGCTGCACATATGCCAAGATCAAAAGCTTGCTTTGAGATGCAAGGGCTTGATGTAGATGCTTTTCCGGTTGATTATTTTGGTAAAGAACGCGAGTTCAATCCAGATCGAATATTCACTCCAAAGGCCCATGTACTCAAGAATTGGGACTGGTTGATACACGAATGGGTAGGATGGTTATTCTACAAATTGGCAGGATACTGCTAGCTGCATCTTCAGAGCTCTAAATTTCGTCTTGATATAGTACTTAAGAAAAACTTAACTTTATACAATCAATTATAAACCAAACAATTATGAAAAAAACTCTACTTTCTTTAATTATACTATTTATAGCTGGGCATATAGGCGTAGCCCAAACAACTGTCAGTATCCCTTGTAATAAGGATAATACCCTTTATGAAGACACCGCTGGAACGCTTTCTAATGGTGCGGGATCGCATTTGTTTGCCGGAGCAACCAATGGCAATGAATTGAGAAGAGCAGTTATTCAGTTCAACTTAAGCAGCTTGCCATCTAATGCAGTAATCGATACGGTATCCTTAGCTATTACAATCAATAAAGTAAATACAGGAGCTGGTACTGATAGTTTGAAGCTGCATGTACTGACCTCAGATTGGGGAGAAGGAACTTCTGTCGCTGGCGGCCAGCAAGGTGGAGGAGCTGCCTCAACTACGAATGACGCGACTTGGAAACATGCCTTTTTCAATACTACGAATTGGACAAACCTAGGAGGAGATTTTAATCCGATAATGTCTGATGGTATTTCAACTAACGGTTTGGGTACCGAATTTTTTGGAGGTAATCAGCTCACTGCTGATGTTCAGAATTGGGTAAATAATCCTTCTCAGAATTATGGCTGGATCATCATAGGAAGTGAATCAACTACGGCTTCGGCAAGAAGATTCGATTCCAAAGATGGCGCAGCTGGAGGACCAAGTCTAAGAGTGACTTATACCACAACTGGAATCAGCGAATCTCAAACTACCAAGAAGATAGAGATCTATCCTATTCCAGCAGAAGATTATCTAATGATTGAGCATCGTAGAAATGTCTTCACCAATGAGGTGAGAGTGTTCGACTCAAACGGAAGATTGGTTATGGATGAGAAGTTAGACATGGACAATCGCTTAAACATTTCAGATCTAGAAAGCGGAATCTACTTCCTTGAGCTTCGAACCCTTGAAGGTAATGAAGCCGTGACACAGAAGTTTGTGAAGCAGTGATTTGAGAATCTAGAGTCTAGAACCTAGAATATAGACTCATCTGAAATAAAAAAAACCTGAAGTGAGCTTTGCTCTGCTTCAGGTTTTTTGTTTTTGAGATTTTTATTGTCTAGGCTCCAGATTCTAGGCTCTAGGTTCTTAATGCTCTAGGCTCTAGGTTCTAAAGGCCCTAGGCCTTCACACCCATTTGCTCGGCCATTGTCTTGCCAATTACCGCTGGAGACTCCACTACAGCAATACCACATTCACGCATGATCTTCATTTTGGCTTCTGCAGTATCTTCTGCACCACCAACAATTGCACCTGCATGACCCATGGTTCTACCAGCTGGCGCAGTTTGTCCGGCGATAAATCCTACAACAGGCTTAGTTCCGTTCTCTTTGATCCAATTGGCTGCATCGGCTTCCATAGAACCTCCGATCTCACCAATCATTACGATACCTTCAGTTTCCGGATCGTTCATCAACAATTCCACTGCTTCTTGAGTAGTAGTTCCAATAATTGGATCACCACCAATACCAATTGCAGTTGTAATTCCCATACCTGCTTTCACAACTTGATCAGCAGCTTCGTAGGTAAGCGTTCCCGATTTAGATACGATTCCAATATTCCCCTTCTTGAATACAAAGCCAGGCATAATACCAACCTTAGCTTCTCCTGGAGTGATCACACCCGGACAGTTTGGTCCGACAAGTCTGCAATCTCTTCCTTTCAAGAAATCCTTCACCATGATCATATCGCGAGTAGGGATACCTTCCGTGATACAAATGATCACTTTGATTCCAGCCTCAGCAGCTTCCATAATCGCATCAGCTGCGAATGGAGGTGGTACAAAAATGATAGACACATCAGCTCCTGCCTCTTTAACTGCATGTTGAACAGTGTTGAATACAGGCTTACCCAAATGTGTTTGGCCACCTTTTCCAGGTGTAACACCACCTACGATATTGGTACCGTACTCGATCATTTGCTCTGCGTGAAAAGTACCTTCACTACCAGTAAATCCCTGTACGATTACCTTAGAATCTTTATTTACTAAAACGCTCATTTATTTGCTTTTTTTGGAGGCTCAAAAATACGTGATTGTTGGTAATGGGACAAGGCTGTTTGGAGAGTAATTAGTTGTAGTTATAAAAGAATGTTATAGAGCCTAGAACCTAGAGTCTAGAATCTAGACTCTCACGTCTCGATTCAGCGATGTCATCGCTGAATCAATACCCATATTTCTCTTGCCAGAATACTTGAAGCCTTTTACGTAGCTCGTTTTCCCTCGCATTCGCTCCAGGTTCATAGAATTTCTTACCACTTAGCTCTTCGGGCATGAATTCTTGTTTGACAAAGTTATTTGGGTAATCGTGGGCGTATTTATAGTCGCCACCATAGCCTACTTCCTTCATAAGCTTGGTTGGTGCATTGCGCAAATGCAATGGAACTGACAAGCCACCGCTCTCTCTAACTTCTGCCTGAGCTTGATTGATGGCCATATATGCTGCGTTGCTCTTAGGAGAAGATGCCAAATAAGTCACACATTGGGCTAAAATTATTCTAGACTCTGGCGGACCAACCACATTCACTGCCTGAAAGGTATTGTTGGCAATTACAAGGGCAGTTGGATTGGCATTGCCAATATCTTCTGAAGCCAAGATCAATAGCCTTCTGGCGATGAATTTAGGATCCTCTCCCCCTTCTATCATTCTAGCAAGCCAATACACTCCGGCATTGGGATCACTTCCACGAATCGACTTGATAAAAGCCGAAATGATGTCGTAATGCTGCTCACCGTCTTTATCGTAGCGGGCCATACTCTGCTTGGCCACTTCTTTCACCATATCATTGGTGATCGCAACATCTCCTTCATGCTGGTCGACCACCAACTCAAAGAGATTCAATAGCTTTCTGGCATCACCTCCCGACAATTGCAATAAAGCACCTTCTTCTTTTATCTCAATCTTGCGCTCTTTGAGTTTGTCATCTTCTTTAATAGCTCGATTGATCAAATCAAGCAGGTCATCCTTACCCAATGACTCCAGTATATAAACCTGAGAACGACTTAAGAGTGCAGAGATCACCTCAAAGGAAGGGTTCTCAGTGGTTGCACCTATTAAAGTAATGGTACCATCTTCTACTGCGCCTAAAAGGGAGTCTTGTTGCGACTTGCTAAAGCGATGGATCTCATCAATGAAAAGCAGTGGATTGTTTGTGCCAAAGAATTGTTGGCTTTTGGCCTTTTGGATCACCTCTCTTACTTCCTTAACCCCAGAGTTGATGGCAGAAAGTGTATAGAATGGTCTATCTGTATAATTGGCTATGATCTTGGCCAAAGTTGTCTTACCGGTACCTGGAGGCCCCCATAAGATCATGGAAGGGATCTGACCTTTTTCGATCAGCTTTCTGAGCACAGTCCCCTCACCTATCAATTGCTTTTGCCCCACATAATCATCCAGTGATTTGGGGCGCATTCTTTCGGCTAAAGGAGTGTTCATCATCTTGCAAATTAACGCCAAATGGATAGATTTTAGAGATTAGAGTTTAGATTTTAGAAGAGTTTCTTGTCTAAACTCTAACATCTAATGCTTCGACCTCGCTCAGCACAGCGGCTCTAAACTCTTAAAACCTAATCCACCTCCTTGAAGTAAGGTCTTAAATGCTTGATCATCAAAGGCAAGAATTCAGCAAATTCGGCTTTGTACTCCGGATAGAATTCAACTAAGGTCTTCACCGACTCATCCATATTATTCTCGAAGCTTGCTCTTTGGGAGATCCCATTCAATGCTCTACCAATACCTTCAACCGTTGCATATCCCGCCAGCCAGTCGCCGCGCGACATCCAATCCAAGGTTCTTGAGGAAGCCGGTGGGAAAAGATCTTGCTGACTTTTCAAGACTTGATAAGCAGACTTAGAAAAGCTAGTAAGGGGAATGGGTGAATAGTCGGCCCATTCCTTGGCCAGTACATGATCATAGAACATATCGATGAGTACGGCACTCCACTTCCCGTATTTCTCATACAACCTATCCTTTCCTTTTTGAGGGATGGGGTGAGTATCGGTGAAAGTATCGATCGCTCTATGCATCTCAATTCCCTTTTGAATCCCTTCAGGATAATTCAGATAATCCTTACCCTTCACATGATCTGCAATATAATTCCCCACCATAAGGTTGATGTCGGATTGAGATAGATATAGGTGGGCGAGGTAGTTCATTGAGCAGGATTTCGTTTCAAAAGTATGAGAAGTGGTGGTGAGAACCTAGAACCTAGAGTCTAGAATCTAGATTTTATGGGTTCTTTAATTAAGTCCGAGTTCGAGGCGTCGTCCTGAGCGAAGTCGAAGGATACGAGTCCGGCATTGAGTATTGAATGTCTCAGTGTTCTCCGAGCCTTCTCTAAGTTCTCTGTGTATACTAAAGAATGCTTGTCTCGATACATCCCGATAAATCGGGACACTCGACAAGCGCAATTTTAAAAATCAAAATTCTAAAATCTGGTCTCCGGACTCTTAACTAAAACAAGCCAAAAAACTCTTCTCTCATCTCGGCATTGATCGCGACAGCCAAGATCAAACTCACCAGCAGTCCGATACCCGCCATAAGGATATCCTTTCCAATGAGTCGGAAAGTTTCTTTGGTCGACATTCTTCTTTTCTTCTTGCGCTTTTTAGTGATGGATATGGCCAATTCTCTACCACCCAATAACCCAAGGAATACCCAGGTGGTACTCATGGGAATTTGAGAGATCTGTTTAAAATAGATCAAGATCAGCGCATAGATAAAATCGACCATGGTAGCTGAGCGAATATCAGAGATTCCGGCCTTTTCGCTTACGATCTTTTGAATACGATCTCCTCTTAAGTAGAATAAGAGGCCTAATCCAAGGAAGATAAAGCTGGTAAAGGCAAAGAACTCCCAGAATGAGAGACTTCGAGGTAGGAAAACAGCAATATTGGCTGCATCTTGCATCACCCAAACCGACCAAAGGGTACCTGAAGTGATCCATTGAACGATTGTCCATCCGAAGTGCGGCTTGCCCTTAAATGCAAATAAGCTGAGTTTTCTAGCCAGGAAATAAAGGATGATTGCCGAGATAAAAGCGACGAAATAACCGCTCAAACTCTTGCTGAGCACGGATACCACCGCAGAGCTTTTGGTGGAGAAAATAGTTAGAAGCAGAAAGGTAGTAGAGACTGGCATCCGCATCCTTGTAAGCATGATCAGGATGAGCGGAGCGATAAGTTGCAAAAAGGTGAAAGAGCTTGGCGCTACATCTAAACCGGGAGTTTGCAAACGTTGATAAGAGACATCACCATCAAAAACAATGAAACTGTAGGTGACTGTAAAAACGAAGATGAGTCCGATATACAACCAGAGCACATACCATCTGCGATGAGCATTAGAGACAATGAAAGTACCTATGGTCTGTATGCTGTCGTTGGCTACAGCAGAATAGCCGGCCAAGATAAAGCCGAACCACATTGCAATTTCAGGATGGGGAGAGAAGAGTCCGGCCAGGATGAGCAAAATGCCCATGAGAAGTAGAAATCGACTTTCAGACTTCACCAGATCAAAGAAGGTATAGATGATTTGCTGTACGCGCGATATTTCTTCCTGATCATACTTGGCCATGCAAATAATTTCTGCGGGCGAAGGTCACTATCTAATGTTAATCTTACGTTAAGCTGAGCCGAAGTTCTCAGAGGGAGGGCTTTTTCCTAATTTCGCTCTATGATCATGCGAGATGATACCATATGTGCTCTCTCTACTCCCAATGCTCCCGGAGCAATTGGAGTGATCCGACTCTCTGGCGATAAGGCCATTGAAATTGCCAATTCTGTTTTTGAAGGCAAGGATCTGAGCAAGCAGAAAGGACAGACCTTGCATTTTGGCAAGATCAAAAAGGGAGATGAGATCATTGATGAAGTGATGTTGAGTCTATTCAGAGGACCTCACTCCTACACCGGTGAAGATGTGATTGAGATTTCATGTCATGGCTCTCCATTCATTCTAGCTCAGGTAATTGAGCTTATGTTAGAAGGAGGTGCTTCGGCCGCAAGAGAGGGCGAGTTCAGCATGCGTGCCTATTTGAATGGGAAGATGGACTTGGCTCAGGCTGAGGCTGTGGCCGATTTGATTGCGGCAGAAAGCAAGGCAGCGCATCAAATGGCCATGCATCAAATGCGCGGTGGTTTTTCTGAGAAGATCAGGATTCTAAGAGAAGAATTGATCCACTTTGCTTCCATGATCGAATTGGAATTGGATTTTGGAGAGGAGGATGTCACTTTCGCTGAGCGCGATGATCTGGATGAATTGGTGAAGAAGATCTTGAAGATGATACGCCAATTGATCGATTCCTTTGCGGATGGCAGGGTGATCAAAGAAGGGATTCCGGTAGCTATTGTAGGTGAGCCCAATGTGGGAAAATCTACCTTACTGAATGCACTTCTTCAAGAGGACAAAGCCATTGTATCCGAGATCGCCGGAACCACCCGCGACAGCATAGAAGATGTAATGCGCATTGGCGGTATGTTGTTTCGATTCATCGATACAGCGGGAATCCGCCAGACCGAGGATGTGGTAGAGAGTATTGGCATCAAGCGCAGCTATGAGATGATGAAAAAAGCTTCTTTGATACTGCTTTTGGTCGATGCCAGAGAAATAGGAAAAGAGGGAATTAAAGAACTAGAAGAGCAGATCAAAGCAGAGTTGGGAGCAAATTTTGCGGAAAAAGAACTTATTACCATCGTCAATAAAAAAGATCTTATTCCAGCTTCCAGCCTTAAATCAGAGAAGCCAGAAGCCGGAAGCCAGAAGCCTGACTTCAAGCATCAAATGATTTACATTTCTGCTCTGAAGGAGGATGGGATTGAAGAGCTGCAAACTTACTTGGAGAAAATTGCGATAGAAAAAAGTCAGCACGCTACTGAAAGCATCGTTAGTAATGCTCGTCACCATCAGGCATTGAAAAAAGCAGCCGAAGCTTTAGAAAGAGTTGAAGAAGGTATCGCCAATGGACTCACGGGCGACTTCCTGGCAATGGATATTCGACAGGCCCAATTCTTTTTAGGGGAGATCATTGGGACGATTGACATTGACCGAGACATCTTGGGGCATATATTTTCGAGCTTTTGCATAGGAAAGTGATGTATTTCTTCCTATAAATCAAACAATTACAAATAGCCGACTTTTAATGCTTACATTTGCAGTCTATTAGAATTCCTAGATTTTGGCTTTTGCAGCTTAGTCGATAGAAAAAACAAGCTTTTTTCTTTACACCACCTCAAAGATCATTTCTCGAATTAATTGCCGATCAGATTTTCGGTATTTATTATAACTTCAAACGGAACGTTTATGGTTATATCTGATAGGATATGAACTAAACAATACGTTATCAGTACAATTCGATTCTCCTCTAATGAAACTCGAGACAGAGAGTTTTCAAAAGCCCTTAAAAATAGAGTAAACCAATACTTTAGAAGTAATAATCTAGAAAGACGAGCAAACAAAAGCATGGTTTTTAAAACCATCTTCATGTTAGCGATCTACATTATCCCTTTTATCATCCTCTGCTCGGGATTGGTCTCTTCACAGGCATTAATTATAATCCTATATCTTATTAGCGGTCTTGGAATGGCTGGTATAGGTATGGGTGTGATGCACGATGCCAATCACGGCTCCTACTCCAGAAACAAATCGCTTAACAAGCTCCTCGCATTAAGTTGCGATATGATGGGCTGTAGTTCAAGGGTATGGAAGCTTCAACACAATGTCTTGCATCATTCATTCACAAACATTGAAGGTGAAGATGATGATATTGCTCCACCTTTCATCTTGAGATTTTCACCACACAGCGAAAGAAACAAACTTCATCGCTATCAGGCTTTCTATTTTTGGCTCTTTTATGGTCTTTCTACCATTTCCTGGGTTACCTCTAAAGACTTTATGAGCTATCGCCGATATAGAAAGAAAGGTCTGGTGGTTTCGAAAAAAGAGTATACTAACGGAATGCTCAGGATCGCCTTGAGCAAAGTCTTTTACTTTACTTACGCATTGGTTATTCCCTTGATTGTGATCCCGGCATCGCCGCTCTTGATCATTGGAAGCTTCTTGCTGATGCATTTTATGACGGGAATATTGATCAGTATGGTATTTCAAGTAGCACATGTGATACCCGACACCAATTTCCCACTCCCAAAAGAAGAAAATAAGATCCAAAAGAATTGGCACATCCATCAAATGGAAACTACAGCCAATTTCTCGCCCAACAGCCGCTTGCTCTCATGGTTGATTGGAGGTTTAAATTATCAAGTAGAGCATCACTTATTTCCAAATATCTGCCATGTACACTATCGCAAACTAAGCAAGATAGTATCGCAAACGGCAAAAGAATATAGAATAGACTATATCGTAAACAAGAATATGGTTCAAGCCATTGGTCAGCACATTAAAATGTTGCACCACTTAGGCAGAGCTTAACATATTCAAATAGCACAAAATGAAAAAATACAATAACAAACAAAACTTTCGCAGTTCTAATAAGAAGAGGACAAATCGAAAGAAATCAATCTCAGACATTGACATCAATGATCTGATCAAAGAGGCAACTGTTGCCAAGAAAGTACAGTATGTATCTGCCATTTCATATCCTGAAATGCCATTGAACGGACAATTGAAATCGAATTTGAAAGAAAAAGGTATCAGTCGACCAACTCAAATCCAGGAAGAAAGTATCCCAGCCTTATTGGAAGGGAAAAACCTAATTGGAATAGCCAATACCGGAACCGGTAAAACTGCGGCATTCCTTATTCCGATCATTGAACAAATGATTGCCAATAAGAAATCCACTCAAGCATTGATCATCGTGCCTACAAGAGAGTTGGCACTTCAAGTAGAGCAAGAGTTCAAAGAATTATCGAAAGGACTTAGGCTTTCAGCTAGCTGCTTTATTGGTGGTACTTCTGTGAATAAGGATATCAATAGATTGAGAAATAGACAAGATCTCATCATTGGTACACCTGGAAGATTACTAGATCTGCAGAATCAAAGAGCATTGAACTTGACGAATACATCAATATTGGTGATCGATGAGTTTGATAAGATGTTTGATATGGGATTCATTTCAGATGTAAAGAAATTGACATCTGCCATGAAGAATAGAAAACAAACCATGCTTTTTTCGGCCACTCTCGACAAAAAACAAGAGGATATCATCAAAAGTATGATCGAGGCACCAGTTAGGGTTCAACTTAGCTCAGGTAACTCAACAACGGATCATATCCATCAAGACATTATTCGAGTGAAAGCCGGAGAAGATAAATTCAATCTCCTGCGACAGCTATTAAATGAGGAAGGCTTCGATAAGATCCTTGTCTTTGCCGAAACGAAAAGATTGGTAGATAAGATCTCAAAGAAATTAAATCAAAATGGAGTATTGAGTGATCAAATCCACGGCAATAAATCGCAAAACTACAGGAACCTTGCTTTGAATAAATTCAAGCTGGGAGACATCAAAGTGCTGGTAGCTACAGATGTGGCTGCAAGAGGTATTGATGTGTCAGATGTGAGTCATGTGATCAATTACCAATTGCCATCATCTTTAGATAGCTATATTCATCGAATTGGCAGAACAGGAAGAGCCGGTAAGAGCGGACAAGCATTCACTTTTATTGAAGAAACAACAAACAACTTAAATTAATTAAATAAACAATCATGCAAAAAGGAACAGTAAAATTCTACAACACACAAAAGAAATTTGGATTTATTCAACCATCTGATCAAGGACAAGATATCTTTGTCCATGAGTCTGGATTAGTTGATGAGATCAGAGAAAATGATTCTGTAGAATTCGACGTAGAGCGCACCCAAAAAGGATTAAGCGCTATTGAAGTGAAGATCTTGAATTAAAAGAAATTACATTTCTACTAACCTAAAAGCCTGTTGATTCTCAACAGGCTTTTTTTATGCTCAAATTTTATAAAGCCACATGACTGAGTCTAGCATTCTGAAGATAGTAGCGCGATAATATAGTTGTCCCGCAGATCACGCAGATTATCGCTGATCTTTCTGCGTAAATCCGCGAAACCTGCCTGCCAGCAGGCAAGTCCGTGGGAAATACTGAAGCGCTCAGGAACCAAGTCTAAAATTTAGACTTACATTTAAATTGAATGATAAAATCAATCTACAGATATACATTCTTAATGATACTAGTGAACACAATTCACTTAGGTCAAGCACAAGAATATTCAAAATCTGACTCCCCTCAATTATACCTCTTAATGACGGTAGACAGCTTAAGTGGTGAATTAATTGATCTAGATGGCGAAGCTGCTTGGAATAGCATTATTACAGCCAATAGAGGCAAAGCTATATATGCGAACTTATGTGGGACTTGGTGTAAAGGATGCATGAAGAGCTTTTCAGATGTGAAAGCTCATCGTGAACGATTCGAGGATAAAGGCCTAAACTATATATACATTTGGTATAAGTCGGACAGCAAGGAGATTGAAGTACTCATTGAAAAATATCAATTATCAGGCAAGCACTATTTCCTTAAGACAGAGGAGCAACTTAAATACATACAGAACAAGCTAAATAACGAAGGCTTTCCTGCCTATTTCCTATTGGATAAGAAAGGAAATATATTCAAAAAAGTAGCTGCATTTCCCTCGAATCCAGAGAGCTTTGAACAGATTGAGGATTTGTTGGGGCTTTAAATTCTAGCATAGCCACGCGACGCAGGCGCGCGTCAACAATAGTTGTAAAAAGAAAAGCAGTCTTAAACTTTAGAGCACTCTAGCGCATTCGTCACTTTAGCGCACTACTAATCCTTCAAAAGAAGGATTAGTTAAAAGTCCTTCTTCCCCAAAGTATCCAAAAACCTCGCATGACCTGCTAAAGCTTTGGCAAATGAAGGAGTATACTGATAAGGTACCCCAAATTCCTCAGCCGTTTCCCTTACAATTTTGGATATGTCTTTATGATGCACATGACAAACATTCGGGAAGAGATGATGCTCGATCTGGAAGTTCAGTCCGCCGGCAAACCAAGACAAGAACCAATTATCATTTCCAAAATTGGCTGTCGTTAGCATTTGATGAGTAGCCACATCATTTTCCAATTGATGATTCTCATCTAGTCCTGGATAAGATGTAGAGGGAATCACATGGGCACATTGAAAGATCACTCCTAGGATTAGTCCGGCCACAAAATGCATGGCAAACCAGCCTGAAACAACATAATACCAAGGAATATCTATCACATAAATTGGCAAGGCCAAGAAAATAGCGAAGTAAAATACTTTGCGAACGATCAATGCGATCCATTCTTGTCTATAGCTCTTTCCCAATTGCTTTAGCAATCCCATTTTATGGAATCTTGGCATCTGTCCAATATCCTTGAAAGTAGCCCAGATGAATGTCATCAAGCCATAAAAGAACCAAGCGTAGTAAGCTTGATATTTGTAGAATGGCTTACGCTCTTGATTAGGAGAAAAGCGCATTACACCGGATGGACTGATATCCTCATCATATCCATCTACATTGGTATAGGAATGGTGCAATACATTGTGTTGGATCTTCCAGTTGATGGTTGAACCGGCGATGAAGTTCAAAGTGAACTGGCCGACAAAATCATTGAGCTTTTTGCTTTTGAACATGGATCCATGACAAGCGTCATGCATGATACCCAAGCCCATACCGGCAATGCCAACTCCCATCAAAAGCCATAGTCCATAAAAAGTGAAAAAATTCATTTCAGAACCATAAAGCAGCAATAGTATAAAAGGTACAATGTAGAGGAGGAACAAAACAACTGCCTTTATCCAAATGCGGTAATCGCCGGTTTTGGATAAGTTATTGACTTTGAAATACTCATTCACTCGCTTTCTAACGGTTGGACCAAAGTCGTCTTTTTGGTTGCGAGAAAATTTTGGAGCTTGAAAAGAAGTTTCTTGCATAGAACTTATTTGAGTGCAAATTTAGGCCCAAGAAGTTGGGATTCCGAGGAAAAGAGCTGTTTATTAGGAATATGTGTTTAGCGATTGATAATCTGCACCGCAGGATTTGCAATCCTGCGGAATGCTCATACTCCTTAAAAAGGCCCACGCAGGATCAGAGATCCTGCGATGCAAAGCGATCTATACTACCCCCAACAACCATTCAGCAAAACTTCTCCAAAAATCAAACTTGTAAAAGTTCATAATGGTGTATTGCATGAATAGCATTATACCCAAAGCAGCTCCAAAAGCATAGGGTTTTCTGCCCGATAGCCAATCGGAGAGGATCAGGGTTAGCAAAATTGCATCAGCAATCACAAAACCGATGACTTGCACAATTGGAGCACCGTCGATGACCGGCACCATTTGAACCCATTCGGGAGCAAATCTGTAGGTGAGTCGGTCAGTTACTGGGGTGAGAATGGTAAAAACGGTAACTATCATGAATCTGGCGTGCAGATGGACTTTCTTTCTGAAATAGATAGCTAATCCATATACAAGCAAAAAGGCTACAGCTGAATTCACCACCAAAGCCACAAAGTAAAGATGAAAACTGCCCAGCGCTGGTATTCCATTAAAGCGAAATAGCAAGAGGTCGATGATGCTGTAAAAGATCAAGGGAACCAACAAATAAGAGAAGTAACCCAAGATCCTATGCAGCTTTCGGTAATTATAGCGAATGAGAATCGGCTGAAGGATCAACAGCAAACACCAAAGTGTCATCGTCACTCCATGCGCATGAAAATGAGGATTGATGGGAGCTTCGCCCAGCTGAGAAAAGTATCGCGGCCAAAAGGCCAAAAGCACAGCCATAAGAAAGAGAACCAATGGCCAAAAGGAATACTTAAGAGGGAAGCGATTGTTTTTCATAATCTGGATTAAGAATGCAATTTAATAGCTAAAATCAAAAAAAGATCGATTTCCAATATTATAAATATATATTATATTTATATATTATAAATATTATTATGACAACCTACACTTCATCACTTCCAGATGAGCTTTTTGAGCAATTGGACCAAAAGGCCAAAGAACTTAAGGTTCCAAAGAATCAATTGATAGAAAAGGCTTTAAGCATCTACCTCAATCAATTCAAGCGATTGGAATACATAAGATCATATAAAAGAATGAAAGGAGATGAAGATCTCATTCAACTAGCTGAGGAAGGAATGCAAAACTATTTAAAGAGGTTGGAAGATGAAGAAAGCTGAGATCTGGAATGCTCGTTTGGGTGATACAAAAGGGAGTGAGCAGAAAGGCTATAGACCTGTCTTAATTGTGAGTGGCGACTTGCTAAATACCTATGCTCCTGTAATCTGGGTTTGTCCGCTTACCACCAAGATCAAAGACTACCATGGAGATCTTATCCTCAAGCCTAATAAGAAGAATGGACTCAAAGAGAAATCTGAAGTCTTGGCTATGCATATGCGGTCGATCTCAAGAGACCGACTAGTGAATAAGATCGGCAAGATTTCTACATCGAAATTGGAAGAACTCAGGGGAAGTTTGAATGAGATCCTAAATATGGATTAGAATTGAAATTCGTAATTCGTAATTCGTAATTACTAAATACCAATCCTATGCATCTTCGCATTACTGCCACTCTCGATCACATAAAGAGCCCCGTCTGTACCTTCCAATACATCGCGAAAGCGCGAAACACCTTCTAGCAAGCGTTCCTCACCTACTACTCTATTGCCTTGAATGACCAGCCTGATCAAATGTTGACCGGCTAGAGCAGTGACAAAGAAATTATTGGTCCATTCGCTAATAAGACTACCTGAATAAAAGCTAGCTCCGCATGGGGCAATACTCGGATCCCAATAGTAAATGGGTTGCTCCATTCCAGATTGCTGAGTAATACCGGCTCCTACCGGAGAACCACCATACTCGATTCCATAGGTGATCACGGGCCAGCCATAGTTCTTTCCCGCTTCAATCAAATTCACCTCATCTCCGCCTCTTGGACCGTGTTCCACTGCCCATAGTTCTCCTGTTACAGGATGTCTATCCATACCTTGAGGATTTCTATGTCCGTAAGAATAGATCTCGTCCAAAGCATTTGCTTGTACGATAAATGGATTCCCAGCAACTGCATTCCCATTGGTATCTATATGTAATATCTTACCCAAGGCTGCATCAAGTTCTTGTGCTTCATCGCGAATGGATGCACTAGAACGCTCACCTGTACTTATAAACAGATTATCATTGGCGTCCCAAACGATTCTAGAACCATAGTGATTCGATCCATTGAACTCGGGCAAAGCAGTAAAGATCACTTGCGCATTGAGTATCTGGCTCTCATCATTAGATAGTTGTCCTTTTGCTACAGCTGTAGCAGTTCCGCCGGAACCATTTTGAGAGAAAGTCCAGTAAAGCAAGCGATTATTATTAAAATCGGGATGCACGGCCACATCCAGCAAGCCACCCTGCCCCGAGCTGTTCACTGCTGGCAATCCTCCAATTGCAGCGCTTAGGTTTCCACTTTGGTCAACGATCTTGAAATTTCCACCCTTTTCGGTGACGATGATCCTGCCATCAGGAAGATTGGCCATACCCCAAGGATTGTTGAGTCCTGAAGCAAATTCAGTTATACTGATCTGGGTTTGTGTTTCAACCCCTCCAACCCTTGTTTGACCTTCAAAAGCCGGTTGATAATTGGTATTCGGTGGATTTGTCTCTACAGGCGGAAGTAGCGGAGTGTCTATGGGATTACCATCTTCTTGTACAATAGGTTCATCATTTCCTTCATCTCTGCATGCGCAAGCAGCGACGAGGCATCCTATAACAAGAGTGCTTAGGGATAGTGTTTTTATTTTCTTATTTACCATATTTAAAATTAGGAATTATTGTAAAGGAGACTAGAGTCCAGAAACCAGAGACCAGAGGCTGGACAAATCAGAAATCTGAAATCAGAGATCAGAAATTTTGAATCTTTCAAGTTTAAATTAATCTGCTCAATTCAGTGAATTACTCTGGACTCGATACTGGAAGCAATAAACTTATACGCCCTGTCAAATATCTAAACTCTAAGCTCTAAAATCTTTCACACTTCGACTTCGCTATTAGATTAGCATCGATAAATTTAATGGGTATAAATTAGATTGATTTAGAACAACCAAGAGGGTAAAGGTGAACTAGTTCGACTCTTAAGTCTAG
>PALM01000026.1 GCA_002706365.1 Flavobacteriales bacterium | reverse complement strand
TCCAAGGAGTCCCTTGGAGCTTTTCTCTTAGCTAAGCCTCCAATTCGCTCCAACAGCAATTTCCTGTGAAGCCGATTGTATCTTGCCTTTGGCAAGATTATACTGTTATAGTAACTCTCTGTGGCTCTCTGCATTGCCCTTCGAAGCTGTCACATCGAGCCCTTCGACTAAGCTCAGGATAAACTCCGTCGGGATGCAAGCTTAGAAGGGTGCATTTTAAGCCTGCCCCGACTCAATTGGCGGTTAACCCCAAAGCAGTTGGGGCTCTGTGACCCAATGTAAACTACGAATGGACTTTTAATTGCTATATCACTCCGCGAAACTCTGGGAGAAATCTGAGTCACTCGGCGGTATAGCTGGCGAATGCTGATCAAAAGCTGACTCCTAGTCTAAAATCCCCAAAATCCGCCACATGCCCATGCGATTTTAGTCCAACTCCTGCATTGAGTCGCTCATTGATGCGATAGACGATGGTGTAGCGCTGATACACATCATTTAATTGACTCTCCGGTTTGATCAAATAGAAAGCAAATTGCTGAGCAAAGAGGATTTTTCCCAATACGAACTCATGTCCAATAGCTAGCCCAAGATTATGTCCATCACTTTCCAAGCCTTCCTGGCTTCTACTCACTTTTTGATTATCAAATAAGTACTCACTTCCTACACTAAGATTGCTCAATCTGGAAACTCTTCTAAGATATTTTGCTTCTAGACCCCAAGAAAATATCAAGGTGCGAGATGAGGGGGAATGGTAAGTGGTAAAAGTGCTAATATCATAGCGATTCAGATCCGAAGTAGCTTTATCCCAATCAGTTTTTGCACGATTCTCAAAGAGCGGCACAGTGAAATACCTGCTAAATCCCAAACTTAGTGTTGGCCAGTTTATGCCTTTGTTTGGCTCGCTTAAACCTCCATTTGAGATATGGTTCAATACTGCTTGCAGATCAATGGTCCAGTTGCCATTGAATCTGTAATGAGCCACCACACCCAGTTGTAATGGAATTCCCCAATATGTGCTATAGCTAAGATTGTCGGGATTTTTTTCTTCGTCGTATGGATTGCTTTGAACAGAGACACCTGCTGCCGCCCTTATCGAGAAGCTAAAGCGTTGATCTGCCCTAAAAACAGGTTGAATGTAATACAGGCTAGTGACTCCATAGCCTAGAACCTCTCGATTATCAAAATCCCAAATTGTAAGCGATACTCCGGAGCGAGGATAACAATTGCAGGCATCCCAAGCTTTTTGGGAACTTTTGTGCTTTCCATAATCCAAGCTTATTCCCACTGGATTTGAAGCGCCAATTGGTCTGAGTTCTTGAGAGTGAAGAATGATACTGCCGTAATTGATCTGCCCACTCAAATAGCGTGTATAGTCTTGCGCATTTACCCATGTGCAGCTAAACATTAGAATAAAGAGCAGACAAAATCGCATCATTAGGCTTAAAATCAATTGATTATGAAAGTTAATCAAAGAAAGACTAACGAAATTGAAGTTCAAGTGCAGAGAATAGCTTGCTCTATTCTTCCAGAAGCTCTTCGATTCTATTGATCAAATTGGATTCTAGCTCTTCAGCAGAGGTATAACCGGAATGATTGTAGATTACTTCTCCGTTTTTGATCAAATAGATCTGAGGTATGGAGTAAATTCCAAATTCATCATAGGTTTTGGAATCAGGGTCTTTGACGAAATGGAGTTGGTAATTGTTTTCATTTATGAACTCTATCACTTTTTCATCGGTATCTCTGCCCACATTGGAGCTTACTGCGTAAAACAAGACATCCTCATGCTCTGCAAAATGAGCATGAACCTTTTCAAGAACCGGAAATTCCTGTATGCATGGTCCGCACCAAGTCGCCCAGAAGTCGAGCACCAAAACCTTATCTTCAAAGGTCTTTTGGTCAATGGGACTCCCATCTAATTCTGCCAATTGGATCTTAGGTGCCTCAAAACGTTCATCAGTCCACATCGTGAATTCCAGAAAGAGCGGAACGGCAAACTTTAGCGTGCCAACGAGAATCAGAAGGTAAATACCGACTTGAAAAAAGAGCATTTTCTTTTGCTCCTTTTGACGGAATTGGATTCCCAAATATGTTGCTCCCATGGCTGCCAGGGGAATAATGATCAAATGAATGGCTCCGTTTAGGGCAACTAGGGCGGTTGCAAAGAAGAGCGCATTCATCATGATCAGTCTAGTCAATAGACTCTGCTTATTCTGTGTTCCCAAGAAATATCCCGCGAGAAAAGGAAGCAGGACTACAGAGCTCATGGCCCAATTGAAAGGCAGTATGGTAAAGACCAAAAAGGCTGCAATGGGATTAATGAATCCAACTATGATGTCAGAGAGTTCCTGATTTGCTTTTTTCATTGTAGTCTTCAGATCTGATATTTGAGTTCAAGATACCCAAATTGATCTGCTCTCGGGAATATTTGTGCAGCATGTAACTAGGCGGTAACTACTTGGGCTTGAGCCTCTCTTTTCAGCTGATCAGCATGACAAAATTTCAAGCTATTGAAGAACTTATAATACATCTTCTTCATGAAGTCACTCTTGCTCACACCTCCAGCCTTGAAGGCTTTGTGATGTCCGATCCAAATGGCGTGAATGGTGCCAAAGAAAAGCAGTCCGTACCAACCTACACTGAATGCTCTTCCATAGAAGCCTTTATCGGCAAAGATGCGATAGAGTCGTTCATTTTGGAATTTGATATGATGGGCTTCATCGATAATAATGTCTTTGCAGATTGACTTCAATAGCGGGCAGTATGTGGCATCATGTAGGGCTTGATAGAAGATCTGGGCTGCGCTTTCTACGATGATCACGGTGATGGTCCACAACTCCATGCTGGTATTGAAGTAGCGAATCTTGCGAAAGAGCGTATCACCCAAATCATGGCTAGCTCGTTCTTCTCCAATACGATCGATATAATAACCAAGGTTATTACCGTGCTTTTGTTCTTCTTTGATAAAGAGGTCTACTGCAGCGGGATAATCCTTTTCGCCTCGCTTCTTGGCATATTTTCTAACGGCAGCTTTTAGATGAGCTCCATCTGAAGTTTCTCCTAATTGCCAGGCTTTTAAAGAATAGAGGATAGCCTCTTTTTCCTCGGCGGTGATCTGAGGATCCAGCGCCCAATTGACTCTTTGTTTTTTAAGGTTTTGCTTGAAGTGTTCTATCCAGAAGGCAGAAGAGTGTATCATGGTCGTTCATTTTTTTATTCAAACGAGCCTCTGATTCAGCAAATTGTCGGCTTAACATTAATTAAGGAGTGTCAAACTAGAATTTGTATCCTAAACCAGCTCCTACCCAGCCATACATCCGCGGTCTTACGATCTTAATATTACCTTCATTATCGCGCCAAATTGGTATTTCAAAGAAAGGAGTGAAGCCAGCTCTTAAAAAGAATGGCCTACTTGCATGTTGGAAGCGGAATCCTACTCTTGCAGACATAAAGGTATACCATTCCCAATCGACAATTTGGTTATCAATACCCCAAACAGAGCTATAATGTGGAACGATCCCAAATCCTGATTCAATATAGTGATTGCCAATAGAATATAATTGGTTGATGTTGACTGGTAGCCATAATTCGATCATACCAATGATTGGAGGATTGTAAGAGAATCCGCTTTGAGCAGAAAGTTTGAACTTCTCGCTGGATATTAAGAATCGCTCATAGCTTATGGTATATGAAACTCCATGTCCGCCTAATTCAAATTGCAAAGAGTTCATGGCTTTCCTCTCTTCCTGAGCAATCAGAAGAAAAGGAAATGTTAAACTCAGGATGAAGAGTTTTAGAGCTAGCATCGTAGCTGAAAACGAAAGAATGTTTTAGCTATTGTCTTGAACTTTCAATCATTCAGTTCAACACTAAGTATTGTCGGATAAACGAATTTGCAATCTGTTTGCGTTTCATAGATCATTTGAGATTCGGAATTAGGGCCGACTTTATCATGCGCTATTCCATCGAAGACCACAGTAGCTGTATCAACTAAAAGCACTGTCTCAGAATTAGCCATTTCAGTAAACTCAATGGTCAATGAGGCTATACCTCTATCTTCATTATTTCTTATGGTAAAGCTTGTAAGTTGATCTTCGACTTCCCCAATATTCAATCTGACATCTTTTTTAGTGAACCAGAGCATGCAAGTAATTACACCAATGAGGCCCAATCTGATCAAGCCTTTTTTTACAGTCTCATTCTTGTCTCTGAAATACAAGAACAGGCCAATTGCTGCCAATATTATACTTCCATAAGTTCCTAAAAGCAGCATAAATCTTGCCCCAGGCCATGTCATGACCTCAAAGAGTATGGCAATTAAACTAACACTCAGAATAAAGCCCAAAGGAATTACCTTAACTATATCTTTCGTGTTGACTTCTTTATACTTTGAGCTGCGAAAGATATCCCTAAATCGAATTCCGTTGAAAAGGGCAAAACTGAAATACATGTAAATAAGCGAGAGGGCAGAAATGCTGATGATTAGTATTGAATCGGCATAAGCTAGACCTAGTAGATGAAGGATATAGCCAGAGATACAGAGGAGAAGTAAGATTAGCTCAGTTCTTTTCATAGGGTTATATTAATTATTTGAGATCATCTTAAATGAGAACCAGCCCAATACCAAGATAATCGCAGCCAGAATGATCCACAGCCAATATTCATTTTCAAAAAGTGCTTTTTTTACTTCTTCTTCCTTAGAGATCTCAATCTCATCTCCCAAGCTTAGCTGGCTGACGGCATTTGGGATCTGATCTTCGAATTGTGCAATTTCATATCTCACGGACTTAGCTCTTTCCTTACCGTAAGACAAATAGTAGTCGGCTTTTTCGGTAAATCGAATCAAGAGGTAGAAAGTATAGGATCTTGCCAAAACGCTATCGATTTCCAGAGGCGGGTTAGGACCATCATAGATATTCACTTTAAAGCGTTGTGCCTTCTGCTTGTCAAAATCGAATTCTGCATGCTCCAATGAACTCAATGTGCCATTATACACAGTTCTATAATTGTATTTCCACCCTTTTTCAGTTTCAAAACTATCTACCAAATAGCTTATTTCTATCGGGCGATAATAGTCAAAGGTATCTGCTACATTCAATGAGATCTGATGGATTTGTTGAGGGTATTCCAGATCTATAATGACTTCGGTGGTCTTGGCTCTTTCATTGGTCATGCTCTGCCACTCTGGAGTAAAACTCACACTCTTTCCCTCCACTTTTTCTTTGCGAAAGCTCCTAGCGCTAATGAGTTTTGGATCTTCATCTGAGCTTACTTCAATGCGGTAATATTGATACTTTGAATTTGGAAAGATCAATTTGCAAAACTTATAATCACTGAGCTCATTCTTGATAGAGACCACAGTTTGCTGATCGATGATCTGAAACCATTCATTCTGATCATTACTGCCCTCTAGCTTTATTTGGTAGCTGAAATTATCTTTTTGAAAATCCAGTTCGATCAAATTGATTGCTTCAGCACCTTCATTTTCCAGGCTATAGTAATACTTAGCATCCCTAGATGATCGATTGATCATTTGAAAGTTCACTGCATTCTTTTCAGTCTTATCTACAGTTGATTTCAGAAGATAGGCAGCTTCTATGGTATCATTTTCAGCATTGATGCCATATACCCTTAGATCATTCATCTCTTTGTTCAATTTTGAGATGATCTCGGAATCCAATTGCAGTTTGTGCCATTGGTCTTCTACGCCTTTAATATCACGCAGATATTTATAGTCGTCTATTTGGGCATTCAAGACCCCGGCCAGAAGTATGCAAACTCCCAATATGCCCAACCTAAGCATTCTCTTCATTGATCAAATGTTTGAACTTATTGTAAAGGAAAGAAATGATAAGCAGCAATATACCAAGTGAAACCATTACTATGGTTTTAGATATGGTATTGAGATGTGCAATGTCATAGAAGAAAAGTTTGATCAGTGTGATGCCAAAGAACACAATTGCTGCAAGTCTGAGATGTTTCTTCGACTTCCAGATTCCATACACAATAAGCAATAGACAGTAGACCCCCCATAGCAAGCTTAGGCCTAATTTATACTGCTGACTTGAATCCATCATGTCCATAATGTTGAGCAATTCACTACTCAGCACCCACACAATGTTCAATTGAAGGAAAACATCGAAAATGCGTCTCAGATTTTCCTTGAAATAGTCAGTTTTCACATAACTGTAGATAATATAGATGGCCAATGCTAAGAATGGAATTGAAATATAGCGCAGAATGATATTGAAGCTACTTCGCTCATAGAACTCCGATTGAGGGACTTCCAAATAGCTCTCCCTCAATTCGCTGAGTGATAGTAAACCTTGTCCGAGAAAACTCAATACACAGATTACCAATAAGATCAGATTCAGAATAGAAAGCTGCTTATGTTTCAACTTCTTCAAATTGAAGAAAGCCAAGAGCGACATGAAAACAATAGAGTAATTGACGATCCAAATATTCTTGAATTCTTTAAGGTCGTAGTTGAATTGATAGGTGTCATAGTCTAATTCTTGATTATAGCTAATGATCTCAGATGCAAGGAAACTCTGCTGCCAATAACTGGCAATCTCTAACCTAAATAGATAATACAAGCTGATCAAGAATATCAGGGGCAAAGTGTAATTGATCAGGTTCTTGAAACCATTTTTGGCTTCTTCTATTAAGGTGCTCTGATGCTTGAAATTCAGATAGTTCATTGCTCCAAAAGCTGCAACCACAAGACTGCTTGAAAGAAAACTTGAATTGAAAATAGGCCATTGCCAACTTTCTGCATCACCATTTAAACCATGATACATCATTGCCCAGTTGCCACAAAGGCTAAAAAATGCCAATAGCAAAGTGGGAAATGCTAGCTTTTCGTAGAATTTCACACCATTTCGAATAGCTATCCAGTAGAGAATCAAAGCTTCACCTGCCCAACTTAGGGTGATCCAACTGCCTTCTAATTGAATTGGGATGGCTATGGTGATGAAAAGCATTACCAAGCCAATTACGAGGTAGAATAGATTCTTATCTGCGCTCTTTCTTCTAAAGAATAGATATGCCACAACAAAGTGAACGATCGCATTGATCAGGGTAAATAAGCCCAGAAGTTCATGACCATATTCATCTCGTTCCAATACCGAATATCCCACACCATAGAAGAAGAAGGCATTGATCAATATGACTACTATCTGAGATGAATCAAATTTTTCCTTTTTTGCTAGTCGGTAGAGTATGACCGCAGCATAAAAGGTGATGAAGAAAATAGTCGCAAATAATAGGGACAGGCCGAAGTGCTCATCCATATCGTAAGAACTATTAAACCAAGCTAGATAGATCAACCAGCTCAGACCAAATGCCACATAAAAGAGTTCAGGCCAATATCTTTTCAATGAGATGTAGAGTATTCCGGCATTTATGATACTCATGTAGGTCAATAGAATTGCAACTTGCCCGGAACCCTCACTCAACAAAAAGGGAACGGCATAAGCACCCACTAAACCGATGTGAGCAATAAGCTGCATATTGTATTTCAATGCTGATAGTACAGTGAAAAGGGTAAAGACTACCATGAGAGCGAAAGCCATGTTTTGTGGCATCAACTGATACAGTTCATAGGCGAAGAAAGTGATGAAATAGTTGATTGCCATTGAGCCGGAAAGCAATACGGCACTAAAATTCTCGTAATTCTTCTTCAACTTGAAGGCAAAAGCCAACATGCCGAAGCCGAGTATATAGCCTAGGATTATTCTAGTAAGTGGCGAGATCAATTGGTTGTCAATAGCATACTTACCGCCTATACCAACACCAATTATAGTGATTGCAATACCAATCTTATTGATCAGATTCTCACCAATGAACTTTTCAAGATCCGACTTCTCTTTCTTTTCATTTGAAGCTGCTTGCTTTGGTGCTTCTTTAGATTGGTCTTCTACCAAATAACTTTTTTCTTCCCATTTCGTAGCCGGTTCTTCAATGCTTTCAGCTTGAGGAGTTTCTTCCGTTGCTTGACTTTCTTCACTTGTGCTCGACTCAGGAACAGCCTCAATAAAATCAAGTCCGCTGCCGTCTGCAGCTGCTTCATCATGAATTTGATCAATAGCTTTTTTGAGCTCGAAGATCTCCTTTGAGAACTCATCTTGCTTTCTCAAAAGAATCTGCATTCTAGCTGAAAGCTCATCAATTCTATCTTGATTGCTTGCCATTTAACTGTTAGTTAGATAGTGGAATAAGTTGATGCTATAAGTGGCATCAGATAAAAACAGAGGGACAAAGTCAATCCTCATAAAGAGAACAAAACTTTAATCCCTCTAGATTATCTGTTAAAAATCTATGCTTGCCCTTCCTTGGGGTTAGGTCCGTATTTATTCTCTCCAGGATTACTATCAGTTACCATTAATATCAGCAGCCAGATAGCTCCAATTATTGGAATTAGACCAACCAAGATCATCCAACCGCTTTTTCCAATATCGTGAAGTCTTCGCACGGCTGCGGCTAAGCTAGGAAGCAGAACTGCGAGACCATATAGGGTGTAAATTAATCCATAACCCATACCTTCAATACCGGTTCCGAGCAACATATCAAGCAAGGATGCAGCAATTGAGAAGATTACGTTGAACAAGAAGAACATCCAATATTCTTTGCGTCTAGCTCTTCCATTGAAGTCGGTATATTGACGTAATACTTTGAGATACCATTCCATAATTTAATTTGTTTATATCGCCTTGTTATAAATCAAGACATAGAGGTTAGTAAAAGAAAGGGACATAAGTCCACAATCCATTGATTAGTTAATTGTCCCCAAGATATAAAAAATTAAATATTGCGAATTACATCTCTTCTATAGAAGAGATCACCAATTGGAATTCGTCTTTATACTCATCAAAGAGATCAGAAGTGATATCCATGATCAGTTGAATGCCTGTTTCCCCATTGATCATATGAATGATGTAAACCGCATGCTGAATTGAGTTCTCTTCGTAAGTGCCTAAGTATCCAATGCTGTTGGGATATTTTATTGGACTACCTTCTGTTTCATAAGTAAATACATCGATCACATTAATAGGCATCTTTATGCGCTTAGAGGCAGAGAAAAGTACTATATCAGCTGAGTCGCCCACATTTTCAGTTATAAATGAAATATTGGGAATGACATTCAATCCAGAATCATTCATAATGGGCTCTCTTTTGAATGTGAGAAGATGTATGTCGTTCATATCCTGATCACTGATGACCTCCCATTTCTTATTGGGCATATCAAAACCGAGATTGGTATTGTGGATAGAATGCTCTTGAGCGATGGCAAAAAAGCTAAGCAAGCAAAGGATCAGAAGGCTAGTGAATTTTGTCATTTTATGGTAGAAGTTAGTTGGCAGTAAATTCAGAGATTATGAATAAATTATTATACGCTTCTGAGTCATGATAGTTTATAAATAGTGTGTAGAAATACACATCGGAATTTTTTTCCGCCTCATCTTTCAGTGGCTCAATGAGTTGGTCCTGAATAGGCATCCATATACTGCCATAATTGGTCTCAATTTCAACCTCCTTGTTTAGAATGTTGATGACCTCAGAGTTAAAACCAAATATTTTAAAGCAAGTTGCAAGAGCCTCTTTTCTTTCTTTTGAGACCTTCCGCCAATTACCGCTATATCTCGCATTAAATCGATATCCATCTTGCCTGAAATACATTTGCTGATGCTCAGTTGAGTGTGTCTCGATACTATCAGCATATTCATCTTCGAAGATGAGTATCTCTTTCACATCGATCTCCTTGTAATTTTTGTTCCAGCTCTCATAAGGGTCTTCTTGTGCATAGCAAAAGATTGGAATGGTAGAAAAAAGTAATAGAATGTATTTTAAATTCATTATGAAGATATATTGTCAAGCAATGGTGATCTGCTTTCCTAAGAATTTTGGCTCCACCCCAAAAAGGATGTCAATAAAGGCTTTAGTTCGGGCAAGATACTCTCTGACTTTAGTTTTTAGGCCATATTTTCCGCTGAGATCCTTGGCATTGAATCCAATAGCAGATATCCCATTTTTCTCGGCCAAATATATGGCTCTTTCGTTGTGAAACTTTTGAGAGATGATAGTAATCCTTTCTTGTCCGAAGATCTTCTTTGCCCTGACTACAGAATCAAGTGTTCTGAAACCGGCATAATCCAAATAGATCTGTGCTGCAGGGATCCCTCTTCTGATCAATTCTTCTTTGAAATCACTTGGCTCATCATAATACTTGCTGCCATTGTCTCCACTCACCAAGATATAGTCGATCTTGCCTTCTTCGAAAAGCTTCACCGTTGCATCTATGCGATATTTGAAGTAGAGGTTAATGTTGCCATTTCTCAGTTTTTTCGCTGTGCCTAAGACTAACCGACTTTATTCTTTTGAATTTCAGATACATCAACGAAAGTTTTGTCTTTTGCATTCTGCTCTACAATTTGATTTGAAATCAACAGCAGCAGCAGTGGAGCAAGCATAATCATTATGAGAAGTAGACCTTTCTTTTTCTTCATTCCTCTTTTTTTGGATGCTTATCTTGAAATCTCTTCCACTTCTCATTGGCCTCATTACGTCTTTTGCGTTCATCAATGATCATCTTGATCGAGGCAAAGACTGCCATTAAGGCGATAAGGCTGAGGATTTCAAACATTAAACTAGATGTTGAATGGGTGTAGCAAGATACTTATTTGGAGTTTGAAGCTTGGAGTATGGAGTAATGAGAAATTATAAAAATTGTGAAGATCAGATGAATAGTACAGCCATACCAATTCCACTTAAAAAAATCACAAAGGCTAGCAGGATGTAGTGCTTCATGGTCTGCTTTCTTCTTTTCTCTTCGTATACCTTTCTAATGAAAGCGATCTCTTCTTTCGTAGCTCTTTTGTAGTTGATCGGTCTGCCCTTGAAAGAATATGTTTCAGCTATATGTTTATATGATTTCCGATGCTTTTTTAGCTGACTTAAATTGTATTTGATGGATTTCGCCATCGCATCGATTGAACCTCCTCCGCCCATCATAGTGTGAAAATATTACAGCTATAATTTACGAAAAAAATTCGATATTTCGGCACCTCGCCCTTCTGTATTGATGAATTAGCTTAGGATACAGAACTTTGTCTGTTTTAGCAAAGCAAATAAGAACCCATTTCAAATTTCATATTTGTTCTCTATATCTCATCTTTATCTCATGCACCCCGCCAACTTTCTTATGATAATACATGATCTGCTTGTTGGCTGTTAGGCAGGGTGCTTCTACTATATTGCCAATATTATCGGCAAAAAGCACTTTAGGTTTAGAGAAAGGAGCATTGGGATCATTACGCACAGCGACCAATATCTCTACCTGAGTTTGCGGACTCACCCCTCCTGCAGGGAAACGGGTATAATACAATTCTAGATCATCACTGCTGATATAGGGAGCGTAGAAGACATAGTTTGTATCGGTCACATTTTTCAAAAGTTCTTCTGAATTGGAAATTGTATTGAATGTGGAATCGTTTACTTTTTGAGCAATTCCCAGTCGTGTTTCACATAGACCTTGACAATTCAAATTGTCGAATCGGGCATTATTGAAATAGAGGTATTGACCGTTAAAGCTTATTCCATGATCCATCACCAGCCAACCGGGAATATTGAGGTTGAAATCGCCTTGTAAGCGACCGCTATCTCGCACCATGCCGTTGGAGTATTTGCCATAAAAAAGATTGTCCAAACGATTTGGATAATCTCTTGTGGATGTCCAATAGAAATTACCCTGTGAATCTAGATCGGGAACCCCATCAAGATGAGGTGGTGTGATTTGATTAGCACCATTTAGCTCTCCTACAAAATTGAAAGTGGAATCATTGACTTTTGATGCATAATAGATCTTGGTGTTAATGCCATTGTTGAGGTTGTTGAAGAATAGGGTAGAACCATCCGGAGAAATGAAGGGCTCCATAGCATCGAAGCTAAGACCGTTAATCTGAACATCGATCTCTTGCTCATAGCTAGGATATTCAATCTGAGTTTCATTGGAAGGAATGGGGCCATCTTTATCATCCTCTTTCTTGCAAGCGAAAATTGTAAGAACTGAAAATGCAATAAGAGATATATAGGCCTTCATTTCTTGAATTTTGAAAAAGAAAGTTATCAATATGAATGAGATGATTAATGGTTTCCCGCAGATTTCTATTAGAACTATAAAACCATCATTGCTACATTGCTTCATTATCTCATTCTTACATTTTAAACATTTAACTTACCTCTCTCATATCTAGCTAAATAGAAGTAATATTGCCGGGCAATGAATCCCAGCGTCCAAAACCAAGTTCAGACCAATTCTTCAATCTGGAATAAGCTAGTAAATGCCCTCAAGGGTACTGAAGCCGATTATACCAAGATCAGTCTGAAGCATGCGATATTCCTGCTTGCCGTTCCAATGATATTGGAGCTGGTAATGGAGTCCACTTTTGCTGTGGTGGATATCTATTTTGTTGGGAAACTCGGTCCATCAGCCGTTGCGGCCGTTGGCCTAACTGAAACCTATCTCTTTCTCTTGTATTCCATTGCTATGGGATTGTCTGTGGCAGTGACCGCCATTATTGCGCGTAGAGTAGGGGAAAAGAAGAAAAATAAAGCGGGTAAGGTTGCTGTACAATCAATCATTCTCGCTCTATTGGGTTCTCTTCCTTTTGCCATAGCTGGAATTTTCTATTCAAAAGAACTTTTGAGTTTAATGGGTGCCGATGAATGGGTGTTGGAGACCGGCTATCGCTATACTCAATGGATGCTGGGCGGGAATCTGGTGATCATGCTCATCTTCGTGATCAATGCCATCTTTCGCGGTGCAGGTGATGCGGCAATTGCCATGCGAATCCTTTGGATCTCAAATGGGATCAATATTATTCTCGATCCATTATTGATCATGGGTATTGGTCCCTTTCCCGAATTGGGAGTAGAAGGAGCAGCCATCGCAACCAATATTGGTAGAGGAGTAGGTGTCTTGATCCAGATCTATACTTTATTCAAAGGCGGCAAGCATATTCAATTGAAGTTCGATCAATTGTACTTTGATGCCAAGTTGATGCTAAGCATATTGAAGACTTCATTGGGTGGGATCGGACAGATGTTGATCTCTATGACTTCCTGGATCTTCTTGATGAGAATTTTAGCCGATATTGGTAGTGAAGCAGTTGCAGCATCTACCATTGTGATCCGTTTGTTGATGTTTACTTTGATGCCGGCTTGGGGGCTATCAAATGCTGCTGCTACTTTGGTTGGTCAGAATCTGGGTGCAGATAATCCAAAAAGAGCCGAAAAGTCGGTATGGCTAATCGGTTTTTACAATATGGGCTACTTAATTATTGTGTCGATCCTCTTCTTCATATTCAATAAAGATCTCATGATGATCTTCTCTCAGGACAAGCAAGTAATTGAAATTGGTGCCGAATGGGTGAGGATATTATCTTATGATTACATCGTTTATGGCTGGTGGATGGTGGCAGTGCAAGCCTTTAATGGAGCCGGCGACACCAAGACTCCTACTTTGATCAACATTGTCTTTTTCTGGCTGATCCAGATTCCTCTTTCCTACTACTTGGCTCTTGAGCTCGATTGGCAGCATTCAGGAGTCTTCTGGGGAGTGTTCTGGTCTGAATTACTAGTCGGACTGTTTACGCTCTATCTGTTTAAGAGGGGAAGTTGGAAGAAGATGGTGATTTAGAGCTGGGATTTGGGAGATGGGATGTGGGAGCTTGGCTAGGTGCGCTTGCCTGATTAGTGTTGACCGTTTTAGGTTACTAATTCATTGTTAAAGATAGTGATGATCTTTCTGGAATTAATTCCAGAAAGACTTCTTTCG
>PALM01000025.1 GCA_002706365.1 Flavobacteriales bacterium | reverse complement strand
ATTACGAATTACGAATGGCATTTAGGTATTAAATATCTGTCTCAATTCTCTAAACTTTAGGCACTTCAAGTACTTTAGTGCACTCTAGCCGCACTCTAGGGCACTCTAGCTGCACTCCCAACCATCAATCAATACCTATAAGCGATCGCATTGATATTCATTCCGGCCCCTACTGAAGCCATGAGGATCAAATCGCCTTTATTGAAGCTATGATTGCCTTCGGCGGTTCCTTTTCTGATCTGGTCGAGTAGGGTAGGGACGGTGGCTACGGAGCTATTTCCAAGTTTGTGGATGCTCATGGGCATGATGTCTTCAGGAATATCTCGCTCTTTGTACAAACGAAACAGACGTTTGATGATCTCATTGTCCATCTTTTCATTAGCCTGATGGATGAGTACTTTCTTTACATCGTGGATATCTAAATTGGCTTTATCTAGACAGCTCTTCATTGCCTGAGGTACTTTGCTCAGCGCAAACTCATAGATCTTTCTACCGTTCATCTTGATATAGCGCACCTTTGGATCTGACTCTTTAGTATTACTCTTGCCCAGAAAGAGATAATACGCTTCTTCATCTGTCCAGCTGCCTGCTTCAATACTAATGATGCCTTCCTCTTTATCAGATTCCTGAGCTTCAAGGATACAGGCTGCGGCTCCATCGGCGAAGATCATTGAATCTCTATCGTGCATATCCAAAACCCTTGAGAGCGTTTCTGTGGCTACCACCAAACAGCGCTTTGCCATTCCTGATCGGATGAAGGCATTGGCCTGAATGACTCCCTGTATCCAGCCAGGACAACCAAACAATACATCATATGCCACACAAGATGGATTGTGAATACCCAATTGGTTTTTGATCCTACTTGCCAGGCTTGGCAGCACATCGGTTTGTATAGTGCCTTTCTTTACATCGCCAAAGTTGTGGGCCACAATGAGCTGATCAATGGATTCAGGATCTATACCTGCATCTTCAATTGCTCTTTTGGCTGCCAGAAAACCGATGTTGGAAGATAGTTGATCATCCTCTATATAACGTCTTTCTTGGATTCCTGTAATGGCCTTGAACTTTTCGGCAATCTCTTCATGAGAGCTTTCAAAGGCTTCTCCATGCTCATCAAAGAATTTATTCTTTGCAAAGTCTTCATTGGTCACTGTTTTATTGGGAATATAACTTCCTGTGCCACTGATCACCACATTGGTATAAGTCATAGTGTGAAGTTTGAATGCGAAAGGTAGGCTAATTCAGTCTACAATGCCAAGAACCAATCTATAAGCTCTGCTTCATCGACAATACTCCAAGAGTGAGGATGACGCTTTCCATCTTCTAGAAACCCCTTCTCTTGAGTGGTGATGAGTTCTGCATTTGGATGATTTCTGATCTTCAGCTCATTGACAAATGCTGCCATGTCTATGGCATTCATACCATAATAACTCTTTCGTCTTTCTTTGATCCACCAGTTTACATCCGGTTCAGTATAAGCCCGAATGGCAGTATTCTCAAAAGCATTCAAATGCAATCCACCATTTAGCTGATAGGTGTATGGAGAGTAATTGATGTAATTATCTGCATCATTAGCTGGATTCCCCAGATTAGCCTCCAAATAAGACGAGACCCAATAACCCTCATTGGAGGCAATGGGATTATAATCTATTTCGGCTGCCCTCTTATTGGCTTTGAAGAAGCGCAGCATATCCAATGGTGCATCACAAATGGCAATTGCTTTAGGTACGATCTGATCTGCACCACTATGACTATTGCCGTAGACGGTCATTTTTAAAGCTCTGGTACCGGCGAGCGACATACCGCAATAGAGCAGTTGATCTCTTGGTATATCATAAAGTTGGATCACTTCTTTAAGATAATCGTGCAGCTCTTCCATTTTTTCATCCTTGAAGAGGAACTCCAATCGATTGTCGGTAGTGGCATAAAGTACAGCCAGATCATTTTCCAGACAATAGTCGATCAGTTCACTAGATTCCTCCTCATCCCTTCTAGGGTTGAAGAACACCAGCATGCCTTTTCTAGGTCTGGTTTCATTATACCAAAGTGTATAGCCGCTATTGATCTTATCAATGGCAATGCCTTCAGCAAGTTGAATCTGACCTTCCGAGGGATGCTCTAAATTCACCACTTTAGTCTCAACCGAACTACAGGCAGTGATGAAAAAGCAGAGAAGAAGGTTGAGATTAATGACTTTCAATTGAGAACTATTATTAATGGAATACTAAATTAAGCGATACTCCAGACTCCATACTCCAAACTTCAAGTATTTCAAGTACTTCTAGTACTCTGAACTAAAGTCCCAACTAGAAGTTAATCCTCACCGCTTCACCAGTCAAAAGTCCCGGTTTGAAATTCGGGATTTCCTGACCGTTGATGGCGATACTAACGGTATTCGGACCGGAAGTGCCTTCATTCAAGGCGAAAAGCACCAAATCATTAGCTCCGGGATTGAGTAGGGAAGTGGAAATATTAAACTCTGTGCCCGCCTTTGTAAGGGTGTGATTTTCAATGATCCACTGTCCGTTCAAATAAACCGATACGATATCTCCATCTTCAGCCGCATTATCCCATAGACGGATGATGAAGAAAGTTTGAGATGGTGGAATATTGACTTCATTATTATTTACATCATAGGAGCCTGGGTCTACGGTTGAACAAGCAGTATTCATTCTGATCTGAAGCTCATTGCTTTTACTACCAACTTCATCCTGCGTATCGAAATCGAGAATAATATGGTTGAGCTGATTTGCTGCGGTCTGATCGGCAAATTCAGCTTGAAAGATATAGCTTGCTGAATTGTCGTTGATGTTGACCAAACTCCTTTCTACTGTTGCCGTGAATGATAGTGCACTGATCTCTTGATTGTCGCTTCGATAGAATTTAGGATAGTTATTGACTTGCTGTAAGCAATCAGCAGTCCGTTTGAAGTCGAACCGTATCTGTGCTCTGTAGCGAAGAGAATTGCTGCATGGGTCTTCGATCCTGCTATATGATGGAGTCTCAATCTTGAAACGTTTACAATCATCCTGACTCACATCGATATCCAGATCCTTATCGGTACAAGCATTGAGCATTGCGGTAATGGTAATAAGTAGAAAACCAACGATATGTTTTGCTCTGTTCATACTATGGCTTGTAATTGATTTCTAGGATACCACTTCTCTTCATGTTCGACTGCAGCGTAAGTCGATGTTCTTTATCGCCCTCTATCACAATAAAGGCGGCTGTGTTTGGACTCACCTTCCCTAAATTAAGTGCATGCAGTACGAAGGTGTTTACACCCTCAACGAGCTCAACTTCCATCTCATACTTTTCTTTCTTCAAGGTATAATTCTCTAGGATCCATTCATCATTCAGCACCAATGAAACTCGGTCTCCGTCTACCGTTTGATGGTCCCAAATCAAGATCTTCACTTTATTGCTGTGCACCTTGATCCTTTCGCTAACCATCATTTTCCTGCCTTCGTCCTCGTATTTCTTCTTATGCACTACCGGCTCCTCACTGGTCCCTGAGCCTGTCGAAGGGTCGTCTTCGTCCTCGTCTTGTTTACTGACATCAATTGCTATATCATCTGTCTTCACCTTCTTTTTCTTAGGTTTTTTTTCCCTTTCGGGGATGTGGTATAGGCGGATATTATAGCTAAGGGTGAAAGTGAGGTTGTTTCCTTTGGATGTGAGTCCATCCGTGGTACTCTGACCGCTGATATTATCTGTAGCCGTATACTCACTTTCAAAGGCAGTAGACTGACCAATATTGTATCGAATACCTAAGCCCAAAGTATTTCCTTTGAAGAACTTGTGTTGAATTCCCACTTCTGGGATCAATGAGTAGTTCGTTGCGCGATAGTTAGAAGTATAATCCAGAGTCCTATCAATGCTGAGACTGCTGATTGCAAATGAAGATTGATCATTTACTGAGCTTTCACCGTAGTTGTTGAATGATAGGGCAAACTTTCCATAGAAGTAAGTATCAGTTTGTTTGATCTTTACAAAGGCAGAAAGGGCGATGTAGTAATTCCAATAGTAATTGGTGTTTTTGATATCAATGGAAAAGTCTTCAGCTTGTTGTTCAAAATCATTATCCCTCAAACGCACTCTATTCCAATGTTGACCTATACCAGCTTCAATGGCGAAGACATCAAACATGCGAATACTCACATTGAGCTGTCCGCCCAAGACCGGAGAATAATTTTTTTGTTCAAGTAAATCGCTATTGAACTGAGAGCCGGTCATAGTACCACCGATCAATTCACCACCGGCATATAGCTCGAATTGAGAGTAGAGGGAATGCTGACTAAGTACAAGGATGAATATGAAGAGGACTCTTTTCAATAGCAGTAATTGAGTGGTAGATTGCAAAGATGCAGAAAAGAGCTATTTAATTACGAATTACGAATTACGAATTGTCAATTACGCTTTGCCCTCCGAAGCTGAAAGCAAAGGAGGGAATTACGAATGGCTTTGGATTTGTCTGAAAACTAGAAAAAAGAAACTGTAACTATTAATTTTCAGCTATTTGCCATAAAGACAAAATGCTTTAACCACGGCGACCTGCCTGCCGGCAGGCAGTCACAGAGAAAGCGCGGCGGGCACGGCGGCATTTGATTCCAAAATTGATTTCTTATCAAAAAGTGAAGTCTGGACTCTGGATTCCGGACTCTGGTTTCTAAAGATTAAAGCTCCGCTTTAATCTTTCCCCAAATCCTCAAAACTCACATCAGAGAATGCTTTGGTAGGATCTTTTTCTGTTGAAGAATCAGATTCAGACTTTTCAGAACCATTCTTATTTGAATCAGATGAAGCTTTGTAGCTATCGCCGTTCTCAGAATCGTAGTCGTCTTCTAGATCTGCTCTTGGAGTGGCTTCAACGCCTCCGTTGAGCTCTTTGATCTTGTCGAGAGTTCCATTCAGATGATCGCAGAACTCTGCAAAATCTTCAGGGTAAAGGAACAACTTATGCTTTTCGTAGTAGAACTTTCCGTTGTCGTTATTGAACCTGCGCTTACTCTCTGTAATTGTCAAATACAAGTCTTGTGACTTGGTTGATTTTACATCAAAAAAATAGGTTCTGTTGCCTGCGCGTAGCGATTGGGAATACACATCATCGGCTCTTCGCTTAGAGCCACCTTTCTCATTTCCGTCCATTAGATAGTAGTTTTATTTCAATAAGCTGGCTTTAAAAAGTTGGTTTAAACAAATCTACCTAAAAAAGTTTAAGATTGTTTGCAAGCCACTATACCAGACTTTTTTGATCCTCTAATAGTTGCTTTTGGTAGGTCTCGTAATATATGCCACCTTGCTTAAGTAGCTCATTATGTTTGCCTTGCTCTACAATTTTTCCTTCATCCAAAACAAGGATATTATCCGCTTTCTTTACAGATGAGAGTCGGTGTGAGATGATAATAGAGGTACGCCCTTTCATAATGCGTTCCAGGCTATTGAGTATTTTCTCCTCAGTTTCAGTGTCTACGGCCGACAGACAATCATCGAAGATCAGGATCTTAGGGTTGTCTATGATCGCTCTGGCGATTGATATCCTTTGTTTTTGTCCGCCCGATAAGGTAATTCCCCTCTCACCAAGAACCGTCTCATATTCGCCTGGGAAGTCGGCAATATTCTCATGAATAGCGGCATCTTCAGCTGCTTGTTTGATCCGATCGAAAGATACATCACTCTCCTTTATTCCAAAGGAGATATTATTTCTGATCGAATCTGAGAATAAGAAGACCTCCTGTGGTACATAGCCAATATCATCTCTCAATGCGCTTAGATTGATCTCTTCAATAGGTTTATTATCGATTAGGATCTTCCCTTCTGTAGTATCGAAGAGTCTACAGATAAGGTCGGCAATTGAACTCTTTCCCGATCCGGTTCTACCCACAATTGCCAGAGTTTCTCCAGCTTTCACTTTAAAACTCACATTGTCTAGCGCTCGAGTTCCCGATTCAGGATAGACGAAGGAAACATTTTTGAATTCTATGTCGCCCATGATCTCTGTAGGCTCATTTGTTGGGTTCTTGATCTCCGGTTCGGTATGTAAGAACTCATTGATCCTGGTTTGTGATGCCGCTGCTCGCTGAACCAAGGAAGTCACCCAGCCTAATGCAGTTACCGGCCATGTGAGCATATTTACATAGATGATGAACTCCGCAATGTTACCCACTCCATCAATCTCTCCATTGATAGTTTTTATACCGCCTATGTAAATGGTGAGAATAGTACTCAATCCGATCAGCATCATCATGATCGGAAAGAAGAAGGCTTCCAGTTTAACCAGCACAAGATTCTTCTCTTTATAGTCCTCTGCCTCTCTGCGAAGACTATCGTTCATATATTTTTCCTTTACAAAGGATTTGATGATGCGAATACCTGAGAAACTTTCCTGTGAGAAAGTAGAAAGTTGAGATAGCTGCGCTTGAACTCGTTCGGATTTCATATTGATCTGATTACTCACATAATAGATCAGCACACTGAGAATAGGTAGGGGTGCCAATGCATAGAGCGTGAGCTCCACATCAATGCTCAACATTACAGCTACTACAAGTACAAAGCGGGTAACCAAGTTGGTAGTATACATGATTCCCGGTCCCAGATACATCCTAACTCTGCTCACATCCTCGCTGATGCGATTCATGATGTCGCCAGTATTGTTTCGCTTGTAAAAAGCCATACTGAGCTCCTGATAGTGGTCGTAGATCTCATTCTTTAGATCATATTCGATCAAGCGCGACATAATGATCACTGTTTGTCGAGTAAAGAAGGTAAAAAGCCCTTGTAGCACAGCCATAAGAAGCACCAATCCGGCGAAGAAGAGCATGGCTTCAGCCAATGACATATCTTCGATCATTCTTGTGAAGAAGCTGATATCCGGTCCTTCATTACTTTCAATTACAGCATCTGCATTGGTTTCAGAAGGATTTTCTTCAATGTATGCCTGAAGTTCATCTGATTTTGCAACTGCATTGAAAGCCTCTCGGATGATTTGAGCTGGATAAATTGCAAAGACATTGGAAATGGCTACGAATAAAATACCCAGTATCAATCGATAACGATATTTCCGCAGGTATTTGTTGAGATATTTAAGTGAGCCTAGTCCTTTCAAAATGTGCTTTACAGATTCTTTTTTTATGGATATTTTTGCGCTCCGTTATTTGAGGCCCATCCGCCTACAAAAATAGGAAGAACTTAATTGTCAAATCACTTTTAAATTATTGATATGAGCGAGGTTTTAGACCTGGAGAAGGTAAGCGTAGATCAAAACCCTGTAATTCAAAAAATGTTGCAGAACGAGCATGAGCAGATAGTATTTTGTCAGGATAAGGTCAGTGGCCTAAAGGCGATCATCGCTATCCACAATACTACATTGGGACCGGCATTGGGTGGAACGCGTATGTGGATGTACGACAATGAGGTAGAAGCTCTTAATGATGTATTGCGACTTTCAAGAGGTATGAGCTATAAGGCTTCGATCAGCGGATTGAACCTCGGAGGAGGTAAGGCTGTGATCATTGGAGATTCTTACACTCAGAAGACCGAAGCACTTTTCCGCAGATTCGGAAAATTCGTAGACAGTTTAAATGGAAAATATATTACTGCCGAAGACGTTGGAGTGAGTCCAAGAGAAATGGAGTTTGTGAATATGGAAACTAAACACGTAACAGGACTTCCAGAAAGTCTTGGAGGTAGTGGCGACCCATCTCCTGTTACTGCTTATGGTGTTTATATGGGAATGAAAGCTGCAGCAAAAGAGCAGTGGGGAAGCGATTCACTAAGCGGAAAGAGAGTATTGGTTCAGGGTGTAGGACATGTTGGACAAACCTTGGTAGATTACCTTTCAAAAGAGAATGCAAGCATTATGCTTTGCGATATTAACGAAGGTCGCGTGAATGAGATTGCTGCAAAATACGGTGCTGAAGTGATCGCAGATAAAGATCTTTTCGAAACCGATATGGATATCTATGCTCCTTGTGCTTTGGGTGCTACATTGAACGACAACAGTATAGGGAAGCTTAAAGCTCAAATTGTTGCCGGAGCAGCGAACAATCAGTTGGCAGATGAGAATACTCACGGCAAGATGCTACAGGAGAAGGGAATCATTTACGCTCCCGACTTCTTGATCAATGCTGGTGGATTGATCAATGTATATCGTGAAGTGGCCGGAATTAGCCGCGAAAAAGCGATGGAGCTTACAGAGAACATCTACAATACCACTTTGGATATTTTCTCAAAGGCAAACGAACAAGGAATCACTACACATAAAGCCGCTCTTCAAATTGCTGAAGAGAGAATAGCATCTGTAGCGAATATCAAAACTAGACTCTAAGCTCAAAAGGCAATTATGCTAAATAGGAGACTACTTCGAATAAAGGTCATGCAGGCCCTCTATGGCTTTTTTCAGTCAGAGGATGCCGACTTGGTGAAAGCCGAGAAGAATCTCCTTTTAAGTATTGATCGCATCTATGATCTTTATCTCTACTATCTCTGTTTGCCATTAGAGTTGGCGAGAGTAGCAGAGGTGCAGATGGAGGAAGCTAGAAACAAGGTGATGCCTACAGAGGAGGATCTGTCGCCAAATCGAAAGTTTGTTGATAGCTATTTGCTAAAAGCACTTGAAGACAATAAAGCCCTTCAAAAACTGCTTGAGCAGAGAAAGATAAGCTGGTCATCAGAGAATGAAGAACTCCATAAGCTTTGGAAGAAAGTCAAGAACTCTGATGTTTACTTGAAGTTTTTAGCCAATAAGGATGAACATCCAGCAGCTCACCGTAAGTTCATTGATGATCTCTATCGTGAGTTTGTGCTAGATTCAGACAATTTGTACAGCATTTTCCAGGAGAAGAGCATCTTTTGGGATTTTGAGGATAACGACTTTGCAGTCCAAATGGCTATGCGCTATTTCTCAAAGATCAAATCGGCCGAGAACTACAAAGCCATACCTCCAAAGTACAAGGATAAAGAAGAGGATGAAGAGTTTGTTAAAGCACTTTTTAGAAAGACCATCAATCAGAATTCAGAAATTTCTGATTGGATAGAAGGCAAGACCAAGAATTGGGAAGTGGATCGAATTGCCACCATGGACGTGCTCTTAATGAAAATGGCTATTGTGGAATTCTTGCATTTCAATTCCATTCCGGTTAAAGTGAGTTTGAACGAATATATTGAGATCTCAAAACTATTCAGCACACCAAAAAGCAAGGTCTTTATAAACGGAGTGCTAGATAAGTTGTTAAAGGATTTCAATGATAAAAAGATGATAAAGAAAAGAGGAAGAGGGCTAATGGAGTGATTTACAAATCTGAAATCAGAGATCAGAGATCAGAAATGTTTCTTACTTCATGCACCAAACTCAGAGTTCAGAATGTCAGTCCGAGCGCGACGTCCTGAGCTTGTCGAAGGGGAGTCGAGGACATTTAATAATTAAAATACAAATCCTAAATAAAATGAAAATCAAAAACCTACTATTCTTAAGTGCATTTGTAATTGCAATTACTTCTTGCAATAATGAATCAGCTACTAATGATCCTGAAGTGAGTACTGATGTGATCAACGATCCGGCTACTGCTGCTGAAGATGCTGATGATAGCGAACTTCCAGTAATCGAATTTGAAGAAGATGTGATGGACTTTGGTGAGATCTCTCAAGGTGAGAAAGTAAAGCGTATCTATCGTTTTACCAATACTGGAAAAAGTGATCTTATCATTTCTGATGCTAAAGGAAGTTGTGGTTGTACTGTGCCAAGATGGCCTAAGCAACCAATCAAGCCAGGTCAGTCAGGTGATATCGAAGTAGTATTCGATAGCAACGGAAAACAAGGTCGTCAGCACAAAACGGTTACCCTAATTGCCAATACAAAGCCTAACACTACTGTTATTGCTTTGAAAGGCGATGTGTTGGTACCGGAGAAGTAGTTTAAGAACCTAGAACCTAGAACCTAGAACCTAGAGTCTAGACTTTTCAGATTTCTGATTTCAGATTTCTGATTTAAACGATGTTGGATAGACATCGAGAATTTGAATTTTTAAAAAAGCACACAATATGAACACTATATTTCTAATGGCTCCATCAGGAGGCGAAGGCGGAATCATGGATTTCTTGCCTCTTATCTTGATCATCGTCGTTTTCTATTTCTTTATGATCCGTCCGCAATTGAAAAAGCAGAAGGAGCAAAAGAAGTTTAGAGAAAGCCTTGGAGCAGGTGATAAAGTTGTGACCATTGGTGGTATTCACGCCAAGATCACACAAGTGAAAGAGAACACCGTGGTTCTTGATCTTGGTAACAACCTAAGTATCACTGTAGAGAAGAGCGCAATCTCTTCAGATTTCAGTAGCTCAGAAGGACTACAGAAGAAGTAATAATATTTCGTACTTTCGGGGAAAGTAGCTCTCTGTGATCAAGCCAATCAGAAGGTTCTTCCTTGAAGAAAATCAAGGGAAGGTCAAGCTCAGTCAAAGAGCTGTGATCTTCTTTTTTTGCCTTGTACTGTCCTCATTTTTCTGGCTGCTTTCGGCTTTGTCGAAAGAGTACAACAGCCGTATGCAGATTCCGCTAAACTATACTGAGTTAGCTGGATTCTTCGTACTTACGGAAGATCCTCCAAAATCTATTGAGGTAGAAGTTAGGGGTACGGGTTTTGAATTATTGGGTGAACAATGGGCCTTGGATAATTCACCTTTGCAGATCAATCTTAATTCTGCTAAACCATCTTCACGCCCAAATCAATTCTGCATTCCCACTTTTAAGTTGAGAACAAGGGTGATCAAGACCATTGATCCCAACTTGAGTTTGAGATATATCAGTCCGGATACATTATACTTCAAAACAGAGAATCGCTATGGTAAGAAATTGCCTTTGCAAGCGAAGCTGGATCTCACATTCGCCTCTGGATATCATCTCCGTTCCCCCGTTCAATTAGATCCAGATTCAATTTGGGTTTCCGGTCCGGCTTCATTCATTGATACAGTTAGCGCTGTATACACTGAGCCTATGAAGTTTTCAAAGCTGGATGATAGTGCAAAAAGAGTCCTGGCAATTCAGAATTATGAAATTGATGGGGTTAAGCTTGAGCCGGAACAAACTATGGTGCTTATCCCTGTAGAAAAATTCACTGAGAAAGAGTTGAATCTCAGGATCAAAGTGGTGAATGAGGTAGACCAAAGACAGATCCGCACCTATCCAAAAGAGATCACTGCGCTATTCTTGGTTCCGCTCAGCAAGTTCGAGTATCTTGATACTTCTGTAGTAAAAGGCGTGGTAACCTTTACTGAAGCTGAACTTGATAAGAAACAGTTAAAGGTAGAATTGAATGGGGTGCCACCTTATGCTAAGCTCCTTCGCAAAGAAGTAGATAAAGTTGAATTCATTATCAAAGAATAATGCTGAAAGTCGGTATAACCGGAGGAATAGGTAGCGGTAAATCTACCATCTGCAGGATTTTGGAAAATTTAGGAGTGCCCATTTTCAACTCAGATAAGGTGGGAAGACAGATCTTGGATGAAGATTATCAGGCCAAAAAAGAGGTTGTTAGGGTTTTTGATGCCGATATGTATAAATCCAATGGGGAATTGGATAGGGAGAGAATGGCAAGTGTGGTCTTTAACGATCCAAGAGCATTGAACAGATTGAATGCGATTGTCCATCCTAGGGTTAAAGAGGCTTTTGAGCAATGGTGCCAAGAGAATCAGGATGCTACTTATGTGGTAAAAGAGGCCGCAGTGCTTTTTGAAAGTGGCAGTTACCATGATCTAGATAAGGTAGTAACTGTTTTTGCGCCTCAAGAAGATAGGATCAAAAGAGTGATGAAGAGAGATAATGTGGGGGTAGAGAAAGTCAGAAAGCGAATGACCTTTCAATATACCGATGAAGAGCGAAATGAGCTAGCTGATTTCATATTGATGAACGAAGAAGGTGTAGACCTGCTTCCACAAGTCATGGAATTGCACGAAATCTTACTCAACGAAAAGAAATAATGATCAAAATCCTTTCAGTCGACCAGATCAGAGAGGCAGATCAATTCACTATCCAAAACGAACCGATCTCCTCAGTAGATCTAATGGAACGAGCAGCAAATCGAGCTGCCGAATGGATCATTGCGCATTTTCCCGAGAAGGAAAGCAGTTTTGATATCTTTTGTGGCATTGGAAACAATGGTGGAGATGGAGCGGTGATATCAAGATTACTGAAAGAGGCAGGATATAAGGTCAATACCTATGTCTTGGAGATTTCCAGCAAATTTTCAACTGATCTCAAGATCAATCTTGAGAGATTGTCGGACTATCAAACACTAAGTGATGGAAAGGCCGACTTTGAGCTGCAGGAGAATTCAGTGGTGATTGATGCAATCTTTGGATCTGGCTTGAGTAGGGGAGTTGAAGGCTTTTCAGCTGACATCATCGATAAGCTGAACGATTCAGGACATTTAATAATTTCTATAGATATACCATCGGGACTCTTTGCCGATAAGTCATCAGCAAAGGGATCCATCATCAAAGCCACTCATTGTTTGAGCTTCCAGTTTCCCAAACTAGCCTTCTTTATGCCTCAAAACCTGGCATATGTGAGGGATTGGAGCATTATTGACATTGGATTGCATCTGGATTATATACTGTCGGCTAAGACTACTCATTATTATCTCACAAAAGAAGATGCCAGAAGTATGCTCAAAGAGCGCAAGACATTTTCTCATAAGGGAGATCATGGAAGAGCAGTGCTTATCGCCGGTAGCAAAGGTAAAATGGGTGCAGCAGTTTTGGCTTCCAAAGCCTGCATGAGAACTGGGGCTGGTTTACTTACAGTACAAGTACCAGCTTGTGGTTATGAGATCATGCAGACTTCAGTGCCGGAAGCGATGGTAGAGGTAGATGAGGCAGAAGATGTCATCTCTGAGATCAAGATGGACCTAAAGTACGATGCAATTGGAATCGGACCGGGATTGGGGATGTCCGATGAGACACAGAACTTCTTTAAGCAACTTATTCAACTGAGCTCAAGTCCAATGCTCATAGATGCTGATGCACTAAACATCATTTCAGAGAATAAAACTTGGTTGTCCTTTTTGCCTATAGGCTGCATTATTACTCCGCACCTTGGAGAATTCAAGCGATTAGTGGGTTATTGGAGTGATGATTTTGAAAGATTGGAATTGCAGAAAGACTTCGCCCTTAAGTATGGTCAGTATGTCGTGCTAAAAGGGAAATTCACCTCTATTGCCTGTCCTGATGGTCGCATCTATTTCAATCCAACCGGTAATGCAGGCATGGCCACTGCAGGCAGTGGAGATGTTCTAAGTGGCATGATCACAAGCCTTTTAGCTCAGGGCTATGCTTCAGAGCAAGCGGCCCTCTTAGGAGTATATCTGCATGGTTTAGCAGGCGATATTGCAGCAGACCTATATGGTGAGCGCTCTATGATTGCGGGGGATATTGTGGAGGCTATTTCTCAAGCTTATTTTGAAATAGAGTCTTAAGCGCTGCGGTGGGTGCGAGAGGATACAGGCGGACAGCATGTCCGCGCTAGCGTTTTGTTTAATAGACATTTCCTTCAACTCTAGTGCACTCTAGTTGCACTCTAAGTACTTTAGCGCACTCTAGCTAAGCAAAGCTTAGCTAGTAAATCCATTTCCTAAACCCAACTTTCAAATTCCAGCTTTCAAAGTTGTTTTCATTTACGAGCTGCAGACCATTTGGGATATAGAGATACTGTCCGCTGATCTGAATATTATATCTTCCACCAGTATTAAGATCGATACCTAATTCAGGGGCCATTGAAAACTTCCACGATTCTTCTCTAAAAGTGCTCAATCCTACCCAGGCTTCTTGATTGATGTATGTCCAGCCGATACCTATACCCCCAAATAAATTTGCAGTTTGATTATCTTCGAAAAAAGAGAAGTAATACCTAGATGTAAGATGAATTGGTACCACATGCGTATATCTCCAAATCTTAGAACTGATCGTTACTCCTGTATTCTCACTTTCAATGGTATAGCTGTCTCTTTCATTGATCTCATTGAAGAGGGTGTATGATGAATTTAAGCCAACTGAGAGATTGTTCATGACGAAATACTCATAATCGAAATGAAAGCCTCTGAATGATGTTTCGTCAATAAAATTTCTAAATTCTCCTGAAGGGAATCCAAAGCTGTAGCTAAAACCCCATAATTGATCACCTTCTTCATAAATTTCAAGGGAAAAATCATCTTGAGCTTTTAGTCCAAAACCACCCAGAAGAAAGGCGAACGATATAATAAGTAAATGCTTCATTAGAGTGCAGTTTTAAGATAAGGTGATTGATTAAAAGCAATATCAATATCAATTCTCAATCGATTTCTGATATCTGCAGCACTGGTTAGATTAGTCACTCCTCGTATCACACCAGCCCATTTGATTAAAAGACCAGGGGAGGTGTTTGGATCGAAGTTCTTGTTATCGATAATATCGATTAGGAGTGTACCTACTTCATATTCCGAAACATTGTTGTCCGGTTAAATTAATTATTCAACAATTACCATAGCTATCTTGTTGATAATCAATGCGAATATTACTCTAGCCAGAAAGTAAGCCCCCTATT
>PALM01000024.1 GCA_002706365.1 Flavobacteriales bacterium | reverse complement strand
CTAGTAAAGGATTTCAGATCAGTGACCAAAAAATTACTGCTTGATCAGCTTGTAAGTTTTTTCATTGCCACTCTCATCTCGAATAGAAACAAAATACAAGCCCTCAGCTTCAGGCAGCTCCAATTGATGCTGATTAGCCGCCAATCGCCCTCTCTTCATCAATTTACCTTGGATGTTGAAGATCTGATACTCTAATGATAATGCTTCATTACGATCGATGAAAACCTTCCCATTTGATGGATTGGGGTAGATTGTCAAATCTAGATCAGGAGAGTCTGATTCATCAATTGAGGTCGACAATTGACAAGGAGGATTATTTGGTGGAAGCACAGTGATCTCTATAATGTCATAAGATACTCCAGGAAGTGGGCAGAAATCATCTGACACCCTCATATAAAAGCGATGTGTTTTGGCTTGATTATTCGGGCCTAGATCTGAACAATCTGTCTGCCAAACTATCTGTTTTCCAATCAGAAGAGGATTTACGATCTCATAAATATCCTTTTGGGCATTATATACTGCATTTGCTGATGGTATATATGCACATGTAGTATCAGTTGGATCTGCACAAGGACCACCCATGGTATAATCCTTACTCATTTGCTGACCCAAAACTTGGAGTCTAAGCTCCTGGGGGTTACCATTCACTGCATTAGTATCAAGTACATTCAAACTAATGTTGATTGTTGATCCTGCAATTATCGTATCCTTAGATACCCTTGTTGTGCCTTTCAAAAAGGGCTTTGTAATGTCGGGATTGTTATTTGGGTGGGTATTATTGATCAATGGACAGTCTCTGGCAATCATTGACATTTCTCTATGCACTTCCGACAAAAGTTGAGAGCCTCTATATTCCTCCACCTTAATATTCATTAAAAAATATCTAGGCGGATTGCCAATTCCGTTCACAAACTTATAACTGATCCTTCCACTAGCTGAATCAAGGGTAAAATCTTGATTACTGCTATTGATGCTTGAGCTAGGAGTAGGACTGTCGTATGAATAGTTATTAGCATAGGGTATTCGTATTGGTGCTGAAGGTGGAGAATTATAGCTATAGTCCATTTTGTAGACTATAGAATCTCCATCGGAATCCTCAGCATATTCTACATATTCAATGAACTCTCCTCTACAATAATTGAATTGAGGATAATCGATGAAACGAGGAGAACTGTTGTAACAATTATTTGTAGCTTGATTTCCATACATTACTGCACCTACCATAGGGTTTCCTCCTGAAGAATAGTTCCCATATGAAGGTCTGCAACAGGGTGCTACCCAATAAAATTTCCAACCATTCGATGGAGGTGTACCATTCAAACGCAATGGATCTGATCTATATACCATACGTTCCATTGAGAAATCGCTATTTGCGCAATCTAAAGCTTGTGCCGCGGGTCGATTGCAAAGAGGACTAATATCTCCTGAATTCAGATTATAAAGCTGAGTATCTGGTCTTAAAGTAATAAAACTAAATGAAGAGTTGGTACTCGATCTTGGTAATGGATTTCCAACAATCTGAAGAGTTACATAAGCAAGTGGAAGATTATTAAAGTTTTGACAAAATGTATACCCTTTCAAAGAGAAAACATAAGTGCCGTTTCCTTGACACTCCCAACTGATTTCACCTCCTGCTACATGACCAGCTTGGGCCTTGGGCAGGATCAGAATGAAGCAGATTAAAAGAATTAGTTTGAATGTGCGCATGACTAAAGGTAGTTAATTGTGAGAAGATAGAGTCTAGATTCTAGACTCTAGACTCTTACTCCTATCTCTTAATTAGCTTGTAGGTCTTAGTATTTCCGCTCTCATCCTGGATAGTCACGAAATAAAGTCCTTCGGCATTTGGCAATAAAAGTTGATTCTGATTAGCAGCCAATCTGCCCCTCTTCATCAATTTACCTTGGATATTATAGATCTGATAATCTAATGATACTGCTCCTTCACGATCGATGAATACTTTGCCGTTTGATGGATTAGGATAGATAGAAAGCTGATCTAAAATGCCGTTTTCTTCTAATCCAACACCATAAACTGTCACACAGGCTGTTGTATCTACGCATCCTCCTCTACTTAGGATCAAGGCGTAATTCCCATTCCTAGGAGCGATAAAGCTTGATGAGGTTTCATTGGGGATCACTCTTGATGAGTCGCAGTTGTACCATTGGTAATCACCTACCGAATTAGTACTTAAAATATATCGACTCAAAGAAACTTGTGGATTGCTTAAATAAGTGTTAGAAAACACCTCACTCTTTCTTCCTTCGCGAATATTTCCGCAAATAGTATGAGCTGGCCTCACGAAGTATTCTGATGAAGAGCTGCTGCTGTAGTTTTGATCCAAGTAGCTAGTCGTTTGATAGTTGGCAATAGTATCTATCAATTGAAGATTGCCTGTACCTATCTTCTTATAGATCCTCCAGCTTACAAAGGAAGTAGAATTTATTCCGGAATTATCCCACGACAAGGCTAGGTCATTGCTACTCAATGAGCCGCAAAATTGCTCTGGAGGGTTCACTTCTTGCGGATAAACGTTTACAACAATATAGCCGCCTTCCACTTTTGGAATTGGTGGATGGTCATCTTCAGCCTTAAAATAGAATCGATAGGTTCTCTTCTCTCCATTAGATCCAAGATGAGCACAAGAGGTTTGCCAATCGAAGGTGGTAGCTATAGCACCAGGGTTATCTATCACGAATTCACTCCAGCTAGTATCATATATGGCATTCACATTCAATAGCCTAGCACAAGGAGGATTATTACAAAATTGTGGGTCAGCAAGGTTTGACGCAAAGTTATTTCCCTTTGCTGTTAATCGAATATTCTGCAAGCCGCTAGAGACTGAACTGGTATCATCATCCACAATCGATACCGGCAAGGTAACTGTTTGGCCGGCAATTACATTGATCTCTATTCCTTGAGGTTTACCTGCCACAGTAAGATTCGGTTTCCTATTGATTGCATTATTTGGCAAGCTCGGACAATCAAACATGGTAATAGGCAGTTCACGATAAACCGTAGAGATTATTTGTCCACTTCTATAAGCATCAACCTGGCATACTACTAAATAATCCAAAGTCAGTGGGCTTCCATTAAAGACCTCAAAATTGATCAATCCGCTAACTGGAGTCATTATGGAAGCTGAATTCCTGACATCAAAAACTGAATCCGGAGTTGGATTATCAAAAGAATAGCCAGGAGCATATGGCACTACTGTAGGTGAGGCGGGCGGAGCATCATAAGTACGCTCAAAACTGAAGACCAGTGAATCTCCATTTGCATCAAATGCAGAGAATTGATTAGTGGATCTAGAGCCACGACAAAAGGTATATTGTGGAGAAGCAAGGAATTTTGGTGATGTATCATAACACTGTCCGGAAGTCGGCGTAGTCGTAGGCGGGTACATAACTGCTCTTAACATCATGGTACCAGCTGAAGCAAGGTTTGTAATAATTGGTCTGCAGCAGGGCTGCACCAGATAAAATTTCCACCCATTAGCTGGTGGAGTACCCACTAAATTCATGGGATCAGATTGAAATGGAAATTCCTGAACAGCACCAGGGTCGCTATTTGCACAAGTAATAGTTGGTGTTTGAGCAGTTGCGCCAACTGGTTGAGGACTAATATCACCAAAATTATTTGCCATAAAAGTGGCTGAATCTGGCTTCAAAATAATAGAACTGATCGTTGAGTTTGAACCAGAACGGGGTAAAGGGTTTCCTACAATTTGAAGTGTTTTATTATCGAAAGGATAAGGTATTCCAGTACAATCTCTGTACACTTTGGCATAGAAGACGTACTTGCCGTTCGACAAACAAACCCATGTGATCTCTCCGCCAAGCACATGAGAGGCCTTAGAGGTCTGATTAATTGAAGCAAAAAGGATTATGGTAAAAAGTAGTAGTAGTTTTTTCATAATTGAAGCTTGTAACAGTACATCAATGAAGACGTTTATAAATATAACAAAGTTGCTTTGAACTAGCCTTGTTTTGAGATTATTAGCTAGGATTTGAAGTACTTCTGAACAAATAAAACTAGGGCTATAGGAACAACTAAAGCCTGATATACAAATGCCCAAAGTTGCTCCCAATTACTTAAGTCTTCTCCTTCTCCACTTGCTATATACATAGATTCTCCTAATGGCCCATCAGAAAAGAATACAATGCTAATTACAATCCAACCAAAATGGAGGCCGAAAGGAACCCAAATCGATTTGGTTTTATAGAAAGAGTAGGCAAACATATATCCAGCGGCGCCTGTCATAAGAAAGACATATACCATAGGAACCAGACCTCTTTCAAACATATTGTAACTAAACCAATGATAGATACCAAAAGCTATAGCAGAGATTACACAGGCCCATATACCTCCAATCTTGCGGATAAGGAAATAAAGAATCGCACCTCTAAAGATGAATTCTTCAAAAAGCGCCGCTTTGATGGTCCAATAGGTACCATTAAGCGCTTCTATCCAGCCATAAGTAGGATTTCGCACATAAGACACACCACTGAAATTAGCCTGACTCAATTGATTGATCAGACAAAGAGCAGCCATAATGAGCATCCCAATAGCAAACTGCTTTAATCGAATTGCAGTAGGCTTTATTCCAAGAACAGTTATATGTTCGCGAAACACCAGCCACAGGATCAACCAGGAGAGCGCTATTTCAATTATAAGTCCGAGCATGGAATTGGATGTAGGAGTTTGGAGACGAGATTTGAAATGTGAAATATGAGATGTGAAATATGAAACATTGAATCTGAATTCTCAATCAACTTTAGTGCACTTTAGCGCACTCCCAACTCTAGTGCACTTCTTCATCTTACTGCTTCACAATCTTATACGTCTTTTCATTCCCACTCTCATCTCTGAACGATACAAAATACAACCCTTCAGCATTTGGCAACTCCAATTGATTTTGGTTAGCAGCCAATCTCCCTCTCTTCATCAGCTTGCCTTGGATATTGAAGATTTGAAAATCTAAAGGAAGATTTCCTTCGCGTTCTATATTGACATGCCCGTTTGATGGGTTGGGGTAGATTGTAATTAAGGATTCAAGTGCATATTCATTTAGACCAACCACATTAACCTTTAAACATTTAGAAGTATCTACACAATCCCCCTTTTTAATAATCACTGCATAGTAACCACTATCTAGAGGCGTTAGTCGATGCGAATTCTCGCCTTGTAGTATGGTATCATTTTCACAGTCTATCCACTGATAAGTGTACCCTTGTTTGAAATCAGTAGCTACAATTACACCTGTAAAGAATATCTTAACTGAATCTATGTTCGCATATTCATACTCTTCACTAAGCTTTTGTCCAGGGCCTTGATTACAAACTCCACTGCTTGATATCCCAATCTTATAGGCATTTGTAGAATCATCATTATAAGCCTGATCGATATAATTCTTCTGAATTGGATCACTGATTGAATCAATTAGCTTGTATGGAAAAGAATTGATGCTCTTATAGATTTTCCAATTCGTAAAAGTAGAGGTATCGAAACTTTCCGTTTTCCAGCTCAATTCTAAACCATTAGTCCTTTCTTCAGCACACTTCCAGTCAATACTTGATTCAATTCTTGGACTAACTCTCACTACAATGCAGGCATTGTCAATATTTGGAATTGGACAATAATCATCTTTCGCTTTAAAATAGAATCGATAGATCTTTGGTCTGCCATCCGACTTCAGATGAGAGCAATCAGTTTTCCACTTGAATCGAGTATTGATGGTGTTGGTTCCTTCAAATTTAAAGTCATAGATGGTGGTGTCATACCATGGAGCCCAGTTTTGGAGATAGGCACAGGGTGGTGAATCACAATTGTTATTATCCCTGAAGTTAGAAGAAAAGTTGTCTCCTTGCATAGTCACTCGATATAATGTACCTGGATTTCCATTGGCATCTAGATCTCTAAATTGTACTGGAATTTCAATAGAATCACCTGCTAAAACATCTATCTCATAAGTACCTGACTGACCATTAATTAGAATTTCTGGTTTTTGAAAAGATCCTTCTAGTGGCGCATCAACTATGTAAATCGGATGATCTCGAAAAGTGGATGAAATCAATCTCCCATCTCGATAGGCATCAACTTGGTTTACGACTTGATAAGCATGAAATAAAGGAGAGCCACTAAAAATGGAGAACTCTACAATTCCAGAGGCGTGATTAAGAATCATCGGGCGATTATTTGGATTAAATGCTTGGTCTGGGGTTGGATTGTCAAAAGAAAATCCTGATCTATAAGGTACAGGTTGAGGTGCTTGGGGTGGAGTACTATAGATTCTAGCAAAGCGGTAGACTAGTGAATCTTTGTTTTTATCGCTTGCTCCAAATTGGTAGCTCATAGCCTTACCCCGAGCATATAAATACTGAGGTGAATCCAAAAATTGAGGAGAAGAATCAAAACAGTTGTTTACCTGATTCTGTATTGGACTATACATTATAGTCCGAAGCATATGATGTGGAAACCCAACTATATTTGATACAGCTCCTAAGCAGCAAGGCTGTATCAAATAGAATTTCCAGCCTAAGCTTGGTGGAGTGCCATTTAATCTTATAGGGTCCGATTTGAAAGGATACTCCTGAATGGAAACCTCATCTCTATTAGTACATGAAATACGCAATGAGTCAGCTAAGCAAGCAGAACCCAAGGATGATGGAGTTAAATCACCATAATTATTCCGTATCCACTCTACAGAATCTGGTTCTAGTTGAATTTCATTAATAATTGAATTATTCGAGTTTCTAGGCAAGGGATTCCCGTCAATAATAAGTCGATAATAGCCAGAATTAAAACTAATGCCAATAGCTGAACAATCTCGATATAATTTCGCATGAAACACAAACCGTCCATCACTCAAACATTCCCATGTAATCTCTCCTCCTTTATTATGAGAGGCTTCTGCGTTATTAGGGATTAATGAAATTGCAAGAAGAAAAATCAAGATATATCTGGCAATAGAAGAACGCATAGTTGTTAGTTAGGATTGGAAAGATAAGAAGGATTTCGGTTGTGGGATTAGGGATATGGGATTTGAAAGATGAGTTTCGCCCCTCGACTGAGTTTATCCTGAGCGAAGCCGAAGGACTCGGGGTGACAGAATTTTAAATTATAATTAACCGATTTGTCTAGATTCTAGGTTCCAGACTCTAGGTTCTAAGACCACTTTAGGCACTCTAGCTGCACTCCTCGCACTTCGAAGCCTTGGCGTAGAAGTGTTAGTCACTTCTTCTAATCTCCTCCCAAGTCTTGTAAAGACTATCCTGAGAAGGTCTATTCTTCGGAATCTCTCTCAATGGCTCAACCTCTTTCCAATGGGCTTTCATTTCTGCTGGCAGTTGTTGATAAAGCTGAGTTCCTTTGGTCTTCCAGGCAGCCATTTCATCGGTGACTTCCTTGATCTTCTTGGCGGGATTTCCAACAATCAATGAGCGCTTCTCAAACTTATCTCCGGCTTTTACAAAGGATAAGGCTCCTACAATACATTCCTCGCCAATCTCGGCCTCATCCATGATCACGGCATTCATGCCGATCAAGGCGTTCTTGCCTATATGTGCTCCGTGGATGATGGCTCCATGACCAATATGAGCGCCTTCTTCTAGCTTTACAGTGACTCCCGGAAACATATGAATGGTGCAGTTCTCCTGTACATTGCAACCATCGGCGATCTCTATGCCTCCCCAATCGCCTCTTAAGGCCGCTCCCGGACCGATATATACATCTTTTCCAATGATCACATTACCGGTTACGGTGGCTTGGGGATGGATGAAAGCTGATGGATGCACGACTGGTATGAAGCCTTTGTATTCGTATATCACGATATAAGATTTGGGATGATACTGCAGCTAAGATACTAAAGAACAATTCTTCATTTCCCGCTGATTTCGCAGAAATAACCTTAAACACAAAAGAATTGAATTAGTTGATCCCGCAGATTTGATTGCTGATTCTGAATGTCACTTAGGTCAAGTATTCAAAATCAGCGAAATCATCAAATTTTATTTCTTTCTAAGATTTCTTAATCTGCGCGATCTGCGGGAAAAACAAGTATTGCCAATTAAAGTAGATGATTCATCATTCACAGATTGACAATTCAAAATTAACTAAGCGTATTTCGCCAAGATCTCTTTCGTATAGTCGGAAAGCACCATTTTCCCACTCAACTCTGCCCTGCTTTCCAATAAAGCATCCCAATCATCACATCCTCTCCAAAACACCTTCTTCAGCTCTCTTTGAGCTTCTGGATTTTTGCTTAGCAAGTAATCAGCGAGATTGGCTACTGCTTCATCTAACTCTTCAGCTGATTCATATACATCTGCGTACAAACCCTTCGACTGTGCCCATTCTACATCATAGAATTGGTCGGCATTTATGGTCATTTGACTCATGGCTGAAACACCTACTTTACGTTCAACGGCCGGACCAACAACAAAAGGGCCTATGCCTATATTCAATTCAGATAGTTTCACTGATGAGAATTTTGTAGCCATGCAGTAATCCACTGCTGAAGCTACCCCTACTCCACCACCAACGGCTTTTCCTTGTACTCGGCCAATAATGATCTTCGGACATTTTCTACAGGCATTGATCACCCTCGCAAATCCCATAAAAAACTCTTTCCCGGTAGGAAAATCTTCTATGCTGATCAATTCATCAAATGATGCTCCTGCACAGAATGTTCGCTCTCCTCCACTTCTCAATACGATCACCTTTACTTCATCATCTTCTCCTGCCTCAGTGATGGTCTTGGCAAGCTTGGCCAAGATGTCTGATGGAAGTGAATTGTGTTTTGGGTGAAAGAATTCAATGGTAGCTAATCCTGAGGGATCTTTGGTAATAGTCACATAAGGGTCTGTCATAATATTTCTTCTTTCTAATATGATTCTGTGTTGGCCGAGTCCGAGGACCGAGGCCGGCATTAGAGTTCTAAATTCAATCTAGGATCTAGGTTCTAGATTCTAGATTCTCAATCAATCAACCCAAACTGCTCAAAATGGTGATTAATATGTTTTCTATTCATTAGATCCCAATGATCCTTGTTCAATTTTCCAAAGGTTATATGATTGGTCTCCTTGTCGGGATTTTCTTTGAAGAATGTTTCAAAGTTCTCCCAAGCTTTCAGCAATTCTTCTTTTGCTTCTGCCAATGAGCCAAATCTCAAATCCTCAGTTTCACCCTTTCTTAATAGATCATGCTGATAGCCTTTTGGCATTGGTCTATAATTGTAAAGACTATCCTGGAATTTCTCGATCATCTCTTCTGGTGTATTGATCGGAACTTCAATCTTTCCTGTAGCTATATCAAAAACAAAGGCCAAATGCTCTACCATATGCTGAGGAGTCATTATGCCCCATTGTGCTTTGGTATCTTCGCTTAGCTTGTCTAGATAGCTACTTACATTGTCTCTTGTGATCTCGGCAAAAGGACTCTTTTTCGCCACCATGGTAAGCACAGTTGCAATTGCTACCTTCTCTTCATCCTGATCGAAGACTTCTACAAACCATTTCACCACTCCAGATGGGAATTGCTTTCCTCTAACGTCCCTGTCGATCTTCTCCATGCAGGTGAGTCTACAATGAATAGTGTCGTTATGGTAGATCGGACGCATGAATCTGCATGTATCCAGACCGTAATTGGCGGCTACTGGACCTTTATTCGGATAAACGAACAATCCCGCTGCAGCGGATAGTATGAAATAACCGTGAGCTGCACGCTTTTCAAAGATTGTATGCGATAGTGAGGTGATATCTGTATGCGCATAGAAATGATCCCAACTCAAATTGGCAAAATTGGCAATCTCAGAATCGGTGATGGTTCGATTATGGGTCTTGAGCGACATGCCAGGTTGAATATCCTCAAAATGATATTGGAATGGATGCTTTTCTGCTTCCTTATACTTTGCATTTGCCTGATAGATGCCGGTGATCTCAGTTATGGTTGTCGGTGAACCCTGAATGGCACAACGCTGCAAATAATGCTTCACTCCGCGCATTCCACCCATCTCTTCTCCTCCACCTGCTCTTCCCGGTCCGCCGTGAACCAATGTTGGCAATGGAGAACCATGTCCTGTACTCTGCTTTGCAGATTCTCTATTCAAAACCAAGATTCTTCCATGATGCGTAGCCGCACCAACTGTAAAGTCGCGAGCAATAGAATCATCGAAAGTGGAGATGGAAGCACAAAGTGAACCTTTACCCATTTGAGCGAGCTCAATGGCATCATCCATATCCTTGTAAGGCATAATTGTACTTACCGGTCCGAAAGCCTCCACTTCATGGACAGCAGTATTCTTGCGAGGATCTTTTTCCAGCATCAAGATCGGACTTAAGAAAGCGCCTTTCTTGGCATCTGCCCCATTTACCTCAACCTTGTCTAGGTCGCCATAAACGATCTCAGCAGTCTTGCTCAATTCTTTCACTCTTTCTCGCACCTCTTCCACTTGCTCTTTGCTAACTAGGGCTCCCATTCTGGTTTCCTTTAGCGATGGGTCACCAATTGTGGTTCTACCCAACTCTTTGCCCAGAGCAATCTGTACATCTTCTATATAATCTTCTGGCACGATGATCCTGCGAATAGCAGTACATTTTTGTCCGCACTTCACAGTCATTTCCTTCTTCACTTCCTTCACAAAAAGTGTGAATTCAGGAGTTCCAGGCTTAGCATCTTTACCCAATACCGAGCAGTTCAATGAATCGGCCTCCATATTGAAAGGCACTGCATTATTGATGATGTTTGGATTGGCTTTTAGCATTCGGCCTGTATCGGCAGAACCAGTGAAGGTCACTACATCCTGAGAGTCTACATGATCTAGAATCGTTCTGGCGGAACCACAGATCAATTGCAAGGATCCTTCCGGTAGAATTCCGGAAGCAATGATCTCCTTCACAACTGCTTCTGTTAGGAATGATGTATTGGTAGCGGGTTTAACCACTGCCGGCACTCCGGCCATCCAGTTCACAGCGCATTTTTCCAACATCCCCCAAACCGGGAAATTAAATGCATTGATATGTACTGCTACTCCTCTTTTAGGCACCATGATGTGATGTCCCATGAATTGTCCACCTCTTGAAAGATCAATAGGATCACCATCTACATGAAAAGGTTGATTGGTGAAGTTCTTTCTCAATGAAGCATTGGCAAATAGGTTTCCAAAGCCGCCTTCAATATCAATCCAGCTATCTACTCTGGTAGCTCCCGTCTTAAAAGAGATCTCATAGAACTTATCTTTCTGCTTGGTGAGATGCAGAGCCAGTTTCTTCAGCATTAAGCCTCTTTCTTGGAAGGTCATTTTGCGAAGAGCGGGGTTACCCACTTCGCGACCGTATTTCAGGATCTGCTCAAAATCAAGGCCTTTGGTGGTAGCGAAGGCTACATTCTCGCCGGTGACGGCGTTTACCAATGCTGTTCCGTCACCATCGCCGGTGACCCACTTTCCTTGAACGTAATTCTCTAACTTATTCATCTTTTCTCTTTATTCTTAATTAAGCGCTTAGTTGGCACACAGGGATCCACGGAGTAGCACAGGGAACCACAGGGTTTAGACTTTTTCAATTACCACAGCGTAGCCTTGCCCAACACCTACACACATTGTGCAAAGTGCATAGCGTTTGTTCGTTTTCTGCAATTCTAATGCTGCGGTGTGCACGATTCTAGTTCCGGTTACTCCCAATGGGTGACCAATAGCTATGGCTCCTCCATTTGGATTGATACGAGGGTCATCATCTGCTAAGCCCATTTCTCTGGTGCATGCTAAAACCTGAGCTGCAAAAGCTTCATTCAATTCCAGCACATCCATATCATCTAATGTCAACCCAGCCCTCTTCAATGCAATCTCTGAAGCGTAAACCGGCCCGATTCCCATGATCCTAGGCTCCACTCCAGCTACCCCTGAACTCACAATTCTGGCCAATGGCTTTAAATTGTAATCTTTTACTGCATCTTCTGATGCGATGATGGTGGCTGCCGCTCCATCGTTCAAACCTGAAGCATTACCTGCAGTTACACTACCGTCTTTTCTGAAGGCCGGACGAAGTCCGGAAAGGGCTTCTACTGTGGTACCCGGACGAACAAACTCGTCTTTATCAAAGATTAGGGGATCTTGCTTTCTTCTAGGAATCTCAACCTTTACGATTTCTTCAGCCAATCTGCCGTTTTCTTGAGCGGCTGTAGCTTTCTGTTGCGACCAAGCGGCAAACTTATCTTGATCCTCTCTGGATATTTTAAACTTATCTACCAGGTTCTCGGCAGTTTCTCCCATTGCATCTGTGCCATATAGATCCTTCATTTTGGAATTCACGAATCTCCAACCGAAGCTCGAATCGTGCATTTCCGCATCTCTGCCAAAAGGAGAAGAAACTTTAGAGATCACCCACGGACCGCGAGTCATATGCTCTACTCCTCCTGAAATAAACAGATCTCCCTCATTGGAATGAATGGCTCTGGAGGCGTGCACAATGGCCGACATACCAGAAGAGCACAAACGGTTGATAGTCTCTCCTGGAACTGAGAAGGGCAAGCCGGCAAGCAGTAAGGACATACGCGCAACATTTCGGTTATCCTCTCCCGCCTGGTTAGCACAACCCATGATCACATCATCGATCTTTTCTTTAGGGATATTCGGATTGCGATCCATGATCTCCTTGATCACCAATGCTCCGAGATCATCGGTGCGAACAGGTGAAAGGGTACCGGTGAATTTTCCAATGGCGGTGCGGATTCCGTCGACTATATATGCTTGTTTCATATTGTTTTTTAAAGGAACATAAAGGTAGCAAGATAGCTTTGATTAGGGAAATTGGTTTCGTGTTAAGAACCTAGAGTCTAGATTCTAGATTCTAGACTCTCAAGTCTCGATATCAAATTCCTTCGAGGTCCGATAAACCGTCCCTCTCATATAGTAGAAAGGCTCAGGATCGTCATTGCAATAGATATTCACATCTATGTCGGCCTTTTTATGGGAGATCGAAAAGACCTTAGCTTCAGCGCGAAGGGTATCTCCTGCCTTTGCCGATTTGGAATAGACCATATTCCCATTGATCAAAGGAGAGATCCTGCCGTATGAATTGGATGCGAAGGCCAAAGCTGAATCCGCGAAAGCGAATGCCACCCCGCCATGCAGCATATCAAAGCCATTGAGCATTTCTTCTCTAATGGTCATTTGCAGATGGCATTCTCCTTCTTCCAACTTGAGAGGCTGTATGCCTAACCATTGGGAGAAAGTGTCCCTTTCCATCATTTTTTCGAATACTTGCTTGGCTTTGGTCATAATTTTAGGTCAAAAATGTTCTCGACTCCGCTCGAACTGACAGTCGTAGATGTTAGATGTTAGATGTTAGATGTTAGATGTTAGATGTTAGAAAGTTCTAAAAAAGTCTAAACTCTAAAATCTAATCTCTAAACTCTCCTTTCACACTTCGACTTCGCTCAGTGCAGCGCATTTCATATCTCATATTTCAAATTTAGAAAGCTTCCTTAAAGCCGGACTACACCTATACCTCTCCTCATGATACTCATCAAATAGCTCGTCCAAGCCTTTCACTACCTTCTCTATTCCGATCTCATTCGCCCAGGCTAAGAGTCCTTTTGGATAATTCACTCCATTGGTCATGGCCAGGTCGATGTCTTTTGCTGTTGCTATACCAAGATGCAAAGTATCAGCAGCTTCATTGATCAGCATAAGCAGGATGCGATCTAATATCTTTTGTCCGAAAGCCTTATCGGTATTTGGCTTCGGCATTTCTGCTCCTTCTGCATAATTGTAATAGCCTCTTCCACTCTTCCTTCCCAGATAACCTGCTTCTGCCAGACGCTTTTGAGCAAAGGCCGGCTTGTAGCGACCATCATAATAGAATGCCTTGAACACACTTTCCGTTACCGCATAATTCACATCATTGCCAATGAAGTCCATCAGTTCGAAAGGCCCCATTCTAAAACCACCCAATTCTTTCATTGCCCAATCTATAGTGGCAGGATCGGCAATACCTTCTTCGTAGATGCGAAGCGCTTCCCCGTAGAACGGTCGGGCTACCTTGTTCACGATAAATCCAGGAGTGTCTTTTACTTGTACTACCACTTTACCCCAAGAGGCAATAAGCGATTTGGTTTCTTCCAGAACTTTAGAATCAGTCTGAATGGCGGGAATCACCTCAACCAGCTTCATTAATGGAGCCGGATTGAAGAAATGAATTCCAATAAAACGATTGCTGTCGGAAATACTAGCCGCTAAGGAGGTGATCGAAAGTGATGAAGTATTGGAAGCAATGATGCAATCTCCGCTTACCACCGACTCCAATTCGGCAAATACCTTACTCTTGATTCCGAGATCTTCAATGATCGCTTCGATCACTATCCCACAATCAGAGAAATCATCCAGACTTCCTACATAAGATATCCGACCCTGAATCTCTTTGGCTTCTTCTTCACTGTACTTTCCCTTCTCAACCAATCGAGCCATTAACTTCTCAAGCTTCTGTTTGCTATTCTCAAGTGCCGATTGATTGGCATCAAATAATTTTACTTCATGATTAGCGGTTGCTGCTAATTGCGCGATTCCGCTTCCCATGGTTCCACTTCCTATTACTCCTACTGTCATTTGAATGATAAATTTTAGAGAACGAAAATAAGTTGAATTGACAAGTAATACAAAGTCTTCAAAGCCTTTTAAATGCTCCAAAAAGCTAGCTTCATCTTATCCTTTTGCTACTTTTTGGTGGGCCCTTCGACAAGCTCAGGACAGGCTCCAAGTAGCGCAAAAAGCCCAGGCCACAGAAAATCACTATCTCTTCTTTCTCTGTTCTTTTCCTAGATGAAAAGAACCAAAAATCACGGCTGCGCTTCCCCCTGTTGAAATTCAAAGCTTGAGTTACTATCTCACCCAAACTCGCAAACGCCATTAGCCCCCCGATTTAATCGGGGCGATGGCTGAGCTCAGACATGGGTTCGATTGACGTAACGATCAAGCTTGAATTTGCTACCAGATCTCAGCGATGCCGATCCTTGAATCAGTTTAATCTTGCCAGCGGCAAGATAGAGCGCAGGCAGGACCCATCAGCGGGCCGGCGTGAGACGTGAATGGACAAATGCGTAGAAATACATTAAAGGCGCTTGTCGTTTTCCGCCGATAGGCGGACTACTTTAATAGAATTTCAAGCATTTGGACAGAGAGCGGGGAAGCATTGATGGGTCTTGATTTTTGCTCCACTTTTGATCAAGCAAAAGTGGATAGAAGAAAAGCCGAACTTAAGCTTTGCGAAGAGGTGAAAGTGAATTTTGTAGAGCCTTGACCTTTTTGTGTCCAAGACAAAAAGAAAAGAAAGACACTTAGCGAGTGAGCACTGATTAGCTCTTTAACTCATCGATTTACATAACTCCATTACATGAAAGAATTAAAGCTTAAAAAATAAAATTAACTAAGACATTAGTTTATTAACTAAAGAATTAGTTATATTTGCACTATGCAAGAATTAACCCGTGCCGAAGAAGAAGTGATGCAAATCATCTGGAAGCTTGAAAAAGCCTTCGTAAAAGAGGTGAGGAATGAATTCCCCGACCCAAAACCGGCTTATAATACCGTTTCAACTATTGTAAGGATACTCGAAAAGAAAGCCTTTCTCGATTATACCGCATTTGGGAAGTCGCATCAGTATTATCCTATTGTTTCTAAAGAAGAGTATACCGACTTCATTTCAGAGAAGCTGATGAAGAACTACTTCGACGGCTCTTTCAAAAAGATGCTTTCCTTCTTTGCCGATCAAAAGGAGGTAGATGTAAAAGAACTTGACGACATCCTTAAATTTTTAAAGAAGAAGTCATGAACGAAGTCATAATTCATTTCATCCAACTAAATCTGATCTTGCTGGGCGCATTCCTGATCTGGAAATACGGTTTGCGCGACAAGGTCTCAGCTCCTTTTCAAAGATTTTTCTTACTTAGCATTTTGCCTTTGATCGCATTGAGCTATTTACCTCAACTGCAGTTTGCATTCTTTGAATCAACAGTTGAACCTATCCGATCTACAATTAATGAGATAAACATTTATCCCGCCACTCAAGAAGGATTACAACATGCTGTAGCATGGGATTGGATAATGATCATTTACTTTTTGGTAAGTTCGTTTTTCATTGCAAAATTGGCCTATAGCTGCTATCAGATATTTGCACTTAGAAGAACTTCTAGATCTGCAAATGGACACTACATCTTGTCAAACTCTAATCAAGCATTCAGCTTTTTCGGATCGATCTTCATTGGAGCTAATATTCCTGAAAAGGACAAAGAAACCATCCTCGCTCATGAGGAAGTTCATAAAAATGAACTGCACAGTTTAGACATACTATTCTTTGGAATTATGGAAGCTATCTTCTGGTTCCTCCCTCCTATTTTCCTATTCAAAAAAGCCATAAAAGAAGTCCATGAATATCAAGCCGATGAAATAGGAAGATCAAATAGCGATAGATATATCGAAGTCTTGTTGAATCAGGCTTTATCGACAACAGAATTCAAGCTAGCTCATTCATTCAATAAACAACACCTAAAAAAACGAATTATGAAAATCAAGAATAAGTCTACCAATCCAATTCAAAAGCCAATTCTAATTCTAGCTGGAATTGCCTTTTTGGCAATGATCAGCTTTCATCAAAGCTTGAGATCGAATCCATCAGCTGCTGAAAGTTCCTTTGAACAGCTAGCTAGTCTAGGAGATGAAACAAAAGCTGAATTCCCTGGCGGACAAGAAGCTTTGATCAAGTTCATAATCGAGAACGTAAAATATCCAAAAGGCCTTGAAAGCTCAGGAACTGTATATGTAGAGTTTGTTATTGACGAAAATGGCAAATGCAATTCATTCAAAGTACTCAAAACATTCGATGCTGAATGCGCCAAAGCCGCTGTCTCAGCATTAGAAAAAATGCCTAATTGGAAAGCTGCTACTAAGGATGGTAAGAATGTGAAAAGTAAAATGACGATTCCAATTCGATTTCAGCCAGAGAAATCAATGAATAAGGGTAATGGTTTTCAAAACTCACCAAATCTGTTTCAACAGGAATTGGAGACGAAAGGATAGATTGCGGTTAAAGGCCGTGGACCGAGGCCGGCATTCTTAAATCAATCAAATTTCAGATTTCTGATCTCTGATTTCTGATTTGGTATCATTTTCCTTTAAACTCCGGCCTCCTCTTCTCCATAAAAGCATTAACTCCTTCCGAGTAATCTTCTGTCTTACTCGCAAGGATCTGGAGTTTAGACTCAACATCTAATTGCTGCTCAAGACTATTTGTCATTGATTCATTAAAGGCTTGCTTGGTCAATGCCAATCCTTTTGTTGGCAGACTTGCCAATTTATTGATCAACTTCTCTACCTCTTCATCGAATTCCACATCGGCCACAGTCTTATAGATCATACCCATGGCCTCTGCTTCATGAGCAGAGATCTTATCGGCAAGCATAGCGATAGCCGAAGCCTTCTGAAAACCGATCAAACGCGGTAAATAGAAAGTTCCGCCGCTATCGGGAATCAATCCAATGGCGCTAAAGGCCTGTATAAAACTCACAGACTCCTTTGCTACAACCACATCGCAAGCCAAAGCAATATTAGCTCCTGCGCCTGCCGCCACTCCATTCACAGCAGCGAGAATCGGCTTCATGGTAGAGCGCAATTTCTTGATGATCGGACCATAATGCTCGTCCAATATCTTCTCAAATCCCGGATTGAGCTCGGGATTGGTAACCTCTCCGAGATCCTGTCCGGCACAGAAAGCCTTGCCTTCCCCGCTGATCATAATGGCGCGAATGCTATCGTCGGCATTGCAGTCGTCTAATACTTCTTGCAACTCCAAAGCCATTTGGCGGTTGAAACTATTGAATGCTTTCGGACGGTTAAGGGTGATTCTGGCGATACCGCCTTCTTTCTTGAATATTATGTTTTCCATGGTCTAGTTTTGTTGTAAATGCCACACTCTAGGCACTCTAGTTGCAATCCCAACTCTAGTGCACTTCCTATCTCAGGCACTTAAAGTAATCAAAGGGCTCCCCACAATCTTCACATTGAAAGAGGGCTTTGCAGGCAGTAGAACCAAAACGACTAACCATTTTGGTATTCATACTACCACAATTCGTGCACTTGATCTGATTCTTTTCGCCACTTAAGGCGGCTTTATCGATGCTGGCATCTCTAGGTGCCGCTATCCCATATTCTTCCAAGGCCTTTTTGCCTTTCTCGGTGATCATATCGGTGGTCCATGCCGGACTCAAAATATGTTTCACCTTTGCCTTTAATCCTTCTTCATCAAAGGCTTTAACGATGTCATCTTCTATGGTGTCCATAGCCGGACAACCGGAATAGGTAGGTGTAATATGAATGAGGAAATGGTCATCGAGCTTTTCAACTTTCTTGATGATTCCCATATCCACTATACTCAGCACGGGAATCTCAGGATCAGAAACTGAATACAGTATATCTTCTATATGTTGATCTACTGTCTCCATCTTTGCATTACCATTTCATATTTGGATAGGCTCTTTGCATGAATTGGAAGTCGGTAAGAATATATCCCATATACTCTGAATGTCGACCTTCCTTTCCGCCATATTGGAACACCTCTCCCTGAGGGACTTCCAAAGTAGCTTCTTCAAGCAGAGCATGAAGTTGCTTGTAATAATCCTCTTCCATTGATGGCAAATCAGCTCCAATTCCTAGATTCGCCATGCGTTCTTCTGTTTCTGTCGGTTTAAATAGCTCTCTAGTGAATCGATACAGTTCATTTACCGCATCCTGCATTCTTTGCCGACTCTCTTCTGTTCCATCGCCCAAACGCTTCACCCAAGTGCTGCTAAAATCCAGATGATATTCCACCTCCTTGATCGATTTCTTAGCCACAGCTACGATCTGCTCATCTTTAGAATCAACCAGCTTAGACAAGAGCATATAGTGATAATGATCGAAGAAATTCTGTCGCACGATCACATAGGCGAAATCGGTGTTTGGTTGCTCCACCAATAAAGATGATTTGTACTCATGCTCTTTTCGCAGCATGGCAATATCATCTTCTGTCCTTCCATCAGCCACGACCTCAGCCGCATACTGAAAGTAATTACGCACTTGTCCGAAAAGGTCCAATGAAATATTGGTAAGGGCGATATCGGTCTCCAGTTCAGGTCCATGTCCGCAGAGCTCTCCCAAGCGTTGGCCAAGGATCATGGAATTATCTCCCAATAACAATAAGTAATCGTATAAAGCTTCTTTATTGATATCGCTCATCTACATATGCTTTAATTCGTCGGGCAATTTGTAAAATGTAGGGTGACGGTAAACCTTGTCTTTTGCGGGTTCAAAATATTCGCCACTCTTCTCTGGATTAGAAGCGGTAATGTGCTTTGATTCTACCACCCAAATGCTCACTCCTTCTTGTCGGCGAGTGTAAACATCTCTGGCATTCTGAATTGCCATTTCCGCATCTGCAGCATGCAGACTTCCTACATGTCTATGATCCAATCCATTCTTAGAACGGATGAAGATCTCCCATATGGGCCATTCTTTATTCATAATGATTAGTTAGTCGTTCCTTAAATCTTTAGCTAGCCTTGCTAACTCTTTTTTCTGCTTGCCTCTCTGCATAGGCAGTAGCGGCATCTCTCACCCATTTTCCATTATCCCAGGCGGCATTTCTGTCTTTCAATCGCTTGCGATTGCACAGACCGTTTCCTTTTACCACATTCCAGAATTCTTCCCAATCGATCTCGCCAAAATCGTAATGTCCGCGATCCTCATTCCACTTCAGATCCTTATCCGGAACTGTAAGTCCCAAAATATCTGCTTGAGGTACGGTTTGATCGATAAATTGCTGACGCAGTTCATCGTTCGACTTACGCTTGATCTTCCATTTCATGGATTGCTCGGTGTTTGGAGATTCCTCATCTCTAGGACCAAACATCATCAATGAAGGCCACCACCAGCGGTTCAATGCATCTTGAGCCATGGCTTTTTGCTCTTCCGTTCCATTGCAAAGGGTTAGCATGATCTCATAACCTTGGCGTTGATGAAAAGATTCTTCCTTACAGATCCTCACCATTGCTCTGGCGTATGGACCGTAAGAAGTTTTGGTCAGCATTACCTGATTGATAATGGCGGCACCATCAACCAACCAGCCAATAGCTCCCATATCTGCCCAAGTGAGCGAAGGGTAATTGAAAATACTCGAATACTTAGCAGTTCCATTATTCAGCTGCTCGATCATCTCTTCACGACTGATCCCTAAAGTTTCAGCTGCGCTGTAGAGATAGAGTCCATGTCCGGCTTCATCTTGAACCTTGGCCAATAGCGCCACTTTTCTTCTCAATGAAGGGGCTCTGCTGATCCAGTTACCTTCAGGCAACATTCCCACTACTTCAGAGTGGGCGTGCTGAGAGATCTGACGGATATGCGTTTTGCGATACTTTTCAGGCATCCAATCTTTAGCTTCGATGTTCTCGCCATTATCGATGCGTTTCTGAAATTCTGCTTCTAGGTCTTTGATATTCTTTTCCATAGTCTTTTAATTAACTGTCGAAATCGACTAAAATCTTGTCGGTTTTCGGAATGGCCTGGCAGGTTAAAATATAGTTATTTTCTACTTCATCCGGTTCAAGGGCGTAATTGACTTCCATTTCAACTTCACCCTCTATTAGTTTGGCTCGGCAGGTGCAGCACACTCCACCCTTGCAAGCAAAAGGGAGGTCTGCGTTATTGGCTAGGGCTGCGTCCAAAATATTGTCGCCATCCATGGCCATTTTAAATGAAGTTTTCACTCCATTATTTATGATACTAACATCGCTAATATCATCATTGTTTTCGCTTGATTTCTTCGTCTTCTTTGCTTGCTTTTGCTTCTCGGGCGTACCGAATAGCTCAAAATGGATCTTCTCTTTATCCACGCCAACTCCCTGAAGGAAATCGCGGATCATAAAGATCATATCTGCCGGTCCGCATATAAAGAAATCATCTACAGCCTTATAATCGACCAATAGCTCGCCAATGCTTCGCATTTTATCTTCTGTAAGGCGACCGTTGAATAAGTCGGCATCCCTTTCTTCTCTAGTGAGGAAGTGATAAAGCTCGAAGCGACCCATAAATTGGTTCTTCAGGGCTTCCACCTCTTCTTTAAGGATGATGGATTGAATGGTACGATTGACGTAAAAGAGTTTGAAAGTACTCTCTGGTTCTTTGGTGAGATGGGTCTTGATGATGGAATGCATTGGCGTGATCCCACTACCTGCGGCAAAAGCCACATAGTCTTTGCGTGTATTGCTAATCTCTTGAAAGAATCTACCCATAGGCGCCATTACTTCCATTTCATCGCCAACCTTTAGTTTGTCATTTACGAACGAAGAAAAACGACCATCCTCGATCTTCTTTACTGCAACTTTCCACTCATCATCTAGAGGAGATGAGCAAAGAGAGTAAGAACGTCTAATGTCCTCCCCATTTATGATCGCTTTCAAAGTCAGGTGCTGACCTTGATTGTATTTGAATTCTTCTTGAAGTTCTGCAGGGATATCGAAGGTAACAACCGAGCAATCTTTGGTGGTTCTGCGGATGTCTTTAACCTTGATCTTGTGAAATGTTGTAGCCATTAATTTTTCTTGGATTACAAATTTAACCAAAGCATGGGAATGTTCTAAAGGAAATCTTTAGCTATACCACAGAGTTTCGCAGTGTAGATTATGAGTTTCGCAGAGGTGAGGAAGTCTCTTGATATTGACTCACTTACTTAGTTAAGTATCAATATCAGGTGCATTCATTTTAGATCTACAATGATTAACTTTGGTATATGAGTCAAATTGATACTCTTAGAAACAGTCTTATTGATCGTCTGCTTAGAATTGAAAATGTAAATATTCTAAAGGCAATTGATACAATTCTTGAAGAATCTAAAGTTTCCGACAAACCCTACCAGCTTACAAAAGAACAAATCGAAATGCTCAAGATGAGCGAAGACGATATTGCAAATGGCCGACTTAAAAGCCATGATGATCTGATGAAAGAAGCAAGGGAATGGCTAAAAGAAAAATAGCCTATAATATTGAATGGGCGGATCAAGCTAAACAGCAGTTTTTCGACATCCTTGAATATTGGAATCTCAGGAATAAATCTACTTCATATTCAGAAAAGCTCATTGATATTGTAGACGAGCGATTGAAGTACTTATCGCAATATCCAAAAAGCTCAACTAAAACAAATATTCCAGAAAGCAGAATTTGTGTGCTTGGCCATTATAGTATCATCTACAAAGTTCAAAAAACTCAGATTTACATCATGGCATTTTGGGATAACAGACAAGATCCTAGAAAGCTTAGAGAACTTCTAAAGGAATAAACTCCACTAACAAATGGCCAGATCTCATTGCAGCAAGAGCGCTGCCCTGAGTCTGCCGAAGGGGCTTGAGTTTATAGCAAGAGTCAAACGGATAAACCTTCAGTGCTCAATCTTCAATCTTTAACTTTTAGTCCTAATAATCAAAAGCTTTTAGCCTGATAAATTGAGTTCAATTAATTCTTGTGTAACAATAATCACAGTTGTTACGAGATAGAAGAATTACTTTTATGAAAACATAATCAAGAGAAAAATGGAAGATTTAAATAGAATAGGACTCAACACTGAGAAAAGTAAGGAACTGGCTATTCTACTCAATGAATTATTAGCCAATTATTCAACATTCTATCAAAATACAAGGGGATATCACTGGAACATTAGGGGAGACAAATTTTTTGTCCTTCATGTCAAATTTGAAGAACTCTACAATGATCTAATATTAAAAATAGATGAAGTAGCAGAAAGAATCTTGACATTGGGTCATACTCCAAGTCATAAATACACTGATTATCTTGGCAAAACAGGAGTAAAAGAGAGCGACCAGATATCTGACGGCAAAAAGGCTGTAGAAGAAATTCTTGCAGCATTTAAAACGATTATTCTAAAGCAAAGAGAAATTTTAGAAATCGCTTCTGAAGCTAATGATGAAGGAACAAGCGCCTTAATGAGCGACTACATTAGAGAACAAGAAAAACTTGTTTGGATGTATTCTGCTCACTTGAATGAGAAATAACAAAACCCAAAAAGTGTAGAATGCATAAATTCGGGATTCGGAACAAACAAGAATCCTGATCCAAAAGCTGATGAAACACTTTGTTCTATTTTTCACATTGTTGATTTCGCTAACATCTTCTGCGCAAATCAATAGAAATCAATTGTGCGGCAAATGGATGCATCAAAACATTACCGATTCTCAAGATTCAGTTGTGGTAACATGCTCACATATGATCTATGATGGGCCTTCAATCCTAATGATCAATAAGGATAGTAGCTTTCTAATGGCTATAGGATCATCTTTAGTGTCTGACACTCTAAAAATTGAAGGAAGTTGGGCTCTCTCAGACTCTATTTTAATAATGAAGAGTGAAGATGAAATTGATAGTTTAATAGTCCGTTCAGTTGCTTTCGGAAGAATGAAACTTAAATCACAAGCAGCTGATATCTTCATATACAGTAATTACATTCGACTGGAGTAAAGGCTTATGCATTAAAGCTCATAACTTTCATAAACTTGACGAAAGCCTATTGCTTTCTTTATTCATAACTTGAGGCATTATAAAACCGAAATCATTTTAGCGAATGCAAGTACAAAAGCAAACATCAAAAGAGTACTTAAGAGGCTTGTCAATAGTCCATGCCGCACTATTATTTGGACAAATAATATTCTTGGCCTTGATGCTTTTTATCAATTCTACCCAGATTGTAGATAACTCTCTAGAGGATCTAAATGAAATTTTTCTAATCCTGGTACCTCTTGTAGCAATTGCTGGCATATTGGGTGGGAAATTTCTCACTCAGAATAAGCTAGAATCAATCAAAGCAAAATCAGACTTAAACGAGAAGCTAGATCTCTACAGAGGAGCCTTAATTGTCAAACTTGCCCTTTTGGAAGGTCCTTCGTTTTTTGGCATCATATGCTACTACCTTACCGGAGATTACATATATGCTGGTATTGCAGCTTTGATCATTATCATATTCTTCACCTACAGGCCAACAAAAGAGAGCATTGTGAAAGACCTAGAATTAGATCGAGAAGAAAAATCCTTACTGGATAATCCTGAAGCTATAGTTACTGAAGTAAAAGTTAGAAGGTAGAGCCATAACTATTCTTGACTACACTTTGAATGGTATACTATGTCCGATTTGCTTAGAATCACAGCAGCATCACTTTATAGAAACAATTAAGATCTTCAGTCGTAAAAGACTCTAAATCAATGCTCAATTCAAGAAAAATGAAGAAAATTCTATTTGCCCTCGCAGTCCTGATTTTCTCCATACCAATCGCTGCTCAACAGATAATTGACCTCAATAAGGTTCCTCTCACTCAATTTGAAGAAAAGTATGCAGCAAGCACTGATCTTGACTTTCCGGATGCTATTCGCTTTCGGGAAATTGTCTTGAATGAGCAAATTCAATCTGATCAGCTGGTTCAGGTCAATGATAAAATCCAGCTGACCTTGTTTGAAGATAAAAGCTACCTGGCCTCCGTAGATAAAATCTCCATAGATGTAAATAACACCCTTTTGGTAAGAGCCAAACTAGAGAACTACGAGCATGCCTATTGCTTCATTTCCACTTTTGAAGGTAAAACCTTTATGGTTATTGAAATACCTGAAGAGGAAGAGTTATATATGAGCAGATATAACCATTCCACAAAAAGCTACCATTTGTTAGAAATGGATAGATCTAAGCTAAACCCTATTGAAGCTTGTTTTGGGGATGATCTGAATATAGATCAACTACCAAATTCCGGAAATCACAACCCTATCTTAAAACCAAAAGGCCAGAAAGGCCCAACCACCCGAGATACCATCACCTTATTGGTAGTTTATACTCCTGCAGCTGCAACTTGGTCGGCCAATAACGAAGTAAGCATAAACAACACCATAAGTCTAATGATGGCAAGAGCCGAGTTGACCAATGACAATACCGACTCATTGTTGTATATTGAATTGGTTCACTCAGATACTGTGACCTATACAGAATTACAGAGTGTGCAAGACCTTTATAATCTTAGGAATACTACAGATGGCAATATGGATAATGTGCATACTTTGCGCGACAATTACTGTGCTGATCTGGTCACCCTTTTGGAACGAACCAGTCATACCGGTGGAACAGCTTTTCTGCTGAATAACATTGGTGGTAGTCCAACCAATGGTTTCTCTATTCTAAGGGTTCAACAATCTAGCTGGACCTATACCGCAATTCATGAATTCGGACATAACTTGGGTTGTGGTCATCATAAATTCCAAAACTTCCAAGCAGGACCGGGAATCTTTAGTTTCTCAGCAGGAGGAAGATGGGTAGGTGTACCCAGTGGAAATTACTGTTCTGTAATGTCCTATGAAAGTGGCACCTATTATACAAATGGAATCTCTCATACTAGGGTTGGATACTTTTCAAATCCATCTAAATTCTACCAAGGAACAGCAACAGGTGATTCAATAGATGCCGATAACGCACGCTCCATTAGAACTACAAAAGCTGTGGTTGCAGGATATAGATCTGGATGCGCATTACCTGCAGCAGTCACAGTAAGTGGAAATAACGGAATCTATTGTGATAGTGTAGTGCTAAGAGCTAGCGGAGGAGCTAGAGGAACCACCTATTGGCAAGGAACGGTTAGCGGAGGGACTTCAACCGCGAATCCTATAGACACACAAACGGTCAATACTTCAGGAACATACTATTTCAGAGCCCAAAATCTTCAAGGTTGGGGTCCTGAAGGAAGCTCAACGGTAACAATTATCAACAACAGTCCAGCAGCTGCCGGAACGATCGCAGGGCCAGCCAATGTGTGCTTTGGACAGAGCGTTACCTACAGTGTTCCACCCATCTCCGGAGCTTCATCTTATATATGGACAGCACCTCCTGGTTTTTCAGGAAGAAGTACTACAGATAGCATCACTTTATTTGTGACGAATGCTGCGGTTTCAGGAAATATTACGGTTAGCGGTATCAATGCATGTGGAAATGGGGTTACAGCTACCTTCTCTGTAGTTGTAAATCCCCTTCCGGCCAATGCAGGAGCTATAAGCGGAAACGCAAATCCCTGTATCGGACAGACTGTTACCTACAGGGTGCCACCAATTTCAGATGCCACATCATATCAATGGACTTTACCTACAGGTGCAAGTGGAACTAGCAATGTGGATAGTATCGTTGTCACCTTCACCAACAGCGCTGTCTCTGGAGATATAAGCGTCTATGGGTCGAATAGCTGTGGTAGCGGAGATTCTTCCTTACTATCCATAAATGTCAATCCTCTACCGGCGAACGCGGGAAGCATCTCAGGAAGCACGAATGTTTGTCAGGCAGATACAATCACTTATAGAGTACCACCAATTGCAGATGCAACTTCTTATATATGGACATTACCCACAGGAGCAAGCGGGTCTAGCAATGCGGATAGTATTGTTGTGACATTCAGTAACACTGCTACTTCAGGCAATATCACCGTCACCGGCACAAATAGTTGTGGAAATGGAAGTACTTCTACTCTTTCAGTGACTGTAAATCCCCTTCCGGCCAATGCAGGTATCATATCGGGAAATATAAATCCTTGT
>PALM01000023.1 GCA_002706365.1 Flavobacteriales bacterium | reverse complement strand
TCTTCATCAAAGCAAGCTTGCTTTGATGAAGTGAACCTTAACTAAATGAAAGATAAAGTACATTTATACCCGGTTCGAGAAAAGGGAAGGTTACATCAAGGCTAGATTTAAAAATCTCATTTTTTAAAAATTGAGCTCCCTTAGGGTTCTTTAATCTATTAAGTAGATTTTCTAGCTTCTTACTAACCACCCCATTAAATTGAACGTGAATAAGTTTTTTAACTAATCGAGTTTCTGAGCTCGATAGAGTTGGTAGAATGTCATTTAAAAAATCTAAATCTTTAAAACTCAATTGATAACTGGCTTTGACTTTGTTTTGAATTTACATCATTACTAGGAACTATCAAAACATTTTTATTTTGAGGAGTTAAGTTTTTCTTAAATTTTTCATACTCATTTAGATAGCTATTATTACTAATCTTTGCTTTTAGCCAAATATCAAATATGATTAACTCAGGAGAGTTTGGTTTCCAAAGGTACTCTCCACTCACTGATTGTATTTTATCTAAGTCTTTATTAAAAGACTTAATATCCTGCATGTATATATAGTCAAAATCATTTTTTTCTAACTCAATTAATAACTTTAAGATTATCTTGTCTCTTTCTATAATCTCAGACTTCTTTTCTACCCTTTGAATATACTTCCTAAAACTTTCAAGGTCATAATCAATCAAATTGATTTTTTCTTGTTCAATTGAGCAGATGATCCTCATTATTCTAATCCACACATTCCACCCTTCCTTATCTTTCTCTAGGTCGGGAAGGTTATTTAAAAGTAAATATGCTTTTTTATAGTCTTCCAGGGCGAAATAGGACATAGCCTTGTAATAAAAAAGTTTGGTCTTATGTAATTTGTATCTATCAATAATTGGTTCATTCATAATTGAATCTATTGACTTTAAACTATCTTGATACTTTGCATCAAAGAAAAAACCTAAAGCATTTAATTCAATTGCTATAACATTATTAATGGTCATCCTGTCTCTTAAGTAGTCTATTGCGTAATTCGAAAACCGTTGAGAGCTAGAAAACCTAAATGCACTAATTTCATTATCTGCTAGGTTAGAGTAATAGATTCCAATTCTAATTTTGGAATAGATAGAAGGGTTAGTTTTCAAAAGCTCAATGAACCTTAGTCCAATATCTAACCCGGCATCAAAGTCCTTTTTAAGTGTTGCACTTTCCATTTTCAATGGATAGATATACAAACTAACGTTGGCTGATTTTAACTCTTTATTATCCTCCTCCAACTTTGCTAAACTTGACTCTAACTCTGAGACCAGTTTTTTTGTATTAGCTTGAAAAGAAGCTCTTGCATAAAAAGACCGATACAAATCCTTTGACTTCCTTAAAAGATTTCGACAAGACTCATAATAATCAATCTCTTCAGCTATCTTATCATATGCTTTCTGCCCATCTCTATTAAAAACTACCGCTTGTTTTAAATACAGTGTTTCTATAAGCTCATCGTACAATTCATACTTCTTAGCTGTCTTTATTATCCAATTGAAATTTTTTAAAGAAAAACTTGACAAGCCCCTACCTTGAAGTATTGAAGCCTGCATAATAAGCTTTCTTATTTTGAATCTATATTGAAATACTGGACTATATAGATCGCCTCTTGAGATATTGATATCAAGAATTAGGGATTCCAAAACCCTATCCAGTGTTCTTTTAACTAACTGGTTAAATGATTTTAATGTGTTATCAGGGGATACTGACCGCTTGGCTTTATCTAGCTGAATATCAGGCGTTTTTAAAATTAATTTAAATAAACGCAACATTTGTGATGGAGTCTTCGTACGATAACTCTCAAAAGCAACTAAATGCTTTTTTGCTAAGTTAATTTCTTCCTCTTTTAGTGAATTTGCTAATTCTTGGAGGTTATTATAATTCTCTTGACTCATTACTTGAGGAAGCTGTTTTTCAAAATACTCTCCTTTTGATGGGCGTTCTATAGCCCTTTCACAAATTTTAACTACTTTTAATTGAAGAAAATACAGAAGAAGTGTCCTATTGCCATGGACCTTCGCCTGTATATGTTTGTATTAATTACTAACAAAAAGTAAAGATGACAGCTTTAATTACAATCCTAATTTCTCTTCTCGGTTATGGTACTCCAGCCGACTATCAAAATTATTCTGAAGATCAACTAAAGCAAGAGATTGCGATAGCTGGAACTTCGACTGAAGTTGATGGTGGCGGCGGTTCGATGGAGTGGCCATAGTAGATTTTAGCTAAATATTGATTCTTCAAATATACGATTTTAGTTGAAGAATCTATAGACTACATACTGTGCTGATACACAGGTAGATAGTTTTATCCTACCTTTATTTTTAACGCATTCTAGTTGAAGATATAGGATGCATATTGTCCTATATATAGAATAGGTATGCCCATACTTTTACATCGTAATTCAAAACAAACGGTGTAATATGAAGGCAATCAACGAAATAGTAAAGCAACTCAGGGAGCAGGCAGCCGCTGATATTAGAGCTTTGCTTGAGAAGGATCTTACCTATGCTGAAATCAGCCTTAAGATCTTCGATGCGTACCGCGCAGAAGCAGAGACCACTACAGTTCAAAATGAACTAAGTCTTGATGAGAAGTCCTTCAAGATCTTTGAAAGAATCATTTACCTTACCATCCTTAGATACTTCGGCCTGGAAGATCACTCAATGAAGGATGTTTTAGCAACCACCGTTTTTTACGCACTTAACGGAAACTCTAAAAAAGAAAAATCAGAAAGAATTGAAGAGCTGGAAGACTACTTCCATGCTATGAAGCGCTACGAGATCGAAGAGGAAGCCTCTTCCCTCCTATCTGAACTCTACCTTCTAAGTCAAGGTAGCCAGTTGGAAACTGTTTATCGTCATCTTTATTTAAAATACAAAGAGCTCGACTCTTTGATCTCAGCTGCTCTTCAAATTTTAGTGGGAATGCATAATAAGGTAGAAAATTACCTTCATAATGCAAATCCTACTCTAGTTCGGGATATGATCCAGGATTTCAAATTATTGAGAACCTTATCTGAAAATCACCCCGAATCTAAAAACCTTAATTGTCTTGCTAATCTTGCCAAAATTGAATTGGTAGTACTAGTAGGACAAGATCAATTGCTCAAAGATGGCAAAGTCGATATTGAGACTTTACTATTCAATTGTAAAAATCAAATCGATTCTTTGGCTTTTGGTCTTAAAAGGTTTCACTTACAAAATATCCTATCTCAAGTACAGTGTTATCACCTAATAAAGCACGACTGTCTTGAGGAGGCATTGGAACTCAGTAATGAGCTTTCTAATAAAGCCATGTTTGAGGCTTATAACTACCAATTCCCAGAAGTAGTTTACAAAGATATTCGCAACGCAGTAGTTGCCTACAAATTTCACGCTAGACAGGACAAGCTTCGTCCATCTAAATCAATCCAGAATACATTGGATAATGCACAGCATGTTTTCAAACAAGTTGTCCATACTGATCTATTCGGTAGGAACCCTTATTCTCATCTTGTGAATTAAATTGGTTATTCTAGGTTCCTATTCTCAAGCCGGTGGTTTATGGTGTACCACCGGCTTATTTTTTTCACCTATTTCAAAGGTAGTGGATTGTAATCCCTAACTCCGTCTGGAAGAGATATGCCAAATAGATTCGACAATGAGGGTATGATATCAGTGATCGCATATGGTTCATCCACTTTTCCACTTCCTATTCCACTTCCCATAATGCAAAATGGTACATGAGTATCATATGAATAGGCCGACGAATGACCAGAGCCATGATCGGGATATGGATTCCAATTGGCCTTCTCAATAATGACCAAATCTCCTGACTCCTTCTGGAAATAACCGTTCGAAGCCATTCTCATTAGGAACTCATCTCCATTTCCATATTCTGGCACATAGACATCAAGCACTCCCTCCTGTTCGCTCAAGAAATAATATGCTGATTCAATTACATCATCCCTCTCAATATCTAATGTCTCATCTTTAAATAGCGCCCTATTGAGATATATATTGAGATTTGTGCTGGATATGACCCAATCGGCCTGACCGTAAATACTATCCAATTGCTTATCCAAAGCTTTTGCTATGCTTCTTCGATCAAAATAACCTGAAGGAACTCCTTTCTCTTTCAAATGATTTCGATTCTCAGCTGCACCATGGTCTGAAGTGAGGAATACCACATAATCTTCCCCAAATTCCTTATCGAAAAATGCCAAGAGCTCGGCAATGGTCTGATCCAGTCTCAAATAGGTATCCATAAGTTCTCTAGACCCTACACCAAACTGATGTCCTATATAATCGGTAGATGAAAAACTGATCGAAAAGAAATCCATTTGATCGTCCTTTCCCAATTCTTCATTCTTTATCAATTCCATGGCAAAATCAGCCAAAAGCTGATTGCCGAATGGTGTATATTTGATAAGATCGTCTCCCTTTTTTTCATATAGCGAGCTGAAATCATATGGAAAAATGATCGCTCCACCTTTTACATATGGACCTTCATAAAGACGATCATCCGCTACTGCTTCGTAGACTTCAACCTCTCGACTCAAAATCCAGCCATTAGAAAGGTAGCTCTTGAAATAGTCTTGTTGATTGAAATCTTTAACCCAATTTGGTTCAGGGTCTGAGTAATAGGTAGAGCTAATGAATCCACCCTTTTCTCCTTCAAACCAAAATGCTCCATCAGCCATATGTCCGGCAGGTAGGATCGCTCCTCTATCCTTTAGAGATACACCGAAACTTTTAGAGCTAGATCCAAGACTTAGCTTGATCTCATCTGCCAAAGTATTTGTTTTCATCCGAGCCGGAGAGTAGACTCCTTCTCCATCTTCTGTTGGCAGCTTCACACAGTACACATAATCTCCTTCCTCTCTAGAATACCAGGCATTGGCCACCACCCCATGGACTGAAGGTGTAGTTCCGGTAAAAATGCTTGCATGCCCGCAAGCAGTCATGGTGGGCTTGTAATTATAATGCATGCTGCTATAATTCATGCCTTCACGCATTAATCTCTTAAAACCCTCTTCACCGTATGCCGCGGCAAATCTCTGGAGATAATCGTAACGCATCTGGTCTACCACTATGCCAATCACGATCTTCGGTCGCTCTGACTCTTGCGCCTTTGCGGTATAATTTACAAGAAGTATGAATGTGAGAATTACAAGTTTAATTGATCTCATTTGCCGGAATTTTTGATATTAACCAATAGATACTAAGTATTCCCAGACTAATGCTCAATCCAATGTTCAAGAAGGCATAGGTATACATTCCTTGACGGAAGAGCTGCAGAGTCTCGAAGCTGAAGGTGGAAAAGGTGCTCAATCCCCCGCAAAAACCAGTCATCAAGAAAAGCATGAGTGAAGTGGATAATATCATTCGCCCCTTGCTCAAGTAAACTACTAGGCCAAGGATTATGCAGGCAATTAGATTGGAAATGAAGGTTCCCATGGGAAAGGAAAGCTGAGAGAATTGCAATACGCCTTTGCCAATGAGGAATCGCAGCATACTGCCCAAGCCTCCACCGACGAATACCAATGCAACTTCTTTAAACATGAACCTTCAACTGTTTTTTGAAAATATTGATCAGGACCAAATAAAGCACATATGCTAGAATTATCCCAAAGATGGCTCCACCAATTACATCTAATGGGTAGTGAACTCCTAGATAGATCCTACTATAGGCCACAATACTCGCCCAGAGAAATAATGGAATCAAAAATCGTCTACCCAACCACAAGCCCAGGAATGATGCCAAGGCAAAGGTATTGCTGGCATGACTGCTAATGAAGCCATACTTCCCACCGCACTTTCCATTGACGGTCTGCACCAATTCAGCTATCTCTAGGTTATGACATGGGCGATAACGTTGGAACTGCTCCTTGAATAGAAGTACTGATAATTGATCGCTCAAAGTGATCAAGACAGCAACACCCAAAAGAATGAGCCAGGTCTGTTTGCCATATTTCTTAAAAATGAAATACAATAGGATGATATAGAAAGGAATCCATTCCCATTTACCTGAAACATGCCACATTAATGAGTCTAACCAATCGGTATGAAACTCATTCAAGGCTAAGAAGAGCTGTCTATCCCAGGCTTCTATGCTATTCATCTAGAGTGATTTTATTCCAGATCATATCTTTCAGCTTATCAATATTCTCTCCACTTACAGCTGAGATAAAGATGAAATCCAGATCTGGCATATCATCCTTTATTGCTTGCTTTAGCTCATCATCCAACATATCACTCTTACTAACGGCTAAAAGTCTATCCTTATCTAGTAATTCGGGATTATGAGCTTTCAATTCAGCCAGCAGTATCTCATATTCCTTTTTAATATCATCAGCGTCTGCAGGAACAAGGAACAATAGCACTGAGTTTCGCTCTATATGTCGCAAAAAGCGCAAGCCCAAACCTTTACCTTCACTTGCCCCTTCAATAATCCCTGGAATATCTGCCATCACAAAGGATCGATGATCGCGGTACTGAACGATTCCCAAATTAGGCACCAAGGTTGTAAATGGATAATTGGCTATTTCCGGCTTAGCAGCAGAAACCACTGATAGTAGTGTCGACTTACCAGCATTGGGAAATCCAACTAATCCCACATCGGCCAAGACTTTTAGCTCAAGTATCTTCCACTCTTCCTTTCCAGCTTCTCCGGGCTGTGCATAGCGGGGCGTTTGATTCGTAGACGATTTAAAATGAGCATTGCCCAAGCCTCCTCTTCCACCTTCTAAAAGAATGTGTGTTTGTCCATCTTCTAAGATCTCTACCTCTACCTCTCCGCTTTCTTCATCACGAGCTACTGTGCCTATAGGGACTTCAATGATCCGATCTTCTCCTTCATGGCCACTTGAACGACTAGCACCACCATTCTCTCCATGTCCGGCAATGATGTGCTTGCGATATTTCAAATGCAATAAGGTCCATAGCTGTTTATTCCCTTTTAGGATAATATGTCCACCTCTTCCACCGTCTCCTCCATCGGGACCGCCCTTTGCCGTCATTCGATCTCGATGCAGATGAGCTGAACCTGCTCCACCTCTTCCTGAACGACAGTTTACCTTTACGTAATCAATAAAATTGCTATCCGCCATGATGCCGGCAAAGGTATTTAAACTACTTCTGATAATTGGCATTGCTTTATTAATCCCTATAAAAATGCCAATCAACCCTCAATCTTGATACTTTGTCTAAAAACTGAATCTTTTCATAGCCATTTACGTAATTTCAATTTCCACATCTAGGAATAGTTATTTTGATATTAATCGACCAATTAAAAGTCCTGCTGGTAGAAAGCTCTGAGGCTGATGCCATTCAGATTGGAGAACTTTTATCCAACTCTAAGGATTATAACTTCGAGATTTTTCATACCAGTGGTTTGAAAGATGCTGAGGACTTGATCAAGAAGGAGGAGATCGATATTACATTGGTCAATCTATTCCTTCCTGATAGCTACGGCATCCATACTTTCAATAATCTTTTTCACAGCTTTCCCAAAATGCCATTTATCGTGCTAACCGAGCTTGATGATATGTATATTGGCATGAATGCGGTTAAGCAGGGAGCTCAAGACTATTTAGTGAAAGGTGATTTGAATATCTCCACACTAAATCGCTCTATCTCATATGCTATCGAGCGAAAGCATACAGAAGACCAACTCAGGAAGAGTGAAGAGAAGTACAGGGAGCTTTTCATGCGTTCTAAGGATGCGATCTATATGTCGACAATTGCCGGTGAATTCATCGATATCAATCCTGCGGGTTTGGCTCTCTTTGGCTATGAGATGGAAGATATGAACTCAATTCGAGTTAGGGATCTCTATGTGAATAATGCCGACCGTGAGAAACTTATGTTCACCCTAAGCGAAGAAGGTGAAGTAAGCGATTATGAGGTAAGATTGGTCAAAAAGGACGGTGAAGTCCTCAATTGTATCCTCAACACTATTGTAGTAAAGGACCAATATGGTCAAGTTACCGGTTATCAAGGTATCATAAAGGATATTACCTCAAGGAAAAGAGCAGAAGAGGCTTTGATAAAGAGCTTAAGGGATCTTGATTTTGCCAATAGGGAATTACAGGATCTCAACGCCAACCTAGAAGGAAAAGTAGATGAGCGAACCTCAGAGCTGATAAAAGAAAAAGAGGTTGTAGAGCAACAGCATAAAGAGATCAAAGAAAGTATCAATTATGCCAAGCGAATTCAGGCTTCAATTCTCCCTCCTATTAAAAAGGTTAAGGATGCATTAGCCGATTCTTTCATTTACTATGAACCTAAGGATATTGTAAGTGGCGACTTCTATTGGTTTGAGAAGAGTGAGCGAAAATCTCTATTTGCAGTTGTAGATTGCACTGGTCACGGTGTACCGGGTGCATTCATGTCGATCATCGGTTATACGCAACTCAATGAGATCGTAAGTGACCAACGCATTACTGATCCGGGTAAGATTTTGAAGGAGCTCGACAAAAGAGTACGTACAGCCTTGAATCAAAGAGCTGATAACGATCGGAATAGCAAAGATGGGATGGAGCTAGGTGTAGTGACGATCCATCATGATCAGAATAAAATTGAATTTGCCGGAGCTATGCGTCCGCTTTTCTATGTGAGAGATGGAGAGCTACATGTGGTAAAGGGAGATAAGTTCTCTATTGGAGGCTTCTCTCAGCACAAAAAGAACTTCACTACTCATAGCCTAAGCATTCGCAAAGGCGATTGTTTCTACCTTTTCTCAGATGGTTATCCCGATCAGTTTGGCGGTGCCGATGGTAAGAAATTCATGACCAAGAATGTAGGAGAAATGTTGAAGAAGATCGCCCATCTGCCAATGTCTGAACAAGGTGGAATCGTAAAATCCACTATCAAAGATTGGATGAAGGATGAAGATCAGATCGATGATATCCTAATGACAGGATTGCGCTTTTAGGCGTGCTTATGCTTCGTCGATCTTCTCAGTTAAACGATCGAAAACTTCTTCTATACTACCTATTCCCTTGATCGGATTGTATTTCCCTTGCTCTTTGTAGTAATCTTTAAGTGGAGCTGTCTTCTTGTTGTATGTAATGATTCGATTGAAGATCACGGATTCATTCTTATCGTCTTCTCTACCAGAATCCTTTCCTCTTTGTACGATCCTAGCAACTAATTCTTCATCATCAACCTCAAGTGAAAGCATAAGGTCGATCTCTGTATTGTGCTTTTGCAAGAGATTGTCGAGTGCGCTAGCTTGCTCAACAGTTCTTGGGAAACCATCAAAGATGAATCCGGAAGCATCTGCCTTATCGTTTAGAATGTTCTCGATCATATCGATCACCACTTCATCGGGGACAAGTTCACCTTTGTCCATATACTCCTTTGCCATGATACCGAGTTTGGTTTCATTGCTGATCTCATTTCTCAATATATCTCCTGTAGAGAGGTGAATCAAATTGTATTTATCCTTTAATTGTAGAGCCTGTGTCCCTTTCCCGGCACCTGGAGGGCCAAATAATACAATATTCAACATATTCTTATCTACTTTAAGTGATTGCTCTTCTGAGAGCACATATAGTTCATTTAGATTCCTTCCATAGCCATCGTAATCCAAACCATAACCAACCACAAATTCAGGGTCGATCTTCTTAGCGATATAATCAATAGGAATCTCTTTATCGTAAACTGCTTCTTTGAATAACAAGGTAGCTATCGCTATTGATTTAGCCCCTGTACCAGATAATTCTTCGTGAATTGCTTCAATGGTATTGCCCGTATCCACTATATCTTCTAGTATGATCACATGGCGATCCCGAAGTTTTTGATCAAGACCTAAGAGCTGACGAACATGTCCGCTACTCTGTGTTCCCTGATAAGATGCTACCTTGACAAATGAGATCTCACAATCGAAGTTGATCTGCTTCATTAAGTCTGCAGCAAATTGAAAACTTCCATTCAAGACCCCAATAAATACGGGCTTCTTTCCAATATATTTCTGGCTTATTTCACCAGCAATTCTAGAAATTTCTGTCTGGATCTCGCTTTCTGAAAGGTAAGGTTCGAATACCTTATCGTGAATCTTTATCCGCTTCAATTGGTGTTTGTTGGCGATTGAGGTTGACAAATGTAGGAATTATTCAATCCACCCCTCCCCTCTTAAAGGATTTATATACTTTATATTTGTCGAGCCGATTTCAAGCGATAAAGAATGAGAAATATTCATCACGAAAGTTTTAAAATAGGGATGCTGGGAGGCGGACAATTGGGGAGGATGAGCCTGCAGGAAGCATACAATCTCAATCTCCACATTTCCATACTTGACCCTTCTCCAAATGCACCTTGCAAGCCTCTGACAGATGATTTTGTGCAAGGTGATTTCAAAGATTTTGAGACCGTTTACAATTTTGGGAAGGATAAGGATGTGATGACCATCGAGTTTGAAGATGTGAATTCAGATGCACTTCAAAAATTGGAAGAGGAAGGTGTAAAGGTCTTTCCCCAACCAAAAATCCTAAAGCTCATTCAAGACAAAGGATTGCAAAAGCAATTCTATCAAAAACACGGATTGCCAACCTCTCCTTTTGAGCTGATCGAAAACAAGAATGAAATAGCCAACTCAAAACTCAATTTTCCGCTATTCCAAAAATTGAGGACATCGGGATATGATGGATACGGAGTGCAGAAGATCGACAGTAAAGATGCGCTAGATCAGGCTATGGATGGTCCATCTGTACTTGAAGAAGGGGTTGACCTTCAAACTGAACTTTCTGTAGTTATCGCAAGAAATGAAGCTGGTGAGATCAAACATTTCCCTCTTGTAGAACTGGCTTTCAACCCTAAAGCCAATATGGTGGAATTCCTGTTCTCTCCGGCATCAGTGAGCGAAGAGATCGAGAAGAAAGCCTACAGTCTAGCCACTGAGCTTATGGATAAGCTAGGTATGGTTGGCTTGCTGGCTGTTGAGATGTTCTTGAGCAAGGATGGTGAATTAATGATCAATGAGATCGCTCCTAGAGCTCATAATAGCGGGCATCATAGTATAGAAGGAAATTTTACTTCCCAATTTGGGCAACATTTAAGAGCAATATTGAATCTACCATTGGGAAATACAGATATCCGCAATGCAGCGGTTATGGTTAATCTATTGGGTGAAGAAGGACATACAGGAGAAGCTATATACCAGGGGATGGAAGATGCTTTGAAGCTAGGGGGAGTATACCCTCACCTCTATGGAAAGAGTCAGGTTAAGCCATTTAGGAAGATGGGACATATCACGATCATTGATGATGATGTGGAAAAAGCTAAGGCTAAAGCCAGAAAGGTGAAGGAGATGGTGAAGGTGGTTTCTAAAGAAAGTTTATGAATATGATTCCTCGGTCTAGAGTCTAGACTCTAGATTCTAGAATCTAGACAAAGAATTTTATATTGTAATGAAATGAAAATAGGTATCATAATGGGTAGCTCCTCTGACCTCAGAGTCATGCAAGAAGCTATCGACTTTTTAAAAGAACATGGTTTGGAGTATGAAGTAGAGATCGTTTCTGCTCATCGCACACCTGAAAACATGATCGAATATGCAAAGACTGCCAGAGATCGAGGTATGGCAGTGATCATTGCCGCAGCAGGTGGTGCAGCGCATCTACCAGGCATGGTAGCTTCTGTGACTACACTTCCTGTGATTGGTGTTCCGATAAAGTCTTCTAACTCAATAGATGGATGGGATTCTGTACTCTCTATCTTACAAATGCCAAAAGGTGTACCAGTTGCTACTGTAGCTTTGGATGGTGCTGTGAATGCCGCAATATTGGCTTGGCAGATCATCGGCAGCAGCGATGCAAAACAAGCTGCCCGTTTAGCAGAGTATAAAACATCATTGAAAGAGAAAGTGGCTCAAATGAACAAGGGTCTCAAAAATGACTAGCATTAAAAGCATACTGCTTTTGATGCTTTTAGCCCCTACTCTACTTTTCTCTCAAGCTCTTGATAGCCCTCCACCAATAGAAAAAGTCGATTACAAAGCCTATGTGGGCTTTAGCTTAGGATTCTCAATTCCCAATGGCAGTTTTGCATCTACTGATGAAGAAAATAATCAGTCGGCTTATGCTGTTAATGGCCAGTCGTTCCAACTATTGGATGTGGGATATCGCGTCTATCAAAATCTCAATGCCAGTGCTCATTATATGAGACTTCAGAATTCGATAGATGAAAATGCATTGGCCAGAAATCTTAGAACTCCCGGACTTCGCTATACAGTTGATGCCAGCAATTATGAATTGAATGCAGCTTTTGTAGGAATTGGATTCATCAAACCAAGCAATTCAATTAGTCTACAAATGCAGATCATGATCGGATATGGGAATATCTTCATTCCCACTATTGATCTTGTAGAAACTGACGATATGGGGAATAGCTCCACAATCCACCTTGCTTCTACTTCTGAAAGCAGTATTGGCTTTGGCGTTAGCGGTGGATTCAGGATTCACCTTACCGACCGACTGGACTTTAGCTCGCAAGCGGCTTTTATCAACTTCCAAAAAGAATTCGATCAAGTTGCCAGAAGTGGAAATCAAGTGTCGGTTGCCAGTGGAAAGATCAATTATGAAGTGATCTCTGTTACATTTGGTTTTTCATATAGATTCTTACCTCAGTAATGAACAGCTCTAAAGCAAATCTTGAAAAGGTGCATGAATCCATAAAGGATTTGATCCACAGGACTCCTATTATGCGATCCGATGGCATTGATGAGCTGTTGGGCTGCGAAGTATTGTTCAAATGCGAGAATTTTCAAAAGATCGGCGCATTCAAAATGCGAGGTGCCACTTACTTCATGCATGAACTATTGAATACAGAAATAGAAAGACCTAAAGCAGTAGTGACTCATTCATCCGGAAACCACGCTCAGGCAGTGGCATTAGCCGCTAAGATGAATGGACTCAAAGCTTATATCGTAATGCCTAAAGATGCTCCCAAAGTGAAGGTAGAAGCAGTTAAAGGCTATGGAGGAGAAGTCCATTTCTGTGAACCTACTCTTGAGGCTAGAGAATCGAACATGGAAAGGATCAGAGCCGAAAATGGAGCTGTGTTCATACCTCCTTTTGATCATGAACATATTATTTTGGGACAGTCAACTGCGGCAAAAGAGTTGATCGAGGATACGGATGAGCTGGATTACATTTTAGCTCCTGTCGGTGGTGGTGGACTGCTAGCAGGTACTGCTCTAACTGCTAATGCATTCTCTCCAAAGACAAAAGTGATTGGCTGTGAGCCTGAAATGGCAGATGATGCCTATCAATCATTCAAAAGTGGCAAATGGCAGCCTTCTAAGAATCCAAAGACTCTAGCAGACGGACTTAAAACATCCTTAGGTAAACTGAACTTTGATATTATTCTTGAGCATGTGAACGACATCCTATGCTGCAGTGAAAAGCAGATGCTTGAAGCCATGCAATTGATCTGGGAACGCATGAAGATTGTGATTGAACCTTCGGCTGCCGTTCCTCTGGCCTGCATCATGGCCAATAGAGAGATGTTTAAAGGAAAGAGAGTTGGCTTGATCATCAGCGGTGGCAACCTAGATCTAGGCGACTTCTTTAAACTTTTGGATCAGAAGCGCTCTTCTTGATCGCTGATCAATTTATATCTGGCTCTCCCTTCTTCAACATATCCCAAATCGTAGCAGAAATAGGCCTTTCTATCATCTAACTCTCTAAAATGAGTGTAATATTCGAAGCAAAAGCCTTTCTGTAAGAGTTTGTCTTTATAGGTCAACTCTTCATTAGTAGACCTCCATTCTAGTAATATGCGACGGTTGTTTCTCAATATCCTATTGATATCTGAGATCTTCTCCCGCTCTTTCTGATGATGCAAATGATAGTGTTGGGAACGACAAGCATCGTTGCAGAAGCGTTTATCACTTCGTCCTAAAAGAGCTTCCCCACAACAATTACATCTTCTATCCATATATAAAAGTTAGGGAGATAATTTGGCTTTTGAAAGAGTTTAGACTATAGAAAAGTCTGAAATCTATCCAGATTCTAGGTTCTAGGCTCTAGGTTCTCATATCTATTTAAATAAATATCTTCACCATCCCAATGAAGTCTGCTCAAAACCAATCCATTGCCATTGCGGTGCTGCCTTTCAAAAATCGCAGCAGCGATCAGGAGAGTGAGTTCTTCTGCGATGGGATTACCGAAGAGATCATCAATGCCTTGAGTAAGATCGAGCAATTGAAGGTGACTTCTCGGACTTCTAGTTTCTACTTCAAGGATCAAAATGCTTCATTGGATGAGATTGCAGAGAAATTAGGGGTAGATGTAGTTCTCGAAGGAAGTGTTAGACTGGCCGGCGATACAATTCGAATTCAAGCTCAATTGGTAGATATTGAGGAAGATCGCGAATTCTGGTCGGAAAGCTGGGACCGTAAAATGGATAATCTATTTGAGGTGCAAGATGAGATCGCTCTTTTAATTGCCGACAAACTAAGAGAGAATGAAGGCCACATGAGCTTTTCAGACCACCTGGTTGAAAAACGGACCGATAATCTAGATGCCTACGAACACTACTTGAAAGGTAGGTTCTTTTTTACTCAATGGAATGCAGAAGCTAGCAATAAAGCCATTGAACACTTTCAAAAGGCAGTTGATATAGACCCTCAATTGATCGATGCACATTTGGGATTGGCCGACAGCTATAGCTTTATGGCTGTAGCAGGCTATGCACCCAGAGAAGAAGCCTGGATGAAAGCCATACAATCCATTGAAGTAGCCAAAGGCATAAACCCTGATGATGAAGGTTTGAACTATATGCTCGCCAATCAAGCTTTCTTCACAGAGGCAGATTTTGGAGCGGCAATGAATTATGCTTTGAAGTCGGTAAAAGCCGAACCAAGCTATCCTGAAGCACACCGCTTTCTCTCTTTTTGTTACTCCTTAATGGGGGACTTTAAGAAAGCCAAGGAACATATACTTTTTGCAAAATCCATTGATCCACTGAATTCAGAGACCAGATTCTTTGAGGCCAACTACTACTATCGATCTGGGGAATACGATAAGTCGGAAAAGATCATCAATGAACTTCTGGAAGAGAATGATAAGAACCTTCCAGCCTTGATCGTCGGCATATACTTGCATATCAAAGCAGGCCGACTAAAAGAAGCGAGGTCTACCATTGACGCTGTTCCTGAAGAGATGTTCACCAGTGATGAACGATTGGGCCTTTTGGCTATAATCGATCAATTAGACGGTGAAACTTCCTCCTCAGCAATCAAAGAGTTGGAAGAACATGCAAAGGACCTACAAGCTCATCATGCACATTCATACCTCTTTATACTAAACGCAATAAGAGAGGATTATGATGGTGCATTTGAGGTCTTACAGCAACTTTTTGAATCCAATTCTTCTATTCTATTGCTCGGTTTTAGCGATCCACTAGCAGAATCAATTCGCAAAGATTCCAGATTCCCACAACTCAATGAGAAAGTCTATGCTATCGGCGCTGAACTTCCAAAAGAGTCGAATAAGAAGAAAAAAGAGATCGATGAAGATCAAGTTAGTGCAGAAGCTGAACAATTGATCAATTATCTAGAAGACGAACAAGCATATTTGAATCCAGGACTCAGCTTAAGAGGCTTGGCAGAGCAGATCAATATGCATCCCAATCACCTATCCTGGCTTTTGAATGAGTTTATTGGCAAGAATTTCAATGAATTCATCAACTCTAAACGCATAGAATACTTCAAAAAGGCTGCTCTAGAGCCGAATAATTCGCACATCTCTCTATTGGGCTTGGCCTTCGAAAGTGGTTTCAACTCCAAGACTGTCTTCAATACTGCCTTTAAGAAGGAAGTGGGTATGACTCCCGGCGAATATGTGAAGTCGCAGAAATAACCCCCTAATAGGTTCGGATTTATAAATCCGAACTCCTTCCTGAAATCCCGAACATCTGAGCGCTTCAATCGGCCAACCTTTGCCCTGAATTTAAAAACTAAATATCATGTCAAAGAAAATGAACGCCATAGTAGCAATTGGATACGGATCTCCTGAAGTGCTAAAACTAAAAGAAGTAAACAAGCCTGAGCCAAAAGCAAATGAAGTGCTTGTAAAAGTGAAAACAGCATCTGCAACAAAAGCCGATGCCATGATGAGAACCGGTAAGCCATACTTCGCCAGATTGATCATCGGAATAAAAAAACCTAAAAAAGAAATTCCAGGTACTGGTTTCGCAGGTGTAGTTGAAGCTTTAGGCTCAGAAGTGAGCAATTTTAAAGTCGGTGATCGCATTTTTGGCGAAACTGCTTTTGGATTCAGTGCTAATGCAGAATACTTAGTAGTTCCAGAAGATGGAATCGTAATGCGGATGCCAGAGAATCTCGACTTCTCAGAAGCGTCTAGCTATGCTGATGGTCACCTTACCTCATACAACTTTCTAAAAGAGATAGGCAAAGTAAAGCCGGGTCAGAAAGTATTGATCAATGGAGCTTCAGGTTCTTTGGGGACAGCTGCAGTTCAAATAGCAAAACACTTAGGTGCACATGTCACCGGAGTTAGCAGTCATAGAAATGCCGGTCTTGTGAAATCTCTAGGAGCAGATGAAGTGATCGATTATCAAAAAACGGATTTCACTAAAGGAAGTGAAGAATATGATCTAGTTTACGACACCATTGGAAAAAGCTCTTTCAAAGCGGTAAAAGGTATTTTGAAACCCAATGGAGCCTACCTCTCTCCTGTATTACAATTCCCTTTGCTTAGAGATATGCTAATCACTTCCATCACTGGCGGTAAAAGAGCAAAATTCGAAGCTACAGGAGCAAATAAGCCTGCTAAGCTAAAAGCCATGCTTGCCGATGTAGTAGAAATTTTCAAAGCGGGGAAATTAAAGACAGTGATCGACAGACAATACCCTTTGGAAAAGGTGGCTGAAGCCCACAGATATATCGATTCTGGACGTAAGAAAGGCAATGTAGTGATCTACAACGCTTAAAATCATCAAATCAATTACAAAACCATAAAAAACAAGAATTATGAAAAAGAGAGATTATAGAATTACAGGACTCCTATACTTACTAGTTATCATCTTTGCCGGATTAAGTCAGGGATATGTTAGAGGAACATTAGTAATCCCGGGAGACGCAGCTGCAACTGCTGAGAACATTCTGCAGAACGAGGGCCTATTTAGAATGGGTATCACATTTGATCTGATCGCATTCATACTTGATGCAGTGATCTCAGTGATGCTCTATCAAATGCTAAAGCCTTTTGGAAAGACCTTGGCAATGGTTTCTTCAGCTTTAAGATTGATCGCCCATCCGGCAATAGGAAGCCTCAATCTTCTGAATCACTTCCTGGCTTATAAAGTACTAAGTGGAGCTGATTTCCTAGGAGTATTTGAGGCCGGTCAACTGGAATCATTGAGTATGCTGTTTATGAATGCCCATAATTACGGTTACTTGATCGCAGGGGCTTTCTTTGGAGCACATCTTTTACTCCTTGGTATCCAGATCTACAGATCCAATACCATTCCTAACATTTTCGGTGGGTTCTTGCTCGGATCAGCAGCAGGATACCTTTTGGAAACCTTTACCGATCTAGGAATTAGCGGATACGAAGAATACACTGCCTTGATAGTTGGTATTGCTGCGGCAATTGGAGAGCTTTCGTTGACAGTTTTCTTACTAGTTAAAGGTTCACGAGATGCGAGAGTCTAGACTCTAGAATCTAGACTCTAGGTTCTAAAAGCGGCTCTGCCGCTTTTTCGCTCTCGGATGAAACTGAATAATAGCGTCTTTCAAATATTGACGATCAATATGGGTGTAGATCTCAGTGGTGGTTATGGATTCATGTCCGAGCATTTCCTGCACTGCTCTGAGGTCTGCACCTCCTTCTACCAAATGGGTGGCAAATGAATGACGGAAGGTATGTGGCGAGATGTTCTTTTGAATGCCCGCTCTTTTTGCCAAATTCTTTACGATGTTGAAGATCATCACTCTCGATAATGCCTTTCCTCTTCTGTTTAAGAAAAGGATATCTACTGAGTCGGGATCAATTTCTTGATGATTACGCTGAGCCTCTAGGTAGAAGTCGATATACTTCAAGGCACTCTGACCAATGGGAACAAGTCGTTCTTTGCCTCCTTTTCCCTCTACCCTCACAAAGCCTTCTTCTTTTAGAAAGTTTGAGAGCTTCAGACCGGTGAGTTCTGAAACCCTTAGTCCGCAAGAATACAAAGTCTCTAATATCGCGCGATTCCTCTCTCCTTCCGGCTTAGATAGATCGATCTTGGAGATCATTCCATCAATCTCTTCAATACTCAAGACTTCGGGAAGCTTCATTCCAATTTTAGGTGCTTCGATCAGTTCCGCCGGACTCTCAGTAAGCACACCTTCAAGAATTAGAAAATCGAAGAAGGATTTTAGTCCGGAAAGGATGCGCGCTTGAGTACGAGCAGCAATCCCAAGATCGCTCAGATGATTGATAAATGAGCGAATGTCTTTCTGGGAAATTTGATTTGGAGAAGGGTCTTGATCACTCAAGTCGAAGTAGTCCACCAACTTAGCTACATCTCGCATATAAGCCTGAACTGAATGGGAAGAAAGGGATCGCTCCAGCTTTAAAAATGCTTCAAATCCTTTGCGATAATTGTCGAGCTTCATAAATACAAATGTATACTTTTGGCAGAGCCATGGCTGTGAATCAAATTCATATCATCAACGGTCCTAATTTAAATCTATTGGGAAAAAGAGAGCCCGATATTTATGGTTCAACCACTTTTGATGATTTTTTAAGAGCTGTTAGAAAGGAATATTCAGACTCCATTACATTGGGCTATTTTCAATCGAATATTGAAGGAGAAATCATCGATGAACTGCAAAGAGTTGGTAAGCACTCCACTCCAATCTTGCTCAATGCCGGTGGTTATACGCATACTTCTGTAGCTATTGCCGATGCAGTAGCTGCCATCGACAGTCCGGTTTTGGAGATCCACATCTCTCAACCAGCTGCTCGAGAAGAAGAACGGCACAATTCTTTATTGGCTAAATACTGTAAAGGCTCAATATCCGGCTTGGGTTTGAGTTCATATAAACTAGGAATCGAATTTTTTATCAATCATTATGAATAAGATCAAAACTCTACTATTACTAAGCATCATTACTATTTCTCAAATCGCCTTTGCTCAAGTAGGGGACCCTTTCCCAACAATTAAAGTGTCTGACTTAAATGAAGACTCGCTCACTATACCTGAAGATAGTAAGGGAAAGTTCACATTGGTCGGAGTGGCATTTTCAGAAGATGCGCAAAACGATCTATATACCTGGTCAGACCCTGTCTTCCAAAAATTCATGAATGATAATAATCTCAACTCTTTGGTTTACGATCCGAATGTATACCTCATTCTAATGTTTACTGGAGTGAACAGTATTGCGGCAAACAAGGCCAAAGAAAAGATCGAAGCCGGAACGGATGAATCGCTGAAGGACAATATCGTGATCTACAAAGGAAAGATGGAAGACTATCGCAAGAAGCTCAAAATGAAAGACCGTAAGCTTCCTTATTTCTTCGTACTAGACAAAGAAGGAACCATCATCTACGAATGTAAGGGAAGATATCAGTATGATATTCTTGAGAAGGTAGGTGAGATGATCGAAGAGGATTAATTCGGATACGAGAGCTAGAAGTTGGGATATCAGAGCTGAGATATGGGATATGGGATATGGGAGTTCTGAATTTTGAGTTCTGAGTTCTGAGTTCAACTAAGGTTTATTATTCTAGCATCGCAGGATTTGTAATCCTGCGAAATACAGTCTGCATTTAATCAAAGAATTGAATTATGAAAACCATCATACAAACCGACAAAGCTCCTGCTCCTATTGGACCGTATAATCAGGCGGTACTGGCTGGGAATGTGTTGTATACTTCCGGACAGATCGCCATTGATCCTCAGAGCGGTGAATTGGTATTGGATGACATACAAGCTGAAAGTCATCTGGTGATGAAGAATCTGAAAGCCGTTCTTGCAGCAGCCGGAATGGACTTCGAGAATGTGGTAAAAACGAGCATTTTCCTTAAAGACATGGATAATTTCCAGGCTGTAAATTCAGTCTATTCCGAATACTTCTCAGAAGATACTGCCCCCGCAAGAGAAACTGTGCAAGTGGCCAAATTGCCTAAGGATGTGAATGTGGAGATTTCGATGGTTGCAATAAAAGCTTAACCATTAGGTCTTCATCCATTTTTTAAACCTCTCTTCTTGCTCTTTGCTTGGCTTTTCCTTTCTCCGCACTTTGTAATTTGCATAAAAGATCTCATCAGTCGCTTTCATTTGCACTGCGCAGTCTTCACCATATTTGCTGATCAAGCCCAATTCTATCTGCTCATCGCCAAAGTATTTGGTCCATTCAGAAATCTTCCCCTTTGCTTCCATTCCATTAATCGTTCGGATCTGGTCTTCTACTGACAAGCCCGCATCATCTGCTGCTGAATTAGGATAGATCATTAGCACTTTATCATTCTCATCACAAACAAAACCAAGATAGCTTTCATGGTAGTTTTCTCTTAGATCTATCTGAACCTCCATTCCTAGGTAATCTAATGCTTTCTTTAATTCTGGGAAGTAATCCTCCACTCCATTCACATATTTCTTGAAGAATGTACCTAGTTTCTTCCCAGCTATTTGCTCAACCACATTTTGATAATCGGTCTCAGTAATACCTTTTCCTTTCAGATAGAAATCCTCATAGAAAGTTCTTAGTACTTCGTCAAAGGAATGCTTATCCGTAGTAGATTTCCTAATCTCAATATCCAAAAGGAATGTGATCAGTGCTCCTTCTGTATAGATAGAAGACTTTCGATTGGGTACTCCCATTCCGTAACCATCTAACCATGTATCAAAAGATGAATCGGCCACTGAGAGATTCAAAACTCCGGGATTATTGAAGTGCTTATTCATTAGCTGAGAAAAGGTCTTTAGAAATGACTCATCGGTAAACACTCCAGAACGATACAACATTAGATCGCCGTACCAAGTAGTTGCTCCTTCAGCCAAATAGCCTAAACGACTGTAATTCTCTTGGGTAAAGTCGTATGGCCACATTTCGGCTGGTCGAATACGTTTCACATTCCAGGCATGAAAGAGTTCATGAGAGCTCACTCCCAACAACTCATCATAGAGTTTCTTGGGATCCATTACCTCATAGGTTGGTCCCAAAGCGATCACTGTAGAATCTGCATGTTCTACTCCGTGATAGGCTTTAACCGGAAGTATGTGAAAGAGAAAATGATAGTTCTTAAAAGGAAAGCCCTTAAAAAGCTTGCCTTGTTCTTTGCTAAAGGCAGTAAAATCATTGATCAGTTTATCAAAATCACCCTTTAGACTACCTTGAAACCAAAGGTGAAAGTTGGTATTATCAATTGTGTACTTGAAATGCTTTAAAGAGGCAGACGCAATGAATGGGGAATCTGCAAGCTCATCAAAGTCCTTAGCCTTGAATTCATGTTTTTTCACCTTCTTTAGTGAAGTGGCAACTTTATAATCTTCTGGTACATCTAGAATAAGTTCACAAGGCTCTTCTGCTCTATTTGTATCATAAAGACAGCAATTCACTGGATTCACGTAAAGTTGTTCCTCAGAAAGAAAAGTCGAGCCTGCATTGAGTTCAAATGCGAAATAATTGTATTGAACCATCAGCTTTTTGGCTGACTTGGTCTGTACACGCCAAAGATCTTTGGTCATTTTTTGGGCAGATAGCTTTTTTCCATTCTCGTCGAAAGCTTCCCACTTTTGAATGTTCTTGGCAAAATTTCCCAACTCATATCTACCAGGACGCCATGCGGGGAGCTGCAAGTCGACTGATGTTTCTCCATTCAATTCCAATTCAAATTGTATATTGATATAATGTGAATTCGGATTGCTATAGCTAAAGGTGTATTTCATTTGAGAAGGATTATCTGAGATGTAAAGTTGCAAATTTGTTAAGTACTTATTTAAAATCTGATCAACGAATTCTGAATTCATTTCTACATTTGGGGAATGAAGATATTAGTTGATTTCCTCCGCCTTGTCCGTTTCCCCAATTTGGTTGTGATCGCATTAACGCAATATGCCATCCGTTACGGAATCATCTTTCCATTCTTACTACAAGCAGATCTTAACTTCTATCTTCCGGAAAGTACTTTCGCTTTATTGGTTTTGGCTACAGTTATGATCGCTGCAGCGGGATATATCATCAACGACTATTTTGACATCAAGCTCGATTATCTAAATAAGCCCAATCAATTGGTTTTAGGAAAATCGATCAAGCGCAGGCATGCAATGGCCATGCACATCTTCATCAATGCAATTGGATTGGCAATTGCCGGATATGTAGCTTACAGCATTGGTCATCCCATGTTAATTCTCTTCCAATTTGTTTCAGCTGCCCTCTTGTGGTATTACTCGGTAAGCTTTAAAAAGCAAGTGCTTATTGGGAATTTGATCATCGCTTCACTTACTGCATTAGTACCATTTACAGCGGGATATTATGAGGTTGCTGTGATGTTCGACAATCTTCCAGACCTTACTGGGGTTCCTGAAGATATCAATATGATCGAGAATTTGGCTTCTCTTTTATTCAGCATTAAGTTCTTGCTCTATTGGATCAGTGGATATAGCTTGTTTGCATTCCTGTTGACCTTTGTTAGAGAGATCGTAAAGGATATAGAAGATATTGAAGGTGATGAGGCCTTTGATTGCAAGACTCTTCCTATAGTATTTGGTATTCCTGCTGCGAAGAAAGCTGCAATAGCCTTTGCAGTTCTTACATTGCTGGGTCTTTTATTCCTAGAAGCCATCCAATTCATGGGTAAGGACTGGATTTCATTTGCCTATTTCTTTATCCTACTTACATTGCCGATCATCTGGGTGATCTATCGCATTGTAAAAGCAGAGAAGAAAAAACACTATTTCATCATCTCTCAGGCCATTAAGATCATTATGTTATTTGGTATTCTTTATACCTCTATCATCTATATTTACTAATACTTGGCATTCTCTCTCAAATACAATCTTATACTCGGTTCTAAATCGCCCAGAAGAAAAGAACTGCTGGAGAAATTGGGTTTCGAATTCACACAGATCAGTTTGGATGCGGATGAAACCTTTCCGGCCGATCTTCCCCCTCAAGAGGTGGCTGAATTCCTAAGCAGAAAAAAGGCAGCCGCAGGTATCGATGATCTGAATGCAGATGATCTTTTGATCACCTCCGACACCACCGTGGTGATTGGCAAAACCATTCTCAACAAAGCGGCGAATGCGGCTGAGGCCAAGGCCATGCTGGAGTTGCTATCGGGAAAGGAACATGAAGTGATCAGTGGAGTTTGCCTCACTTCCAAGGAGAAAGCCATTAGCTTTTCGGTGAGTACCAAAGTATTCTTCAAAGAGCTGAGCGCTGATGAAATCGATTACTATATCGAGAAGTATAAACCCTTTGATAAAGCCGGTGCTTATGGAATACAGGAATGGATCGGCATGATCGGGGTTGAGAAGATGGAAGGCTCTTTCTATAATGTGATGGGATTGCCGGTGAAGGAGGTGTGGGAGCAACTTCGGAGTTTTTAAGGCTTAACCACAGCGAGCCACGCTAAAGCGTGGCTAACACGGCGAATTCACGGCGAGCACAGCGAAATTTCATATTTAAAGTATCGTTTTGACTAAAATTCAAGCGCAGTGTCCGCTGTGCCTTCTCTGTGGCCCAACTATGTTGGGCCCGTGGTTAAACAATTAGGAGAAAAATTAATTTTTTTCCATATAAGCCTGCAAAATCAAAACCGCACTAATCTTATCAATATTCCCCTTTTCTCTTCTCTGTTTCTTCGTAAAACCGGCTTGTATCATGCTGTCCATGGCCAGACTGGAAGTAAAGCTTTCATCTTGTCGCTCTAGCTTGATTTGTGGATAGCGTTTCTTGAGGAAGTTCACTAGAGGTGTGATGCTTTTTTCCACTGCTGAATCCTCACCGCTAAAACGCTTTGCCTCACCAATTACTACGCATTCGATATCGTCCTTTTCAAAAAGCTTATGGAGATAATCGTGGATCTTTCCGGTTTCCACTGTTTCCAATGCCGAAGCGATAATCTTTAAGGAATCGGTAATGGCTAGGCCACATCGCTTGGTTCCATAATCGATGGCGAGGATCTTTCCCATCTATTTCTCGAAGAGGTCGTAAAATTTCAAGCTATCCTTCAATCTGGGTCCTTTTTCTGTATCCTGTAGACTGATGACTTCATTATCTGCATCATGTTCCAAAAAAAGATAGAAATCTTCTTGAACTGCTCTATCCAAGAACTCCTTCTTTTCTTTAAGGGTTAAGAGCGGACGGGTATCATAGCCCATCACATATGGCAAAGGGATATGTCCGGCCGATGGCAATAGATCGGCCATAAAGACCAATTTCTTTCCTTGATAATCGATAATTGGGATCATCTGCGCATCTGTATGCCCGTTGGCATAGAATATCTCAAACCAATCAAAATCTTCTTCCTCCACGAACTTCAGCTGTCCGAATTCCTGCATAGGAAGGATGTTTTCCTTCAGAAAAGAGGCTTTTTCACGATCATTGGGTACTGTGGCCCACTTCCAATGCTTGGCGTTCGACCAATAAGTAGCGTTCTTGAAAGTAGGCTCATAGGCTGTGCGATCCTTATTCCACTTCACACCTCCTCCGCAATGGTCGAAGTGCAAATGGGTAAGGAATACATCAGTAATATCATCCGGATGAAAACCGTTGATCTTTAGCGAATTTTCTAGACTATCATCACCGTGTAAGTAATAGTAGCTGAAGAATTTCTCTGACTGCTTCTCTCCCATTCCATTGTCGATCAGCATCAAACGATCGCCTTTCTCGATGAGCATGCATCTCAATGCCCATGAGCACATATTATTACTATCAGCGGGATTGGTTCGTTGCCATAAGGACTTAGGTACTACGCCGAACATGGCACCGCCATCGAGTTTGAAGTTTCCGGTAGGGATAGGGTATATTCTCATTATGTTTTAATAGGTTTTTTTTTCTTTGAATGGAAATATGTAAAACTCATAATAATTGGTGAGGCCGAGGCCGAAGTCCGAGTCCGGCATACTTATCCTAATAAATCTTTCACATTTCACATTTCACATTTCACATCTAATTATATCTTTCCTCAATAATCGCCACATGATGCATCTCATGTCCGATGATCACATGACCAATTTGCTCTACACTAAGCACTTGCCCATTGGCTTTTCCTTTCAGTTTCAATTGCTCATCATTCAAGCTTTTGAAAAGGTCGATGGTTGAAGCTCTTAGTCTTCTTAGCTCTTCCAAGAGCGACTTCATACTCCTTTGATCTGCATTGGCATTCTGCACATAGAGATCATGGTCGTAGCCGGCGATTTCATTCTGCTCTCCTCTTGAAAAGGCCAAGGCTCTGAAACAAAAGATCCTCTCGGTATCGATCAAGTGTTGTAGTATGTCTTTAATGCTCCATTTCCCCTCCTCGTATCGATGATCTCCTTTGCTTTCTGGGATCATCACAAGGGTTTTCAGACTCTCTGAGAGACTGAAGTCGAGCAGATCGACCAAATTTCCTTCCGGAACCTTTTCAATGTAAGACTGATAATAGACTGGGTAATGCTGAGCATCCATTCGATCTGATTAAAAATATTTTGTCCAAAGGTAATAGATGCTGAAGGCGTAGAGAAATAGCAGACCTAAAATCGCGATCCAATTGTCCTTTTTGTCGAAAACTTTATCTCCCATCGGCTTACAAACAGCGTAGATCAAAGAAGCGAGTATTGGTGCGGTGAGAAATGAAATAGTAGTGGCGAAATCTACTAACTGTTTCATATTCTCCAATTGAAAGATCAATACAAAGAGCGCTCCTAAAATTGTGAAGGCCAAGAGAATAGGATAGAGTTTTGAATTATTTCCCCAAGGTTTATGGTGCAAGATGGCGGCCTTCTTCAGCACTCTTGGATAGGCATCCAAAACTGTTAGTGTTGTGGAGAACATGGTGGTAAATGCGGCCAAACCGACGATCACAAAGGTCCATTTACCCAATGTCTCTGTATACATACCAATGATCTGTCCGGCAAAGACCGAACCTGAGGAAGATAGCTCGGCATCTGAATTACCTAACACTATCGCGCCAAGCGTAACAAAAGCTGCCGCCAAGAAAGTAGTACCCCAATAACCTACATTGAAATCGTAATTCACAGCTTTCGGACTCACTCTTTCATTGCTATCCTTTATATCGGCTAAAGTCCATTCAGAATGCCATAAGGCAATGTCTAGAGGTGCAGGCATCCATCCCACCAGGGCGATCAAGAAGAAAACATCAGTGATCTCATTGAAGCTAAAAGAAGTAGCAAAATCTATCTTTAAGTCAGGTGAGCCAATTGCCGTGATCAAAGTAATTATGGTGGTAAGGGTTAAGAGTAGAATAACCCATCGCATTATATTTTCAAGAAGATGGTATTTGCCAATGAGGAGAATTGCACCGCAGATTAGAAGAAGAATGGCCGACAACTGCCAAAGTGCCAAATTGATTCCTAGAATTGAAGCCAGCACAGAAGCTAAGATCAATGTCACCACTGCTTGCACGGCAAACATGGTGGTAAGGGTAACAATATAGAAAAGTGTTATAGCCCATTTTCCCTTTTGGAAAAATGCCTCTAGAAGGCTTTTGCCGCTATGGACGGCATATAAGGGACCTGCTTTAAAGAATGGGTATTTGAGAAAGTTGGCGAGCACCACTACTGCTACCATCACCAAGCCATAAGATGCCCCGGCTCTAGTAGATTGCACCAAATGCGAGACCCCCACTGCGGCTCCGGCATAGAGCAAACCGGGTCCTAAGCGACGAAACCACTTTTTCATAAGGAATTCAGAGATCAGTCGACCTTACCGATCTTCTTGGTATAATCATCTACCATTTTATCGAGCTCTTTCTTCACATCATTGAAATGAGCTTTCACCTTATCTGCCTTTTCATTAAGCGGATATTGATTGATCTTATTGATCAAATCGAATCTTTCGTCTACGATCTTGTCGATGAGATCGTCCATTTTCTTCGCTTCCTTTTCAGCTGCATCCAAGGTTTGATAGAAGGCATCTTCGATCAAACTGTCGGTTGCTTTCTTAATCTCTTTCTTTAGATCTCTTTTGTTGGCCATAATGCTAGTTTATTAGGCCTAAGATAAGATAATTCAGAAAGAAGCCCTTCCCATTTCAATTCATTCTATGTGTAATTTTGCAGTGTTGTATTCCATTATCGACATAGAAGCCACAGGAGGCAATAGCAAGATTGGGAGAATCACTGAGATTGCGATCTACAAATTCGACGGTATTCAAATAGTAGATGAATTTCACTCATTGGTGAATCCCGAGATGAAGATTCCTCCATTTGTGCAGAAACTAACAGGAATCGACAATAAAATGGCTGCTGAGGCTCCTTTATTCAGGGATATAGCCCATGAGGTTGATCAAATCACAAGAAACAGTTGTTTTGTTGCTCACAATGTGAAATTCGATTACAGTTTCTTTCAAATGGAGTATGCATCGATCGGACAAGATTATAAGCGAGAACGTTTATGCACATTGCAGCTTAGTGAAAGCTTGATTCCCGAAGCTCCGGCTTATGGCTTGGGAAAATTGTGCAAATCCTTGGAAATTCCATTGAATGGCCGACATAGCGCAAAGGGAGATGCACAGGCGACAGTAGAACTTTTTAAGCAGTTATTGGAAAGGGATCAACAATCGAGCTTCAGCAAGATTGAGAAATACCGTAGGCGTCCATGACAGACAAAAAGGAAAAGAATTTCAAGAGTTGGTTAAAAGGTCTTGGATTAGCAGGTTTTCTCTTCTTCCTGATCAAAGGATTGATCTGGTTAGCAGTCTTCTTCGGAGCTACGCAGTTTATTAGTTGCTGATCAATTTACTGTCTGAATAGCTTCTGCTGCATCACACTACCATCCGCTTTAATTATACGAATCAGATAAATTCCTTTCGGCAAAGTGGGCAGTTCAAGCGTATTCAATCCTATTCTTAGATCCATGCTCGCTAACCTTCTCGCAGAAACATCATATAGTTCTGCCTGTAGGTAATCATCATTCTCTATTTCAATGTTCAAGGAAGAATTGAATGGATTAGGATAGATTTTGAAAGCATTATCAGCTTCTACTTCACTTAGACCCACAAATTCACCTTCAGAAACAAAGAATTGATCGATAGCAGCCTCTACGATACTTTGACTTCCCTTATCGCTGGCTTCAAACTGAATATAATCCAATGCTAGAGGTGAAATATGATCAGATACTTTAATATTCTCAAGTATCCAGTTGGCATGTTCAGTATCATGCTTGATCACATCGATCCATTGCTTATTTCCACTAGTATCGATAAAGCTTATCACAAACTGGTCATCTTTCACACCACCATTATAATACCATCTGTAAAAGACCAAATATGGCTCAATAAAACCACTTAGGTCGAGCTTTGGCGACTTTAAAAAGCTATTAGAATCCACATCAAAAGCATCTGCCGATCCTACTCCATTACCAGTCATTATCGCAAATTCGCCGCAGTCGTCATAGGAATCTATAGGTGGATTTGCCAAACGAACTCCATCAATAGTAGGGATTGGGTCTCCTATAACCCATGCTCCCAATGAATCTGAACCGCTAACTGTCCAACCAAGATCCAGCTCAAAATTGTCTTCTATACCCTCTTCAAGAGCAAAAACCTCAGCTTCATTATTGCAATTGAAAGAAACGTTTTGAATGCATTGGGTTTTATATCCCCACTTCCCTACTCGCACTTCAAAATCACCATAATCAATATTGGCAACATCTACATTGCCCGACAGATCTGTAGTGAGATTGATCAAGGTATCTTCATTCTCAAGAGAAAGCACAGCTCCTGCTAATGCGTTTTGCTGAAGATCTGTTACAGACAAACTGAAAACACTATTGCTATCTCTAAGAAATACCCCTAATCTACCTTTTTGGCCAGGGATCATATCTACATCTTCGATAATCTGAGTATAGTATCCCGGGGCTTTGACTTCCAGATCAAACTTTCCTTCGATCAATGCACCAAATTCAACCAAACCGATCAAATTAGTGGTATCATTTAGGTTGCCACCTAAAGAAACAGATGCAGAAGTAATGGCAGTTCCATTACAATCTCTTACAAATACTTCAAGAAAAGAGGCTCCTTTATAGTTGGGGCGAAGCACCACTAAGCCTTCTTGCATATCTGTGACAAGTAATAAGCCAGAGGGCAAGAAAGGATATGCTCCCCAATTTCCGTTGAAACCAGATCCGCTGAAATTTGGTGAAGTATCAAAATATCCCGTTTCAATCAACATGTCTGGATTTGTAGCATCTACAATGCTAACACCAGCAGTATAATATGAAGTAACCAAGAAGTTATCTAGCACGTGGGTATTATGCGGAATTACGGTAGAAGTATTCCTGCTTCGAATGCGGTCTCTTTCCTGTATCAAAGCTGGATCTGTCACATCATAAGCAGTGATAAATCCACCAGATACCTCATCTGTAGTAAAGGCTGTATTGCCATCTTCTGACAGCCATACATTATGTGTAAAAGCAGATGGTGTTGTGACTGCACCTAGGAAAACAGGATTCTGCTTGTCACTAACATCAAGAATTATAAGCTTTCCATTATTCACTGCACCTCCATACAATGTATCATCGCGCACATAGCCATCATGAAGATAGAGTGAATCATAATTTCCAAGTTCGATAGGATTCTCTGGGTCGGTATCTAGATCGAGAAATATGGTACCTGCAGAATTTGGAAAGTTGTTGTTGCTTCCAAAGATATAAGCAACTCCATTTGAATCTATGTAGAGGTTATGAGCTCTTTGTAGAGGAAAATTGCTCCCCCCGTATGAGTTTATTTTCCTTACAGTGTCTGGCAAGCCATTCAGATCGAAGATCTCTAAGCCACCGCGATCTTCATTCACCACATATGCGTAGCCTTTATAGCTTTTCACATCGCGCCAAAGCGTGCTTGCTGAAGTATCTGAATATATCAGTTGAGGGTTGGCGGGATCTGCCAGGCTTATAACCGAAAAACCATTCCTTCTACATACTAAGGCATACTCGGTACCATTTGTATCTACATGGCCCCAAACCTCATTGGTGTTTGGAAAAGAAGCATTAGGAAATTTGTAGCTCGAGATAGAATCTACATTGAGGCGTCCTTGCGCATTTAAAGCGAGGCTCACTATCAATAAAAATGATAATAGCAGGAAGTTCTTCATAAGGGTCATCCTGCAAAGGTACGCCTAAAGAGAGGTAATGTTTTAAGTGTTCTAGAAGAAGTAAGAAATATTGATGAGCGCATTGGTCTGCACATCAATTTCAGTGGTCTGAACTTGATCCTCTGAACGGTTGAAATCCGAAGTAGTACCGCCACCTATTGAAGTGAAGATCGTATTATCGCTAATGGTACCACCTATACTTGAATATTGCAATACCAAACCAAGTTCTGTTCCCAAGCTAAATCTAGGAGCGATGAAGTAGTTCATACCACCTCCTAAAACTAAGCCAATACCTATTCCACCATCTTTCTTAATGGTGCGGTTCGAACGAGCAGTTCCCGCAGAGAAGGTCTGACTTTGAACTATGTCTGTATTCTCTTTGCCTACAAAAGTGAAATTCAGTTGAGAAAAGATATATGGGTCCATTCGATTTGAACTACTCAAGTGCTTCTCTATACCAGTAGAAATATTCAAAGTGAAGCGAGATGTGCTAGAATCAGTTCTCAAAAGTGAGAGTCCAACACTATCTGCGGTTTCTCTCCCATAGCTATTCAGATCTACCCCAAATCCCAATCGCACTACTAGATCATCCTCCAAATAATAACGAACGAAAAGGATGTTCTGACCCAATTCCACATCTGGAGAACTCAACTGTATATTATCAATTAGTCCGCTTAGCAACAATGTGGTTCCCACATCACCTTGCACAGGCATATCTTCATGGCGCTGACTGTTTTCTGATGATTGTTCATTGCTCTCTTCCTGAGCTATGGCTTGTGTGCTAAAGAAAATGAAGAGGCTTAATAGAGTGATTATTCTGCTTTTCATGAATTTGGGATTTGTTAGCTTGCCAAAAAAACTGAAATAAATTCGACTTATTGCTCAGCTGCTGAAAGATTTATTCTCGAGCATGGGGACAAAGCTGAATTGTCCGAACTTTTCTTCTTCAATCTCACCTTCGGCTTTTTTATGCAATCTAAGCATTTGTTGACTCTCCCCTTTACCCAATGGAATCACTAAGTATCCGCCGACTTTAAGTTGTTCGATTAGCTTTTCCGGAATTCTCGGAGCTGCTGCTGTGATAATAATGCGATCAAAGGGAGCGAAAGTGGGTAAACCCTCAAATCCATCACCAAAGAAAAACCTTCCCTTATATCCCAGCTCTTCCAATTTTTGTTTGGATTTCTTATGCAAGGATCTATGGCGTTCAATACTGAAGACTTTAACTCCTAGCTCTAACAAGACCGCAGCTTGATAACCACTCCCGGTTCCAATTTCAAGTACTTTTTCTCCTCCTTTGACTTCTAGTAGATGAGATTGGAAGGCAACTGTATATGGTTGAGATATGGTTTGATCTGCTCCAATAGGAAAAGCCTGATCCTTATATGCAAAATTGATAAATGCATTATCCATGAAGAGATGTCTTGGAACAGCGTTTATTGCATCCAAAACCCTCTCATTCTCAATGCCTTTCTCGCGCAATAGTTCAATTAGTTTCTTGCGCAGGCCTTTATGTTTGTAATTATCCATCATCGCTACAAAGGAACGAAAGTATTAAGCTGAATGGCTTTTTAAAATATACGGCTTTTTCAATAAGTGGATGTTAACAACAGAATGACCTCTTTATCCTTCTAAAGCAATTGATTGACTTATTTTTGAAAAAAAATTAGCATGCTTAAAATAGGAGTATTAGGAGCCGGTCATTTGGGTAAGATCCATATCAAGTTAATCAAAGAGATTCCGGCATATGAATTGGTTGGCTTCTATGATCCGAATCCAGAAGCTGCTGCAAAGGTAGCTGAAGAGTTTGGTGTTAAAGCCTTTGATAATATCGATGATCTGATTGATGAAGTAGAGGTTGTAGACATCGTTACTCCTACTCTATCGCATTTTGATTGCGCTGTGAAAGCCATCAGAAACTCAAGGCATATCTTCATAGAAAAGCCAATTACCAATACAGTTGAAGAGGCCAAACAGCTTATTACACTCGCAGAAGAAGCCAATGTGAAAGTGCAAGTTGGGCATGTAGAACGTTACAATCCTGCATTCATCGCTACTCGTCCGTTCATTAAGCACCCTATGTTCATCGAGACACACAGATTGGCTCAGTTCAACCCAAGAGGAACTGACGTTTCTGTAATTCTAGACCTTATGATCCACGATCTTGATATAGTGCTGAGTATTGTCAAGAGTAATGTGAGAAGGATTTCTGCCAGTGGTGTAGCTGTTGTAAGTGATCAACCAGATATTACCAATGCCAGAATCGAGTTCGATAATGGTTGTGTAGCGAACCTTACCGCCAGTAGAATTTCATTGAAGAACATGCGTAAGACACGCATCTTTCAAAAAGATGCCTACCTCTCTGTAGATTTCTTAGAAAAAGAATCAGAAGTAGTTCGCATGTCTACAGTTGAAGGTGAAGCAGATCCATTGTCCGTGACTATTGACCTTGGAGAAAATAAAGGACAAAAAGAGATCTACTTTGAAAAGCCCAATGTAGAACCCAACAATGCCATCAAAGATGAGTTAACGGCATTTGCCAGTGCCATTGAGAACGATAGCACACCAGAGGTGACTATTCACGATGGTTATAATGCATTGGACATCGCACATAAGATCATAGAAAAGTTAGAATTTGCTCAAGAAAACCTAGTTTAGGACAATATTTAATCAATTTAGGCGTTGCCTCTTATTGATCAACCAAGCATGAAGCACCATTATCTCCTGCTACTTTTCTGCTCTATACTTCTTCTCTCCTGCAATAAAGATGAAATAGAGGCCACTGTTCCGGCTTATCTAAAGATCGACGATATTTCAGTAAACATTACTAACCCAAACCAGGGTTCAGCTTCAGATAATATCACTGATGCTTGGGTATTTGTGAATGATCAGTTGATCGGTGCTTTTGAACTTCCTACAGTTGTGCCTATACTTCAAACGGGAAATGTGAATATCAAAGTAAGAGGCGGCATATTCAATAATGGCCTGTCTAATCAAAGAGAGATCTACCCCTTCTACGAATTCTTTACCCTGGATACTAATTTGATTCCAGAAGTGGTCTATGAACCAAATGTAGTAGTTGAGTATAAAGCAGATGCCATTTTTGATGAAGGATGGGCAGGTGAAGATTTTGAAAGCGGAATTAACTTGATAGAAAACCCGAACGGAGATACTGGAATTGTAAGGATTACAGATCAGAATAAGGTTTTTGAAGGTTTAGCTTCTGGTGCCATTTTCTTACCCCCAGGAAAATCATTCGCCGAAGTATATACTCCATCTTTTGGCGATATACCTAGAAATGGAACTGCTGTATATCTGGAATTAGACTATAAGTCGACCCATGATTTTGCTATAAGCATATATGCAAATAACCGTTCACAGCAATTTTCCGTAGTAAATTTCAGAGCAAGCAGTGATTGGAATAAAGGATACGTAGAATTCAGCAATGTATTTTCAACTTTATTTAACGCTGCAAACTATAATATTGCGTTTGGTTTATTAAAGTCCAAAAATGATAATGCAGAATTGTATATAGATAACATGAAGTTGATCAATTACTGATGGCTAGTACTATGAATAAGCGAAGGCAGACTCTGCTATATATCGGCTTCGATTTCATCGCCGCGGCTACCGCTTGGTTCTTATTCTTCAGGTTTAGAAAGCTCTATTTAGAACCTACCAAGTTTGGCTATGAGATTCCCATTAACTACGATGAGAATTTCTTTTGGGGATTGATCCTGATCCCGGCAGGATGGATACTACTTTATGCATCCACTGGATTTTACAAGAATGTATATCGAAAATCACGTTTGAATGAACTCATTCAAACCTTTGTTACCAGCTTACTTGGTTGCACATTCCTCTTTTTCATCTTCATACTGGATGATGCCATAAACACATACAGAGATTACTATCTCTCTTATCTATACATTTCTTTCTTTCATTTCTTTCTCACCTACTTCTTCCGATTCATACTCACCAATAGAACTGTTAAAAGGGTTCAGAGTAGAGAAATTGGCTTTAATACCATTATTGTTGGATCAAATGAAAAGGCGCTCGAGCTTTTCCAAGAGATTGAAGGCGAAAAGAAATCTTATGGTAACAAGTTTATTGGCTTTGTAAGGGTTAACCGAAGAGAGAAATATGTACTTGAAGACAAACTTCCTTTTCTGGGTAACTACAATGAGTTGAGAAAGATCGTTGAGGAAAATGAGGTTGAAGAGGCCATTATTGCCATTGAGTCGTTCGAACACCAAAAACTAGAGGCAATTATAGCCGAGCTTGAAGGTTTGAATGTGATCATTAAGGTGATTCCGGATATGTATGATATCCTTTCGGGCTCTGTAAAGATGTCGACCATTTTTGGTGCTCCTCTGATCATTATCAATAGAGAGATCATGCCACCCTGGCAGCAAACTATCAAGAGATTGGTAGATATTGCTGCATCTCTATTTGTATTGATCCTCTTTTCTCCGGTTTATATAGTGGTTGGATTGATCGTAAAGTTCACCACTCCAGGCCCAATCATATTCGCACAGGAGCGTATAGGAATACATGGCAAGCCATTCAATATCTATAAGTTCAGATCCATGTATATCGATGCTGAAAAGCACGGTCCGGCATTATCTTCTGAAAAAGACCCTAGAATTACCAAGTTCGGGAGATTCATGCGTAAGACAAGATTGGATGAGATTCCTCAATTTTTCAACGTACTTACTGGTGATATGTCATTGGTAGGTCCACGCCCTGAGCGACAGTTCTACATTGATAAGATCGTAGAAAAAGCCTCTCACTACAATCACCTTCTAAAGGTTCGTCCGGGAATCACCTCTTGGGGACAAGTAAAGTACGGTTATGCGGAAAACGTAGACCAAATGGTAGAGCGACTGAAGTACGATATCATCTATATTGAGAATATGTCGCTCTATGTGGATGTGAAGATTTTGATTTATACGATACTTATTGTACTTAAGGGTAGTGGCAAGTAATTGATTTAAATCTCCAGAATCTAGAACCTAGAATCTAGACAGATGATGGAGAATCTCAGTAAATGGAACCGTCTAGGCTCTAGGCTCTCGGTTCTAGGCTCTGAACAATGCTTTCCTTTCATAATTCAAGATTCAAGACTACTTTTAAAAGCAAGCGGAGCTTGCGGATGCCGGAAGCCGGAGTACAGAAGCCGGAAAGATGAAGGAGACTCTTACTTTATAAACTGTCTAGATTCTAGGCTCTAGGTTCTAGGCTCTGAACAATGCTTTCCTTTCATAATTCAAGATTCAAGACTACCTTTGCCAGCTCATTTTGAAACAAAAAATCCATAAATAAATGAACAAAGTAGCTGTAATCGGAGCGGGAACCATGGGGAATGGAATTGCGCATGTATTTGCTCAATTCGGACATGAAGTGAATTTGATCGATCTTTCTCAAGAAGCATTAGATAAAGCTAAAGCGACCATTGAGAAGAACTTGGATCGCATGGTGGCGAAAGAAAAGATTTCCGAAGCCGATAAAGAAAGCACCTTAAAGAACTTAAATACCTTCCAAAAACTGGAAGAAGGCGTAAAAGGTGTTGACTTAGTTGTTGAAGCAGCTACAGAGAATGTGTCGATCAAACTCGATATCTTCCGTCAGTTGGATGAGATATGCGACGAAAAGACCATTCTTGCTACTAACACTTCTTCTATCAGTATCACTAAGATCGCAGCGGTAACTAACAGAGCCGACAAAGTGATTGGAATGCACTTTATGAATCCGGTACCGGTGATGAAGTTGGTAGAGATCATCAGAGGTTATGCTACTTCAGATGAAGTGACTAAAACCATTATGGATGCTTCTAAGAAACTGAACAAAGTTCCTGTAGAAGTGAACGATTATCCTGGATTCGTAGCCAATAGAATCCTAATGCCAATGATCAATGAAGCAATCTATTCACTTTATGAAGGTGTAGCAGGGGTTGAAGAGATCGATACTGTTATGAAATTGGGTATGGCTCATCCTATGGGTCCGCTTCAACTGGCCGACTTCATTGGTTTGGATGTGTGTCTATCTATTCTTCAAGTGCTTTACGATGGCTTTGGCAATCCTAAATATGCGCCTTGTCCTCTATTGGTGAATATGGTAACTGCTAAAAAGCTCGGTGCAAAAAGCGGAGAAGGTTTCTATAAGTACACTCCAGGAAGTAAGGATCTGGTAGTGGCGGAGAACTTTTTATAAAGAGCCTAGAACCTAGAATCTAGAATCTAGACTTATCAATTACGAATTACGAATGGCATCCTGCACTGGAGGCCATTTTTACTTTGGTCACCGATCTATTAAATGAACTCAATAGTTCAGAATTTTCAATTTAGGAATCAAAATGTGAAATATAGCAGGATCAAAAATTTCAGATTTCTGATCTCAGATTTCTGATTTGCTATATACCTGTTTTCCTCTCCCTTTTCTTATAAGACAGCTGACCGCTTTCAATTCTGCGGACGATATCTTCTATGTAGCGATCTTCGCCATAGGGATCGTATTCCAATTTGAGATTTGAGCCGAATAGTCGGGCTAGCGATTGCCAGATAAAGGCCGAGAAGGAACCTCTGAGTTGCTTGATCAGGTCATAGGAAGTATTCCCCGTTTCTCTATCGATGAGCTTAACAAGTATGATTCCCTGTTTGATAGTGAGTTTCTTTAGCTCTCCGCCAAACTCTGCTTTCAATTGCTCCTCTACTTCTTTGAGGTATTTCTGACGCTTTCTATCAGAAGTGAAGGTCTTTAATGTATCATCAAAATCCTCCAACATCTCACCTGCAATCTTGGCATAAGGATATACCTTCACCACATAGCGTTGCAAGCGACCATAGCGCCTTTCCTGACGACTATTCGCGAAAGTAACTGGTATCCAAACTTGCACTTCTCTCAGTGCGAATAATGGGATGGTATCTCCATTTATAATGGTAGTCCTCATCACTCTTGCTGAGTCTTGATAACGGTCTTGAGCACTTAGTTTGCCCAAACTAAGTGTTAGGATAGCGAAAAGAAGGATGAATAGTTGCCTTTTCACAGATTTAAAGTTAACCAAAATCGTGCCTTTGTTTATTGAGAATAAGCCTTTGCACTTAAATTTGCAGCATGGAAAATGGCAAACGGACAGATAGCTTGAAAATTGCGGTTGAAAGCATTAAAAAAGGAGGTGTGATCCTATCTCCAACCGACACTATATATGGACTTTCTTGTGATGCCACAAATGCAGAGGCAATTGACAAGATCAGAGCGATCAAGGGAAGAAAAAAGGAAAAACCCTTCATCGTTTTGGTGAATTCAGATCGTTTGTTCAATCAATGTACTGCTGATGTTCCCGAAGTAGCCTGGGACTTGATCGATAATGCTTCTTCTCCCCTAACCTTAGTCCTTCCTGCAAGTAATTTCCTTCCCGAAGTCCTAAGACCAAATCAAATGGTGGGCATACGCTATGTGAAAGAAGGGTATGTAGCCGATCTGATCCATAGAGTTAACCGTCCGATCGTTTCTACATCTGCCAATCTATCAGGTGAAGAAGCTGCCAAAAGCTTTTCTGAGATCGATCCTCGAATCTTCGATCAAGTAGATTATGCAGTACCGGAAGAGTTTGATCAATCTTCTGAAAATTCCGCATCTAAGATCATTCGTCTACAAGCCAATGGAAGTGTAGAAATCCTAAGGAAATAGAGGGATAATCGTAAGTTTGCAAAAAGCTTTTTCTCTTGCTCGAACATCTCAAACATCCCGTTTTCAAAACCATTGCCAATGCAGCTGCAGAGCTGAATTTCCCCACGTATGTCATTGGTGGTCATGTGCGTGATTGTCTCTTAAAAAGAGAAAGTAAGGACTTGGATATCGTCTGTCTGGGAGATGGAATCAAATTAGCCCAAAAAGTAGCTGATAATCTCAAAGGCAAACCCAAAGTAAGCGTCTTCAAGAACTTTGGAACGGCCATGATCAAAAGTGGTGATTGGGAGATCGAATTCGTTGGCGCTAGAAAGGAATCTTATAGCAGGAATTCACGCAAACCTGAAGTGGAAAGCGGCACTTTGGAGGATGATCAGAACAGAAGGGATTTCACCATCAATGCCATGGCAATTAGCCTAAATGCTGAGGATTATGGAAGTCTTGTGGACCCATTTAATGGAGTAAAAGACCTGAAGGCAGGCATCATTCGCACGCCTTTGAGTCCGGCCGAAACCTATTCCGACGACCCATTACGCATGATGAGGGCAATCCGCTTTGCCACCCAATTGAACTTTGAGATCGAAGAAGCATCCTTGGAAGCTATCAAGCAAGAGAAGGATCGCATTAAGATCATTTCTATGGAGAGGATCAAGGATGAACTGAATAAGATCATTCTGGCAGAAAAGCCTTCCCTAGGTTTCAAACTATTATTTGATACCGGATTACTGCAGATCTTCTTCCCTCAAATGGCGAATTTGCAAGGCGTGGAATTCAGGAATGGAAAGGGTCATAAAGACAACTTCTACCACACGCTGGAGGTGCTAGATAATATCTCTGAAAACACGGATGATCTATGGTTGAGATGGGCGGCTATCTTGCATGATATTGCCAAACCACCTACTAAGCGTTTCGATCCAAAGGTAGGCTGGACATTCCACGGACATGAAGACAGAGGTGCCCGCATGGTGCCTAAGATCTTCAATCAACTAAAACTTCCTCTCGACTCAAAAATGAAGTATGTGCAGAAGTTGGTTCGTCTGCATCTTCGTCCGATCGCTCTAGTGAAAGAAACCGTTACCGATTCTGCAGTGAGAAGACTGCTTTTTGAAGCCGGAGATGATGTGGATGATCTAATGACACTCTGTGCAGCAGATATCACTACCAAGAATGAGCGAAAGCAACAACGGTATACCAAGAACTTCAAATTGGTAGAAGAAAAGCTGAAAGAAGTTGAAGAAAAGGATCGATTGCGACAATGGCAGCCCCCTATTTCAGGAGATGAAATAATGGAGTATTTTGCACTCCCTCCTTCAAAAGAGGTAGGCCTAATAAAAACGGCAATCCGCGAGGCGATTTTGGATGGCGACATTCAAAATAATCGCGAAGAAGCTTGGGAGAAGATGTTGGAAGTTGGGGAGAATCTAGGCTTGCAGCCTTGATTCTAGAACCTAGAGTCTAGAGCTTAGAACCTAGACACATTATAAATATGAAGAAAGCTAAATAGATGCGTTCATTTCTAATCAAAGTATTGTACGACGGTAAGGAGGTTGTCTTCAGAGACCTTTTGGTGCCTGGAGAAAGGAGCTTATTTGAGTTGCATGAAGCCATTTTGAAGGCTTTTGGCTTGGATAGCAATCAATTGGCGGGTTTTACTAAATACGATGAAAGTCTGCAATTTGAGACTGATTATCAAATAGAGGCCTTTGATGAGAACAGCAGTTTGATGAAGGATCATACTGCTTCTGATGTCCTCACTAGTCTGGGAGATAGCTTAGATTACACCTATGATTTTCTGCAAGAGATCAAATTCGTTCTTGAACTCATCGAGATCAGGGAAGTCATGGATGAAGCCGAAGATATCAAAGTAATCAAGTCGTATGGAGAACTGCCCAAAGAACTGGGTAAAGAACTTGATCCTAAAGATGCAGAGAGTATATTGATCCAAGCCATGTTGGATGAAGTTGGGGAGGACGAAGACGAGGACGAAGACGATATATTCGGACAAGGTGGTTATGAGTCGCTCGACGACTACGAAGAATACTTATAATACAAATGACTGAGGACACCTATCTCATCTCAGTTGTCGGTCCAACAGCCGTTGGCAAAACATCTCTAGCCATTTTTCTGGCCAATACTTTCGATGCCGAGATCATCTCTGCAGATTCCCGTCAGTTCTTCAAAGAACTCACCATTGGCACAGCCAAGCCTACTGAAGTAGAGCAAAGCCAAGCCAAGCATCACTTTATCGACAATCTTTCCATAAGAGAAGAATACAATGCCTCCAAATATGAGAATGATGTATTGGCATTTTTAGAAGAGTACTTTCAGAATCATTCAATTGCCATCCTATGTGGTGGGTCTGGCATGTATGTGGATGCGCTTTTAAATGGCTTTGATGAAGAACTGCCATCCGCCGACGAGCGCATTAGAGCGGAACTGAACCAAAAGTTGGAAGCTGAAGGATTGGAAAGTCTTCAAGCAGAGTTGAAGGAATTGGATCCCGACTTCTATGAAACAGTGGATCTGCAGAATAGCAAGAGGGTGATGCGGGCAATTGAGATCTGCAGATTAGCCGGAAAGCCCTACTCAAAACTGCGCAAAGGAAAGCGAAAATATAGAGCCTTCAAGATCATCAAGATCGGTCTGGAACTGCCCAGGGAGGAGCTCTATAAGCGGATCAATCTCAGGGTGGATCAGATGATGGAACAAGGTCTGCTGGAAGAAGTTGAGACAGTCTCTCAATATAGAGAACACAATGCATTGAAGACAGTAGGCTATAGAGAATTCTTTCCCTATCTTGAAGGCGAAATAAGGCTTGACGAGGCTATTGAGAAAGTAAAGGTGAACAGCAGAAGGTACGCCAAAAGGCAGATGAGCTGGTTTAAGCGAGATAAAGACATAAAATGGTTTCAGCCTACTGATAAAAAGGAAATCATTCAATATATTCGCAATAGAATTGAGTAGAGTTGAAGAAATAAAAAAGATGCTGAAAACTGATCCTAAGGACAGTTTTCTATACTATGCTCTTGCCCTTGAATACGAAAAGGAAGGCAAGTCGGAAAAGGCTATTGACACAATTGAAGAGTTAATGTCTGACGACCCCGACTATCTAGGAGCATACTACAAACTCGGTCAATTATACGAGGCTAAGGACAATCTCAAAAAGGCCCGTCACATCTACAAAGTAGGCATTAAACTCGCCGATCAGCAAAAAGACAATAAAGCCAAAGGAGAGCTAGAGGAAGCACTTTGGTTGATCGAGGAGGAATAATCCTCCCGTTGGCAGGAGTGCGCTAAAGTGCAGCTAGAGTCTAGACAAATCAGAGATCAGAAATCTGAAAAGAGAGCAATTTTGGGTTCAGCGAGATCAGCGGGAAAAGATAAATTTAGATTATATATTACAGAAAATCTAGAGAATTATTTCGACTTGAGATTCCTAACATAGCGATTCCATGTCCAAAGTCGAAGGACAAGTAGTGCAGCTAGAGTCTAGACAAATCAGAGATCAGAGATCAGAAATCTGAAATTTTAATTTAGAGTGCTAGCGCGGACATGCCGTCCGTGCGGAGTTCTTTAGATTTTTTTATAGGCTATCAGATCATCTAGATCATCTTCGTGAACCTTTGCGAGACCTTAGCGAACCTTTGTGTAATAGCTTAGAAGAGACCGGTTACCGGTCCTTCGACAGCACTTCGACAGATTCAGTGTAACAGCTCAGGAACCAAGATTGAATACTGGTTTAGTACCGAAAAGCCCTCAGTCCCTCTGCTTTGTCCTTCAAAGCTTTAGATGAGAAGGATGCCTTCTCTATGTCACCCCGAGCGCTCCGTCCTGAGCTTGTCGAAGGAGAGTCAATGTCATCCGTGTACAAGCTGAAACAAGTGATTTCACAATCAAAATTTCCTTAACATTCAGCAATTTTGTTTTCGTAATACACCTAAGGTGATGTATATCATGCAGTTACATACGCAATTAGGCATGAATCTTTCAAATATTCTTTGACAGAAAAAATTTCATGCTCTCCCTCAACAAAACGGCTCCAAAAATGTCTAATTACCACAACCAGAAGAGATTTTGGTTTGGTTTGGTTGGAGCCCGTTGCGTGCATTTATGCTGCAGCGGGCTTTTTATTCATTTTCTCGAACCATTTTCAATTGGCAACGTATAGTTCCTCAAATCAGCCAACTGCACTTCTACTACGCAATAATTGATCACTTAACATAAGCGAGTAAAACACCATTGAAGTCAGTTTATTTAATGCTGCTTTTTTGTAGCCTCATTGCATTCTCACAGAATAGCATAGCACAACCACCTTGCAATGGAAATGGAGGTGGTAATGGAAATGGAAATGGAGGTGGTATCGGAAATGGAAATGGAAATGGAAGACCGCCAGGTGGAGGAAGACCACCTTGTGTACCTCCTCCTTGTGTGCCCATTGATCAAGGATTAGTTTTCCTATTGACCGGAGGTGTTATTTTAGGATTCTACGCCTATAAGAAATTCAATCCATTAGAGAAAGATATAGAGAATATAGGCTAAGACTACCTATACAAATTAGGATACCGAAAATCCCCGATTGGTCGAACATTCACCACCTTTAGTTCTCCTTGTTCCACAGAGGTGCTATCTTCCTCCATATCATTCATTAATCGAATGAAGTTGAGGAATGTCTCCTGGTCTTTTTCGTGTTTCTTTGGGAGCTCCCCTTCAAGAAAATTGAGTTCGTAGTAAAACCATTGGTTTAGTTCTTCGAATCTCAACTGTCTAATGCTCATTAGACAGGAATCCAATCGCGGATCTAGTTCTTCCTTAGGACGAATACTTACAGCTCTTACAATAGTATTACTAATCGGTAATTTGATCCATAGGATCTCTGAATGCAAGTCGTGATGCTTATCTTGTCTGTACTCCATTGTAGCCCGATAAGCCTCCAAACCATTCACTCTGGTTTTCCCTTGTTCAATAAGATCTACACCTTGAAGTGCTTTCAGTTCTAGTTTTGCGGTAAGCTCCGGACTGTTTAAAAGTGAATCAATACAAACGATGATGGTGCTATTTCCCTTTGGAGAAATTGCAGTTACCGACTTTGTTGTTCCTTGAACGGAGAAGCTTTTGGGAAATTGAATGTAAGCTCTTAGCCCACCATGGACAAAGGCATTGTCTTGAATATTTCCATAACGTGGGTTTCTTCCGAAAATCAAACCATCTTGAAAAGGAAGGGTGGTTCCACTTTGAATTTCTTTCTTTTCAACCTTCATTTCTTCTAATTGCTTATAGATCAATTCTACCCGATCTTCTGTCATGGGATGATCATCAAAGAGTGAGAAATGATGTTGCATTCCGTAAAGGGTCTCTCCAAATTGATCCATCTTCTCAAGCACATGAGGAAGCATATATGGATCATAACCAGCCTTAAGGGCAAGTTCAACACCCTTGCGATCCGCTATTCGTTCTTGTCCTCTGCTAAAAGAGGAAATCACCAGCTGCGAGCTAGCTTCAATAGGAAAGTTGATGATATTGGCCACTTCCTGCACAGTGAGCAACCCAATGATATTAGCAGGTAATTCAAGTATCTTAGGCAGTATGGAAGCCCTATTCGTCTTTGTTGTATGATTCTCTGTCACATGCGTGATCTCATGTCCTAGAACACACGCCAATTCATCCTCAGAATTGATCAAACCCAATAAACCACGAGTTACGAATACATATCCACCGGCTGTAGCAAAAGCATTCAGTTCCTCCTGATCGGTGATAAAATATTGAAATTTGTATTGGTCATCTAGATGAGCTTCAAGATTATGACCGACCTTCTCTACAAAGGCCTGCATGCTTGAATCGTGATAGATTCCATAGGTCTCGTCCATTACTGCAAGCACCATACTTCCCAGACGCTTTTGTTTATCGGAATATTGAGCAGTTAGAATTCCAGGAATTAGAATAAAGAAAAGAATACTGATTTTTAGTCTCATAGCTTGAATTAGAGGCTGAAAGTTAATTGAAAATGCCAAAAGACCGAGCATTATGGTCTCCACAAAAAATAGCTTAGAAAGGGATTTGGCATGTATCAAATTTTCCTAACTTTGCGCTCCTCCTTTTGGAGGCTATACGGTGGTTGTAGCTCAGCTGGTTAGAGCGCCTGATTGTGGTTCAGGAGGTCGTCGGTTCGAACCCGATCTTCCACCCAAAAGAAAAAAAGCCTTTCCGCTTTAGCGGAAGGGCTTTTTGCATTTAAGGGGAGCGAAGTTTACTTCAGCGAGCCGTAAAATGCAAAAAGCCCAGGCGCCGTGAAACGGCGCTAAGGCTTTTTTTCTTTTGAAGTTCCCCCTTACGGATAGGCGAGCGACATAAGTCGCGAGCCAGCCCGATCTTCCAAATCTGAGATCAGAAATCGGAAATTAGTCTTTTGACTAGCGCTTCTCCTTCGTATCCACCTGCTAGCGGAGGAGAAGGAGCTCAGGAACCAAGATCAGAAATTGTACTATTTATTATAAGCAGGTGACACTTCGCGTGATAATGAGTGAAGCAAAAACAAAATATTATTTACTGTCGGATCACTTTATGAGTTTCCACACTTCCATCTCTGAATGTGATTTGCAATAGGTATAAACCTTTAGCCTCTGGCAATTGAATAGTTGAAACACTCGAATATAATAACTGTAGTTTACCACTTATATCATAGACCCTTGTTTCCAAAATGTTATCTGAATTAGAGAACATTATGACTCCATCTTTAGAAGGGTTTGGATAGACTCGAATTGTTTTTTTACTCTGCTCAAATTTTTTAATACCGACGGAAAAATCAGTGAGTCTTACAATTGGCTGTGATGGCTGTCCATCCCAATACCTAAAATCCCCATAAACATAAAGGTCACCAGAGTTTGATCTAGTCACTCTCACGCCAGGTGTATCGAAGAATGGGCTTGTCGAACTATCTGGTCCAATAGTAGTAAAGAATTGAGGCTCAATAATTCCATTAGAATCAAGTTTTGCAAGGTGATTTTTACTTACTCCTTGAATGCTATCAAAAGACCCAGAGATTATATATCCCCCATCACTTGCTCCAATTATACTACTTATTACACCTGTTGGAAATTCTGGGTTGGTTAATTGTGAATTGAAATAAAAGCCAGTATCCAAGGATCCATTCGAATTCAATCTTACTAATCTTAGTGCATTAGGATAGCCAACGATGTTCATTTCTCCACCAAGGACAATTTTACCATCTTGCTCCAGATAGACTGCAGAAACATAGCCTATAGAATTATCCTGAAACGGAGATGAAAAGCTAGAATCTAGTTGACCATCTTGGTAGATCCGACATAATCCATTTACCCTTTGGCTGTTGAAATGTGTGAATCGATTGTGAAAACCACTTAATAGTATTCTATTGCTATCATACTTAATAAACTCTTGTACAACTTCATTTGCAATGCCAGCAAATGAGCTATCCCAAGTTCCAATGCTATCTACCTTAATCATGTATCTATGAGGAAATGTATCAGGAGGAACAATGATCCTGCAAGAATTTGGAGAAGTACCAAAACTGTTTGATACTAAAAGGGAGCCATTTGAAAAGACATATGGCGTAAAAAATGAAGGGCATCTGACAGTTTTTCTAAAAGCATCTCTATACTGTAAAAGCTCTACATTACCATTAGTATCAATGAAATTTAAATTTCCTGTTCCAACTACTCCTATTATTGAATCATTATACCAAAAAAGATACCCTCCATCTCTTGGACCTGGTGCAAATGAATTTATTCTTATTCCTCTACTATTGATCAATAGCACATCACTAAAGCTTCCTACATCAAAGTCTCCTGTCAACATTACTTGATCACCGTTTAACTCAATGATGTGAGTTATATTGGCATTTGGCACATGATTAACCGTGATATCGAAAAAGGGCGAAAAAGTTGAATCAAGAGCAAAGGGTTGAGCCTTAAGGCTTAACCCATAAACTATTAATAGTATGCTAATAAGATATCTCAACTTAAAAAAGAATTGCTTGCCAATTGCAATATACTAGGATTCCGGTCGGACTCTGGTCTCCGGTCTCTAGCTTTTTGGCCTTCGGCCAAAAGCTTAAAACTTAAACCTCGCTCCTACTCCAAGGATATCATCTACTTGCTCTAAGTCTCCCATCCAGTCTTCAATGGATTCTTGCAGTTCTTCTCCTTGCTTGGCCATAGGATGCAGCCCAATTGAAACAAGGGTGTTTCTCAAGCGCTTGGCCATGAACTTCTTGCCTCTTGGTCCGCCGAATTGATCCACGAAACCATCGGTAAACATATAGATGCAGTCGCCGTCTTTTAGCTCGATCTTGTGGTTGACGAACTTTTCTTGCTCGCCGGCCTTAAAGCTCCCAATTGGAGACCTATTGGCCTTGTATTCTATGATCTCATCATCACGCAATAAATACAGCGGATTGAATGCGCCTGCATATTCTAAAGTCCTAGTCTTGGTATCAAAAGCCACCAATGCTATATCCATACCATCTTTAACCTTGGTTCCTATCTCTTCTTCTTCCTCCCCTTTCTGACGGAAAGTCTGTGCTACCTCAAAATTCAATCGATCCAATATGGCCGCCGGCTCAGTAATGCCGTATTCCCCTACGATCTTATCCAATAGGTTATACCCAACCATAGATACGAATGCTCCTGGAACTCCATGTCCTGTACAATCGGATGCAGCAAAGAGCACCTTCTCCTCTTTGGTATAGATCCAATAGAAGTCGCCACTTACAATATCCTTTGGTTTAAAGAGCACAAAGGATTCAGGCAAAAGCTTTTGGAATAGATTATCTGGGGGAAGAATAGCCGTCTGTATCACTTTTGCATAGCGAATACTGTCGAGAATATCATTGTTCTTTTGCTCCAACTCCTCGCTCTTCTCTACAACTTCTTTAGTACGCTCTTCGACCTTTTCTTCAAGCACTCGCTTTTCCTTCAATAGGTTTCGCTCCCTGATCTTGATATAAAAGTAAATCGCACCATAGGCTACAATAGCACAGAGTAAATAGAACCACCAGGTTTGCCAAAATGGCGGAAGTATCTTGAAACTAAAGCTCGCCGGCTCTTCATTCCATACTCCATCATTATTCATGGCCTTTACCTCAAAAACATAGCTATTTGGAGGCAATGGAGAATAATTCACGAAGGTTTGCTTATTGGCTGGACGCCAATTCTGGTCTGCTCCTACCAGTCTATACTTGTACTTAATAGAGGTGGGATCAGAAAGACAAATGCTATTGAATTGGAAAGAGATCTCCTTCTCCTTATAATTCAATTTCATGCCATCTACCATTTCCCTTGGCTCAAGATTTACTTTAAAGCTGGTAATATGTGTCAATGGCTCAAGGTTGTTCTGCCTTGCATGCTCTGCTTGATATTTAAAGGCTCCTTTTATGGTTCCAAACCAAAGGTTACCATCATCATCTTTGAAGGTAGCCTGATTTTTCACCTCAATTCCGGTAAAACCGATCTTAGATGTATATCTGTAAAATTGATTTTCCTCTTGAGCGAATTTGTTCAAGCCTTTATTAGTACCAATCCAGATATTATTTTGATCATCAATATTCAATAGGGTGATAAAATCTGACAATAACCCCTCTTTGGATTTATATGATTTTAGAATTTCAGTTTTATCAGATACCACTAAGCCTTGACCTTCTGTACCGATCCAAAGTTTACCCTCTTTATCTTCAATGAAAGCAGTAGGTGTGAAGTGCTTCTCCATTTCCATGATCTTAAAGGTAGTATCCGTGATACTAGTTACCCCAACACCTCTTGCACCAACCCACATAACTCCTTTTGAATCACAGTAAAGTGCAGAAATATCATTTCCTGCTAAACCATCTGTTTGTGAAAGTCGAACTCCTACACCTTTATCGATCTCATAATATACCAGACCGTCTAAGGTTCCAATCCACAGATTATTCTCATGATCGATCTCCAAGGCAGTTACCAAACCATTGTAGATGTTGTTGTTGATCCTTGGAAAATAATCGAATTTGGCAGTGGTTCTATTGTATTTGAGAATTCCTCCTCCCCAGCTGGCTATCCACAGGTTGTGGTTCTTATCTTCTTTAATGAAGCGAATGTGATTGTCTAGTAATCCGTTCAGATTGTTATAATTAGTATAAGATTCTTCTCCCTCGGCTTTTGGATCGAAAGTAGTGATCCCTTCATTTGTTCCAAACCAAAAGAGTCCTTGCGAGTCTTCTATGATCGACCATATTTGATCGTCTATAAGTCCATTCGTCTCAGAAAAGGATACGAATTGTTCCCCTTTGAAGATCAAGAGACCATTTTCATTGGTACCAATAAGGATGTTACCTTCTCTATCTTCCAATAGACAACGGATTTTCTTGTCTTTTAAGCCATTAGAAGGGTCAAAAGTGAGCATACTGCCATTTCCCTTATAAATCTTGCTTATTCCTCCTCCCCAGGTTCCAACCCAGATGTTGCCATCTTTATCTTCATTTAAGCAGCTTACCCAATTATCGGCCAGACCATCTTTCACATCATACATGATCACCTTCTCGCTACCTGCAAAAGCCTTGAACAATCCTCCATTATAGGTGCCAAACCAGAAGTTGTCGTTCTTGTCTTGGAAAAGTGCAGTGATCTGAAAATAAGCCGGAACTCCTTCTACTCTAAAGAACTCAAATTCATCCTTCTCTTTATTGTATTTCTTAATACCTACATCCGTAACGAAGTAGACTTCGTTGTCGTTAGACATCATCATTGAGAAGATCCTATCGCTAAGTCCTTCCTGACCTCTATACTGGGTAACATTTAGCTCATTTAAAGAGTCAACTTCAGGATTCTCTACAAGCATAGCTCCATTTCCATAGGTGCTGATCCAAAGATGTCCGTCAGCATCCTCGAGAATAGCTGTGATATCATCATCACTGGCAAAACTGTCTGATGTCCATACTGTGGCCACACCATTCTCTACTCTACTGATACCTCCGCCAATATGTCCCAACCAAATTCTGCCATCTTGGGCCTGGACAATTGACTTCACTCCATTATCAGCTAAACCATCATCTGTTGTGTAGTTGATGAAATTTAAGCCATCAAACCTTGACGCTCCTCCTGCAGTTCCTAGCCATATATAACCATCTTGATCTTGAAGAATAGCATAGATATTCGACTGGGCTAAGCCCTGCTGAACATTGTAATTATCGAAATAGTAATTCTGGCTGAATGCTGAGAATGAAAATGTCAGCAAAAGCAAAAGAGCTAAGTAGTACTTTGAATACTTAGCTCTGATAATGTGCGGTAGATTATATATAGAAAAAATCACTTTTTACGGATAAAGAAGAAGGTTCCATTCTCATCTTCCAATCCCGCGATCTTCCCAAATTTAGGTTTTTGATTATTGTTTTCGGCCACAGCCTGAGTCACTTTAGACACCACCTTATCTATAGGTATACAAGCGTCTGGGTTATTTGTAAGTGAACTCGCAAAGGTCTTTGTAAACTGAGAGTTATCAGATGCTAGCTCATACCCTGCAGAAGAGAATACCTGAGAGGATTTAAACTTAGTAGCTGCCCAATCGTCGCATCTTCTCTCTTGCTCAGTTGATCTCATTGCCTGATAGAAGGATGGACCAGACTCACAGGCATCGGTCACAACCAAAGCATGGGTTACATACTTTGAATAAGCCAACATGTATGCTTTCAATGAGTTGATATTGAAATAAGAGAACTCATCATCACGCTTGGCATTCACAGGAATCCAGTAGCCGGCTTCATTGATGAACTTACCATGACCGGCATACCATACCAGAATAGAATTTACTCTATTACTCCTGATCAAATCTCTAAGTTCAATTGAGAAGAAACGCTCAAGATCACTCTTGCTCATGTTCTTCTTGTGGATGATGTTGTGGATCTCATAGTTAGCGAATGCACTCTTCATCAGGGTAACATCCTTCTCCGGTCCGTCGAGACTGGCAAAGGATTCATAATCCGAATTCTCGATAAAGATCACCCAAGTCTTGCCCATTGGGTTATTGGCTGCAATTCTAGCAGCCTCTCGGTTCAGGGTGAACACGCGCTCTGCCTTATTTCCATAAATATCTTCAGCAGTTACAGTGATCTCATCTTTATTGGCCACATTCACAGTAGCTGAGAATGTTGGATTCTTCTTCTCATAGATGAAGCTAGCAGTTGCTCCTTCAATAAAGATCTGCTTGATCAAACTATTATCGTTGATCTTACCTTCTATATATAAATTAGGATCATCAGAATCTAAATACACCTCTCCATTATCTGAAGAGTATGGTGCAACTAATGCAATTTGAGGAGGATCATTTTCCGTTCTTTTGATTTTGTATACTAAAGCTGTTTTATTGTCGTATACATCAGCTATCTCGAATAGAATGCTATCAATACTTGCATCAAAATCTTTAGTAAATACTGGATTAGTCTCTAGTCGATCATATGCAATAGCTTCACCATTTAGTTTGATGTATTCAATTGCACTATTGTCATTCACTTGAGCTTCTAAGGTGAATGTCTCCAGAGCTTCCGAAACTTCAATTACGTCTTTAGTAGAGTGAGGATTGATAATAGTCACAGTAGGTGCGTCTTCTTCTCTGTTCAATTCGAAGAGACGAAGATTGGCCTCTTTCATCATTCTCTTTGCATTCTCATCATATGGAGAGAGTTTCATCAATGACTCATAATCTTTTACCGCATTGCCATAGTCTGCAATTGCTTCATATGATTGCGCTCTTTTATAATAAGACTTGTAGTTTTCTTTGTTGATCAATAAAGCCTGCGTATAATCATTGATCGCATTTTGCTGCTGACTCAAAGTCTGATAGTACATCCCTCGTTGATTATAAGCCATTTCATTTTTTGGATCGATCGCAAGCAAAGTTGATAGATCATTGATCGCTTCAGGGAATTGTTTTCTCGCAAAGTGGATCTTACTTCTTACATAGTAAGCATTGGTATTGCTCTTATTCTTATCGATGGCTGTATTGATCGAAGCTAGAGCCTCATCATATTTCTCCTGCTCTATCTGCACTTCTGCCAATGCCACATGAGCCATTTCGCCAGCCATTTCGTAATCGATCGCTTGTTTTAGGTCTGCTTCTGCTAAGGCATATTCATTCAAACTGTCATAAGCTACTGCACGATTGTAGTAATTCTCAGGATTCTTCTTTTCGATATCAATCGCCAAGTTGCAGTCTCTAATAGCCATAGTGAAACTATCAAGTCTGATATATGCTTTACTTCGGATCTGCAGTGCTTTATGATATTTCTTATCCTCATTGATTGCTTTGTTTAGAGGGTCAAGACATTCTTTATACATCTCCAATTGGTAGTAGATCCTACCCCAATTAAAGAAGTATTCACTTTCACCGGCATCTATTGCAGCCAAGCGCTTATAATCTTCTGCAGCTTCTTTAAGATCACCTAATTTCTCCTTGGCTTTAGCCCTCTCGAGATAGGCATCTTCAAAATCAGAATCTAATTCAATTGCTTTATTGAATTGATCAATTGCGTCTTTATAGTTCTCGGCTTCTACGAAGTCTTCTCCGGTTTTGAAAAACTTCTTCGCATTTTGGGCATGCAGATTTCCCGTAATGATAAGGATACTACCTATCAATAATAGACGGAAAGTATGTTTGTAGCAGATCATGGTTAGCAGCTTTAAATCATTGAGAGTGTTGACATCTAGTCATACGTATCAAATGTAATAAAGTTTGGATTATTTAGTGAAGAGAACTTGAAATACATGGAGTAATGAAGTTCTTTGGATGTTAAATGTTAGAATAGTTAATTCATAACTACATCCGCTTTAACCACAGAGCCCGCCTTCCGTCGGGCAGGCAATTTCGCTTCGCGATTTCAATCGGGAACCAAGTCCAATATATCCGGATATTTTATTTAGAACGCTAGCGCGGACATGCTGTCCGTGCGGGGTATTTTAGAATATAGACCTCTCTTTTTCAGTCCTTAATCCTTAATCCTTATTCCTTATTCCTTATTCCTTATTCCTTATTCCTTATTCCTTATTCCTTATTCCTTAATCCATACACCTTACTCCATACTCCAGTCTCCAAATTCTAGATTCTAGGCTCTAGGCTCTAGGCTCTTATTTAAAAATGATATGTTTGATACACAATTACCATATATAGCTGAACTATGCCATTAAGAAGACTCTACTACATACTTATCGCTATTTTCCTGTTGGGATTGTCGGATGGATTAGTTGCCCAAGACTTGATCGTAAAGACAAATGGAGATTCCATTATCTGTGCCATCACTAGAGTGGATCAATCAAAGATCAATTATACCGCCAAATCTGAAAATGGATTTGAGTCCTTTAGTATGCAGTTAAGCGAGGTAGATTATTTTCAATACTCCTACAGAAAAGAAGGAAGCAAAAAGATAAAAGGTTCAAGTGCTACAGTTAATGGAACATCTAGCACAGCTAATCAATCGAGCGGCGCAAGCGGTTTCCGTCTCGGATTTACAGTTGGACCATCATACCAACTGGCAGCTATTGAAGATGGACTCGACGATTTACTAGAAGATTATATTAGGGAATTGAAATGGGGCTTGAGTTTTAGCTTGGATGCTCAGGTATTCATCAATAAAGAGTTTGGTATTGGTTTCAAATATTCCAGCTTCCTAACCGACAACTCATTGGATAATATTGTGATCACAGATGCAATGGGCAATGTGATCGGAGCCGGACGGATCTCTGATGATATCAGGATCAATTTTATTGGACCATCTGGTACTTTCCGCTCAGTTGATAGAAATGGGGAAAATGCATTCTTTGTGACCTTCTTCATAGGTTACATGGGCTATATGAATGATGCAGAAGTGATCGACCCGATTACAATTGAAGGCAGCACTGTGGGTCTAGGTTTCGATCTGGGTTATGATATTAAAGTCGACAAGAACCTATATCTAGGTCTTCAGCTTTCAATCTATGGTGGCAGTCTTTCTGAAATTGAGGTGAATGATGTCAATGGTAGAAGAATAGTAGAATTTGAGGATACAGAAGATTACATCGGCCTTCAACGAATTGACTTTGGAGTCGGATTGCGGTTTGGGAGTTAAGAGATATTCTTACTGGCTCACAGGGGACCTCAGGGAAGACACTGAGGGCTCTACGTTCTCTGTGCCTTCTCTGCGTAGCCCGACGAAGTCGGGGCTCTGTGACCCAATAAATAAATACTTTTTAATTCCTAACTTTCATCAATGCGCTTCACTATAATCGCATTTCTGTTATTCTTTGCATTCGACTCATTTGCCCAGACGGGATTTCATTCTAAATTCCTGGCAGTTGATAGATTGCATAGGCCCAAGAGATACCGCATACTTCCGGGAGATCTTATGCGTATTAAAACCGTAGATAAAGCAATACATATTGGTCCATTGAACCGACTATTAGATTCCTCTATAGTAATTGCCAAGGATACTATCCCACTTTCTGAAATAAAGACAGTTTACTTAGAAGATAAAGCCAAGGGTGCTGAGATTGTATCAGATGTACTTATAACGGCTGGACTAGGCTATGCAGCAATATCCACCACAAATAGAATTATAAACGATGACGCACCAATTGTTCATCGATCTGCTTATCAATTTGGAGCAGTGGCTTTTGGTTTAGGTATGTTAATCAAAGCGACCTTCAATCCGAAAGTTCGCATCAAAAAAACGACTCAATTAAAAATCATTAACCTAAGTCTTGCGGTGAATATTGAGGGTTCAGCTTTAGAAGATCATGAAGTTTTGTCAAGTAGGAAATAAGTCGATACTCAAGCTTTTCTCTATTACCGTTTTGATAGTCATTATGCAGGCTAATTCAAAATTGCTTGCCCAAACTGAAAGCTTTAGCGAAGCGGAGATCAGCAACAGAATTTGGCAGAAGGATCGTTTTGCAATTGAGGGAAAAGGAAACTGGAAGAGATTCATTGATCAGAACGGATGGCAACGAATTCGACTTGAATTAATAATGAGAAGGTCTATCCTTAAGAGATGGACAGCCTACAGTGGCTTTTCATACGCATATACCTTTGGTTCTGAAACACCAAATTTTTCTGAGCAAAGACCATGGCTCGCTATTCGTTATGATTTGAAACTCCACAAGCAATTTACCATTGTTCAACAATTAAAAGGTGAATGGAGGTTGTTCAATGCATCTAGTCGAGATAACTATTTTAGAAGTAGATATCGCGCAAGTATGATCTATCAATTGCGGAACAATGAGAGTGAACTCTCTGATTGGTTTATAGTTGGAACTATGGAATGGTACTTTTTGAGAGACCCCATTAGTGAAGAACGATTTCCAAACTCCAATCAATTCTCATTGAAAGGGGTGCATAGATTTCAAAACACTAGTGAGCTAGGTATATCGATCAAATATGAAGAGTTCATAAGTACAGAAAACACCCTGGCCAAGAATGCGATTACACTAATGTTTCAATATTTCTTGGTGATCGATTAGACAATTGAAATCTTAATCAACGATAAGACGAGGAATCTCAGAAGGCAAACGCGTAAGTAGCTCGTAATTCACCAGTTTAGAGATATCACTAAATGAAGCGACCGATATCTCAGATTCTCCTTGTTTACCGATCAACACCACTTCATCGCCAACTTTCACATCATCCAATCCCGAAATATCAACTGTTAAGGCATTCATATTTACGATCCCTATAACATTCACTCTTTGTCCGCCGATCAAAACCTTACCTTGATTACTCAAGTCGCGATCGAATCCCAAGCCATATCCAACCGGAACAATGGCTATCTTAGTAGGTGAGTTGGCAAAATAGGAGGTTCCATAGCCAATGAATTCTCCTGTTTGAACCTCTTTGATGCTCATTACTTTAGATTTCCAGCTGATGACTCTCTTCAATGGAAACTCCATATTGTTTTCCTTACTCGCATATTCAACCCAGCTTTCATTAGAAGGAAAGAAGCCGTATTGCATAATGCCAATACGCACCATATTGTATCTACTCTTGGGTAACCTTAAACTGGCCGCGGAACAGGCGGCATGGACTTTAGGAGGTAGCTTTTGTATGCTCTTCAAATGTTTCACCACTCCGTAGAATACCTTATGTTGTTTCTGAACTCTGTAATAGTTACTAATACTCTCGGCACCCGCAAAATGAGTGCAAATGCCTGCTAGATGCAATTGATCTGCATGCTGATTGATATATTCCAAGATTGGATCTAATCGTTCAACCTCAATCCCAGTCCGATTCATTCCCGTTTCAATCTCAAGATGAATTTCTGCTGTCTTCCCAACGCTTTCAGCCACCTTTTTGGCTTCTTTTAAGAAGCCTTCTTCAAAAACAAAGAACTCAATGCCATTCGCTATCATCCACTCCAGAGCCTCAATACTCTTATAGCCCATAACAATGATCTTAGCTTTCCCTTCTGTAGCTTCCCAAACCCTGAAAGCTTCATCAGCACTATAAGTGCAGAAATTCTTCACCCCTGCTTCCAGAGCAAGGGAACAGTACTCTTCAATTCCATGACCATAGGCATTGCCTTTTACTACAGAAGTAAAAAGCACCTCCTCTCCTATCATTTTCTTTAGAAATTCCAGATTGTGTTTTACAGCTGATCTACTGATCTCTATATGTGCAGGAGGTGCGGGTTTATCCATTGATCTCTTTAATTGTTTGGAAAAAAACGTCTACAGCGGTATCCGTTATTTCATCGGGATAGTCGTAGTCGGGATTGTGTAGTGCAGGACAGTCTTCCCCTGATCCAATTCCGAACATCGCGCCAGGGAACATTTGAGTAAATAATCCAAAGTCCTCTCCCCATTTGAAGGCCTTATTTAGCACTCTATGCTCAGCATTAATCGACTTCACAGCATCTTTCAGATGATCAACAGCCTTATCGTCATTCATATTAGCCGCAAACTCCTGATCGTAGCTTATGTCGACCTTAAGTTTATCCTCTTCACCTAACTCTTTAGCCAATTGTTCAAGTACAAGGCAATTCTGCTTCACCAGATTTGAATCCCATGCCCTAATTGTATAATGGATCTCGCCATATCCAGCTGAAATTCCATAGGCTAGATCACCCAAATTCATATGTATAGGTGTAATCAAAAAGAAGTCGTCAGCCTCTGCTTCATTCTTCACCATTTGCTCTGTTGCAAGCAGCAACTTGGAAATAGTTAAAGCCGGATTATGCCCAAACTCAGGCTCAGCAGCATGAGCAGTCTTGCCTGAAAGCTTAATGATCATGCTAATCACATGAGCATTGAACTGCTTCTCTCTGATTACGATCTCCTTCTTGGGAAATCCAGGCAGATTGTGCAATGCATAGGCAAAATCAGCTTTTACCTTTTTAAAATATGGATCATCAATTACCGCTTTTGCTCCCATGCCATTTTCCTCTGAAGGCTGAAACAACAGGATCACTTCACCTGATTGCGGTTTTGACTCACTTAGCTTTCTAGCTAGTCCAATTAGTATAGTGGCATGACCGTCGTGACCGCATTTATGCGAAACACCATCTACCTTGGAACGATGTTCAAAGGAATTTATCTCTTGGATGGGCAAGGCATCAATATCTCCTCTGATCATTATGGTTTTGCCTGGATTAGAAGATTTGAATCGCGCAATTACCGCATGACAATCGAGCTGTATCAGTTCATCAGCATCGCAATTCTCTTTCAGTTCATCATAAATGAATTTTGCGGTCTCACTCTCATTTCCCGACACTTCAGGATTGGCGTGTAGATGTCTTCTAATCTCTTTAAGGCTTTTCATAAGCTTAATTTTAAGCAATATAGGATGAAATAGAAAGTGTCAATTGATTAATGTTGTTTATCGATTTTCTGGACCAAGAGGAATAGGATAGCGGAACCTAAGATCCCAAAGAAATTCTCATCGAGTCCGAAAGGAAGATCAATACCACTTAGGATCAAAGCAAGTGTGGTTCCACCTCCACCGATCATAGCTACAATAGCTGCTTTTGGAGAGGGATTTTTGGCGAAGATCATTCCCAGAACTGGTATCAATAATCCGGAAACCATGAATGCATAAGAATAGAGCATCAGCTCCAATACATCTTGCATCAAAGTAGCAAGCAAAATTGCAGCTGCACCAATGATCAATGTGACCCATTGAGATAGTCGAATGCCCTGCTCTCTCGAATTGAAATAACCATAGATATCGGTGACGAAATTCCCTGAGGCAGCCATTAAGCAGCTATCGGCAGTTGATAGTATGGCAGAGAAGTAAGCCGACATCATCAAGCCCATCAATCCGATCGGCAGAATGTTTCGCAAAAGCAGTGGAAGTCCTAGCTCAGCATCCAGTCCATCGCTAGAGGCATAACCCAGATCGGCAAACATGCCCTGATCGAATGCTACTCTAGCAAAGAGCCCTAATGCAATCCCCATAAATGCCATTATTGGCCATTCGAAGAGTCCGGCAATTCTCCAGGCCTTAACCGCAGTCTTTTGGTCTTTACTTGCATAGATGCGTTGATAGAGCGTCATCCCCACAAACCAAATGGGTAAAATGGTGATCAGCCAATTCAAGAAGTCGACAAACGACAGATTATCCAATCTCAGAAACTCCTTAGGCACGCTTGAAGCAATGGCCTCAAAACCACCAATCTTATAATATGCGATTGGCAAACCAATACCGATCAATCCCACCATTAAAATGATCCATTGCACAGTATCTGTGTAGATCACGGCCTTCATACCTCCTATTACCGTATAGATCACCGCAATCAAACCCATGATCAATACGGCTTCCTTCACTCCTAAAGAACTGAAGGTAGCCGAAGCGAGCTTTGCTCCAGCCAATATCTGAGAACTAGAAAAGCCGGCATATCCGATTAGAGAGATGATACCAGCTACCAGAGCTACTTTAGGATTGTAATAATGAGCAAGAGCCTGAGGGAAAGTGAGGAATTTATGGTCCCTAGCCACCTTATAGACTTTTGGGATGAGTATTACTGAACTGATCCAGGCACCCAGAAGTCCGGTAAATAACATCCAACTGCCAGATAAACCCATCAAGAAACCCAGGCCACCCAAACCAATTGAGAAGCCACCTCCTACATCGGTGGCAACAACAGAAAGGCCAATGTGCCCGGCCGACATGCCCCTACCGCCCACATAGTACTCATCATTCGACTTATTTCGCTTGGCGAAGTACATGCCAACAGCGAGCATTCCGCATAGATAAATTACAAAGATGAATAGGTCGAGGGGGTGAATATCAAATTCCATGAATTACGATAGTAAACATATAAATCGGAAATCAGAGATCAGAAATGATGAATGAGGGATTTGGATAATGAATTCAATCAGCGGGATCTAAGATTGGGCTCATTGAATTAGCCTTCAATTTTCTGCACAATCAGCGGGAACTCACGATTAGCTGATTAATGGCTATTAATCTTATTTATACCAAGCACCATACTCCATACTCCATACTCCATACTCCACAAAAAAACCCACCTTTCGGTGGGCGTCTCCTGCAATAGGATTTGATTTGAGTATTAACTATACGGTTTGCTCCGCATGCTTGCCTTCCATAACCTCTTCGATCAACTTAGAGTTGAATGCGGGGAGGTCATTTGGATTCCTACTGCTCACTAGGCCTTGGTCGACTACGACTTCTTCATCTACCCAATTGGCACCAGCATTTTTCAAGTCCTTCTTAATGGAATGAAAGGAAGTCAGCTTTCTTCCATCAACAACATCTGCTTCAATCAGAATTTGTGGACCGTGGCAAATCGCCGCTACTGGTTTATGAGCTGCAAAGAAATCTCTTACAAAGTTAACTGCCTCATCTTCTCTCCTAAGTTTGTCGGGATTAATAACTCCACCTGGAAGCATCAACGCATTATAGTCGTCGTGCTTAATATTTCTCAGATGTTTATCCACTTTGATATCTTTCCCCCAATTGCCATCCTTCCAACTTTTAATGCTATTCCTTTCGGTATCTGTGGAAACTACATGGCATTGGATGCCTGCATTTTGCAAAGCAAGCATGGGTTCTATTAATTCAGATTCCTCAAATCCATCGGTAGCCAGAATGGCTACTTTCTTATCATCTTGATCAATCATATTCTCCTAATTTTAATTCGTTATTAATATTTGGGGACGGTTTGATTGGCAATGATCAATTAGATCTCGTCTATGAACTCTTGAATTTCTAGTTTGGTCTTACCTGTTTTCTCTTGGATTTTTCCGATCAGCTGATCAGTTTTACCTTCTTCAAAGACTAGATCGTCTTCAGAAAGTTCAGCATATTCCTCTTTGAGTTTTCCTTTGATCTGATTCCAATTTCCTTTGATTTGTTCTTCTATAGCGTTTATCATAATGTTCTTTCTTTTTAAAATTTTACTTTAAAGTTGTTCATAATTCCACCAACGGAAAACAGCCTTAAAGCTTTGATTTGATTACACTATAATATAAGGATAAATAGCCCCCAAACCAAGGAAAATACTGGGAAATTTGAATTTTGGAGATGGGATATCGGAAATGTGGAGACTAGTCCTTCGATACTTCGACAGGCTCAGCACGGCGCTTGAAATACTTGAAGTATTACTGAGTACTGATCATGTAAAAGTAGAATCTGCATAAATCCGCGAAATCTGCCTTTGCCGGCAGGCAGGTCAACGAGAGAAATAAGGTATCGTTCTATTGTTCCCGCAGATCTCGCAGATAAGCGCAGATAATAGTCTAGGTTCTAGGCTCTCGGTTCTAGGCTCTCGGTTCTAGGCTCTCGGTTCTAGGCTCTCGGTTCTAGGCTCTCGGTTCTAGGCTCT
>PALM01000022.1 GCA_002706365.1 Flavobacteriales bacterium | reverse complement strand
GAAGTACAGAAATTGGTCGATAAGTCGGATTTGGTAAATCTTGTAAGAGGAAACGGATTGCTCAATGCCATTGTGATCAACGACTCAGAAGATAGCAGCACCGCCTGGGATATTTGTGTGGCCTTAAGAGATAATGGATTACTCGCCAAACCTACTCATGGTAATATCATCCGCTTCGCCCCACCGCTCATCATGACAGAAGAGCAACTGTTGGATTGTGTGAGCATTATTGAAAAGACAGTTTTGGAGTTTGAGAAAAACTGGAAATAGTTGGCTCATTGGGAACCACAGGGGAGACTCAGTGGACCTCTGTGCCTTCTCTGTGTGCCTCGACGAAGTCGAGACTCTGTGACCCAGCCAGGAAAAGTTATTCTAAAAACAAAAAGCCCCTTCGAATACTCAAAGGGGCTTTTTTATATGAATTAAGACGTCCTCGTCCTCGTCCTCGTCTTGATTAATAATAAATCAACCTTCTCACTTGCGCAACATACTTCGCAAGACGAATAACCTGCTTGGTATATCCAAACTCATTATCATACCATACATAAAGTACAATATTCTTCTTGTCTGGTGAGATCAAAGTTGCAGGAGCATCATATACTGAACAACAAGTGTTGCCAATGATGTCTGAGGAAACCGTTTCGGCATCTGTAGAGTAGAAGATCTGATTTACTAGATCCCCTTCCAAAGCTGCACCTCTCAATAGCGAGTTTACTTCTTCCAAAGAAGTTTCTCTTCCAACTGTGAGGTTCATGATTGCCAATGAACCGTTTGGAGTAGGGACACGAACTGCATTGGCAGTAAGTTTATTTTCCAAAGAAGGAATCACTTTTGTTACAGCTCTACCCGCACCAGTTTCGGTGATCACCATATTAATAGCTGCAGATCTACCTCTACGCGTCTTCTTGTGCATATTGTCAAGTAAGTTCTGATCGTTGGTATAGGCGTGAACTGTTTCAATATGTCCTTTCACTACACCTAAATTGTCTTCGATCACCTTCAATGGTGGCACAATGGCATTGGTAGTACAAGAAGCTGCTGAGAAGATATTTTCTTTCTCGATATCCAGATCACCTTTGTGGTTTACTCCGTAAACGATGTTCGGTACTTCTTTACCTGGAGCGGTAAGAATCACTTTGCTAACACCTTTCGACTTCAGATGTCTGCCCAATGCTTCTCTATTGGTAAAAACACCAGTGTTATCGATAACAAGTGCATTGTTGATTCCATATGCTGTATAATCTACATCTTCAGGGTTATTGGCATTGATCATATGCACAATTTGTCCGTTGATGTTCATCGTACGCTCTTTGGTATCTACTTCAACAGTTCCATTGAATGTACCGTGAACAGAATCGTTTCTCAAAAGAGCAGCTCTCTTTTCCAAAGCTACTTCATCATCATTACGAGTAACAATAGCTCTCAATCTCAATTGCTGTCCTTTACCAGCTTGTTTGATCAACTCTCTGGCTGCAATTCTACCGATTCTACCAAAACCGTAAAGCACTACGTCTTTAGGCTCCAAATTTCTTTTATCAAGACCAATTAGGCCTTCCAATTTAGCGATCAAGAATTCTTTGCGATTGGAGAAATTCTCTTCCTCTTTAAGCCACTCATTGGCCAATTTCCCAATATCGATCTTAGATGGCGCAAGGTCAATTTCCAATAGCTCCTTAGCAAGAGCTGCGGTATCGTAAATACTAACCGGACGGTTAGTATAGTTTTGTGCGTTGCGATGTAATTTTAGGATCTCAGAAACTCTCTGATCCACCAATTGATTTCTAAAAAGCACCAATTCGATTGAACGATCAAAAAGTAGTTTTCCCATGGTATTGATGAGACTAACCGCTTTCTTTTCCTGATCAACCCAATTGTTCAATTCAGATTCAAATTCAGTAGCAATAACTCCTTGCTTTTCCATAGATTATAAATAAGGTGAGGGCATATATTTTAGGTCGGCAAATTTCGTGAATTTTAACAGTAAATTAAAGTTGAAATCAAAAAAAAGGCCCTCTCAAAATTGAGAAGGCCTTCCTAGATTCAATCTTCATTCACTACTTCATTCCCAATCCATAGTATACCATTCTTCCTTTCTCATAAAGGCCTTGAATTAGTATACCACCTTGTTTTTCTTGAAGGGTGTTGAGAAGGTCTTCGCGATCCTTTATTGGCTGGTTGTCGATAGAGGTGATCACAAATCCATCAGACATTCCCGTAGTTCTCAACTTACCTGGGAATAATTCTTCCACCTTTACACCATTATCAATTCCCAATTTTTCTTTTTCCTCATCGCTGAGGTCGGCGAATTTAGCTCCAAGGCTCTTTAGTAGATCAAGATGATCATCTACCAGAATGGATGTGCTACCTTCCAGGTTTTTGAGCGTAACTGTCTTGCTGAGGAATTGGCCATCTCTTTTTAGGGTTACATTGATCTTGTCGCCCGGACGAAACTCTCCGATCTTAGCTTGGAGTTCATTCACATTGCGAATTTCGAATCCTTCGACCTTTTTCACAATATCTCCTTCCTTGATTCCCGCATCTTTTGCAGAACCATTTGGCGAAAGCCCACTTACATAGACTCCGTTGAGGTCATTGATCTCCAACTCATTCGCCAATTCCTCATCGATATCTCGAATATTGATGCCTATGAAAGCACGTTGTACACTGCCATATTCAATAAGGTCGCCCACAACTTTCTTGGCTATGTTGGCGGGAATGGCAAAAGAGTATCCTGCAAATGAACCTGTGTTTGATTTGATTGCGGCATTAATACCGATCAATTCACCTTTGGTGTTTACTAATGCTCCACCGCTATTTCCAGGATTCACTGCTGCATCGGTTTGTATGAATGACTCAATAGACGACAGGCCAGTATATGGATCATTAGAAAGGATATTGATATCTCTTCCTTTTGCTGAAACGATTCCGGCAGTTACAGTTGAAGTGAGGTTGAATGGATTACCTACTGCTAGCACCCATTCGCCAATATGCAAGTCATCTGAATTTCCAAAATCCAAATGTGGCAAGCCATCTTCTTCAATTTTGAGCACTGCAAGATCGGTGGCAGGGTCGCTACCCACCAATTCTGCATTATAGCTTTTTTTATTGTTGAGGGTTACTTTGATCTTATCGGCATTTTCGATCACGTGATTATTGGTCACCAAATAACCATCTTCACTAATGATCACTCCTGATCCCGCACCTTTGATTGGCTGAGAGTATTCCTTTTCAATATTTCCATTCCCATAGAAGAAATGTCTGAACGGATCAAAAGCCCTCTGTTTGTATTCAATGGTACCTTCGGTTTTTACGTGCACCACTCCGTTCACTGTCATTTCGGCAGCAGTCACATAATCAATGGCATTTTCCGGATTGCTGCTGATCAAATTGACTAGCTGAGTGTTAGTTGATTCGGTGTTCTCTAGGCTTTGTTCTTCATTTACTTCAAGGTACTTGTAAGCACCTAAACTGACCGCTCCACCGAGAGCTGCCATCAAGAAGCTGTTTATCAATTTTTTCATCTGCTTTAGTTTATGGAATTTTGAATCTTATTAACGAATGCTTTTACAGCAAACAAAACGCCATTTTTAGCGCTCTGTTTGATTGTCGCTGTTAAATTTTGTTAAGCCTGTATGTCAGGCCATCATTGAGATATATGAATTTTAGCTTTAGTAAATACCAGGGTACGGGAAACGATTTCATCATGATCGATGGTAGGGAGAATAACTATCATTTTACTGCCGAAGAAATAGCCAAATTGTGCCATAGAAGATTTGGAATAGGTGCCGACGGACTAATAATCATCAAAAATCATCCGGAACTGGATTTCGAGATGGACTATTATAATGCAGATGGCAGTCAGAGTTTCTGCGGTAATGGGAGTCGCTGTGCACAGGCCTTTGCCAGAGAGTTGGGAATGATCCGAGATAGATCGGACTTCATAGCAATCGATGGAACTCATGAGGGGAAGAAAGATGGTGAATGGTATGCCACGCATATGGCAGATGTAGGCGCAGATCGCATAGAGCAAATAGGGGATGATTGGTTGATCAATACCGGCTCACCACATTACATAAGGTTTGTAGAGGATCTTGATAATTATGATATCTACAATGAGGGTAAGAAGATTAGGTATTCAGATCGCTTTAAGGCGGATGGAGTGAATGTGAATTTTGTAGAGATCCACGAAGAGGGAATATCTGTGCGAACCTATGAAAGAGGAGTGGAAGACGAAACCTATTCATGCGGAACTGGTGTAACCGCCGCGGCAATTGCCTATGTCCAAAAAGATGGCTTACATCTTTCAGAGGTTCCAGTTTATACCAAAGGAGGTCCACTTAGTATTCAAATGAATAGGAAGAGTGAAGATTCATTCACTGATGTTTGGTTAAAAGGACCTGCATTAAAAGTCTTTATAGCAGACATTTAAAATTTTTTTTTACAAAGTTTGAACCATATTGGTTGTTTAACGTTTTACTTAAAACATTAAACAATCAATCATGAAAAAACTATTACTCTCTATTGGAATGCTCGCTGTAGGCGCATTATCGTTCGCCCAAAATGCGAGAGTACAAATTATTCACAACTCACCGGATCCATTAGCGGATACCGTAGACGTGTGGGTAGATAACACATTATTATTAGACGACTTCGCATTTAGAACTGCTAGTCCGTTCGTGACTACTGGAACTTCATTCGAAGTTAGAATTCAACCAAAAACAAGTACAGATACAGTAAATCCTGTCTTCTTTCAATCAGTTACCCTAACAGCCAACGATACTTTTATCGTTGTTGCTAATGGTACTATTGGTTCCGGATTTGCAAATCCGCAGCCATTTGGCTTGGATGTTTTCACTCCAGCATTGGAAAGCGGAACTGGAATGATGACAACAAATACATTGGTATATCACGGATCTCCGGATGCTCCAACTGTAGATGCTTATGAAAGTTCAGTACCTGCTGGTACAGTGGTAGATGACATTTCTTATGGAGAATTCCAAGGGTACTTGCCATTGGCTACAGCAGATTATACTTTAGAAGTTAGAAACCAAAGCAATTCTGCTATTGTTGCTGCATATCAGGCTCCATTGAGTACTTTAGGACTTGGAGGTGAAGCAATCACTGTTTTGGCTTCAGGATTTTTGAATCCTGCTGCTAATAATAATGGTCCTGCTTTTGGATTGTATGCCGCTACTGCAGCTGGTGGTCCACTAGTGGCTTTGCCATCTGCTACAATCCCAACTGCAAGAGTACAAGTAATTCACAACTCAGCTGATAATGCTGCTGCTGCGGTTGATGTATGGTTGAATGATGCTCCTCTATTGGATAACTTCAGATTCAGAACTGCTTCACCATTTGTGACAGCACAAGCTGGTGTGCCATTTGTAGTAAGTATAGCAGATTCAACTAGTACAGATACAACTACTGCTATTGCTCAGTATACTTTCACTCTTGATGCTGATAGTACATATGTGATTGTAGCTAGTGGTATTGTGAGTCCATCTGGATATTCTCCAGCTACTCCATTTGATCTTGATGTGATGATGGGTGCAAGAGAAGTAGCAAATGCTAGTGGTAACACAGATGTATTGATCTATCACGGAGCTACTGATGCTCCTGCGGTTGATGTAAATGAGATCTCTGTTCCTGCAGGTGCATTGGCAACTAATTTGGCATACACTGATTTCAATCCATATTTGGAATTGGCTACAGCGAATTATCAAATTGATGTGAGAGTGAATTCAAACAACAACCTTGTTGCTGTATATGATGTTCCTCTAGCAGCATTGAATCTTGCCGATTCTGCGATCACAGTAGTAGCTTCAGGATTTGTGAATCCAGCAAATAACTCTAACGGTCCAGCATTCGGACTATGGGTTGCACTTGCTTCTGGAGGACCAATGATTCCATTGACTATCTCAACTGATCTGGAAGAGAATCCAGTGAAAGCTTTGACAAATTTCAATGTGTATCCTAATCCTGCTAATGATCAATTGAATATCGAAATGGATATCAATGTAAATGAGAATCCTGAGATGATGATCAGAACAATTGATGGAAGAACAGTAGTGAGAGAAAGAATTAGCAATCGTTTTACAAACATTGATCTGTCTTCACTTCCTGCCGGAGTGTATATGATCGAGTTCAGAACGAATACAGCTATTGAAAGTGGAAAGCTTATTGTAAGATAAGTTCGCTTAATAATTGATGAAAGGAACCCCGACCTAGTCGGGGTTTTTTCGTTTAAAAAGCTTGTTAAAATTTCCCTGAAATGGCTCTGCCACAATTTTTCAATAGTTCTATCTTTGCCGGATGCAAGAAAAGATCATCATCATCGACTTCGGATCACAGTACACGCAGCTTATTGGCCGAAGAGTGAGGGAGTTAAATATTTACTCAGAAATCCATCCGTTTCATCATATTCCCAAAATTGATAGCAGCGTGAAAGGAGTTATCCTTTCAGGCTCGCCATTTTCTGTACTGGATGAAAATGCTCCTCAGCTAGACCTTGATGAGATCAAGAGCAAATTACCTTTACTTGGTGTTTGTTATGGTGCCCAAATGCTATCTCATTCTTTTGGTGGTAGGGTAGAGCCTTCTGATACAAGAGAGTATGGTAGAGCTAACCTTTCTTTTGTGGATTCCAATTCTGCTTTGATGCAGAATGTGCCAATGAGATCACAGGTTTGGATGTCGCATGGCGATACCATTCAAACTGTTCCTGATAATTATGACCTTATTGCCAGCACTGATGATGTAAAAGTGGCTGCATTCCATATCAAAGGGGAAGATACTTATGGAATCCAATTCCACCCGGAGGTGTACCATTCTACAGACGGACTTGAACTGCTCAAGAACTTTGTGGTGAATATCTGTGGCTGCAAGCAAGACTGGACACCGGCTGCCTTTGCAGAAGAAACGATTGCAAGCCTCAAAGACACTCTAAAAGACGATAAAGTGGTGCTTGGCTTGAGCGGGGGAGTAGATTCCTCTGTGGCTGCTATCCTTCTTCATAAGGCAATCGGCAAGAATCTGTATTGCATATTCGTAGATAATGGACTCTTGAGAAAGAATGAATTTGAGTCGGTACTACATCAATATGAAGATCTAGGTCTGAATATTAAAGGTGTTGATGCTAAATCAAGGTTCTTAGAGGCCCTTAAAGACAAAGAAGACCCAGAATTAAAGCGAAAAGCTATTGGGAATACCTTTATTGACGTCTTTGATGATGAAGCACATGAGATCAAGGATGTGAAATGGCTCGGACAAGGAACCATCTATCCAGATGTGATCGAATCTGTTTCGGCTACAGGCGGACCATCAGCTACTATTAAATCGCATCACAATGTGGGCGGTTTGCCCGATTATATGAAACTCAAGGTAATTGAGCCTTTGCGCTTACTTTTTAAAGATGAAGTAAGAAGAGTTGGGAAGTCGCTCGGTTTGCCCAATGACTTGCTAGGAAGGCATCCTTTTCCCGGTCCTGGACTGGCAATTAGAATTTTAGGTGAGGTTTCTGCAGAAAGGGTACGTATATTGCAAGAGGTTGACCATATCTTTATACAGGGCCTTAAAGATGAAGGCTTGTACGATGATGTTTGGCAAGCAGGAGCAATCTTGCTTCCGGTTAACTCAGTAGGAGTGATGGGTGATGAACGCACATACGAAAATGCTGTAGCCTTGAGAGCTGTAAGCTCTACAGATGGGATGACGGCTGATTGGTGTCACTTGCCATATGAGTTTTTAGCCAAAACATCGAATAAGATCATCAATAAGGTTCGTGGTGTAAATCGCGTTGTTTACGATATTAGCAGTAAGCCACCGGCCACCATTGAATGGGAATAGTATGTTGAAACAGTTTCTTTTTATTACCACTTTTCTATGTCTGATCGTTAATGCCCAGGCTCAGGAAGTGCAAAGCGATAGTCTGGGTGATCCTGTAATGATCAATGGGGAGTCTTTTTATCTCCATGCAATTGAGAAGGGCAACACCCTTTATTCAATAAGCAAGAAATACGGTATAGCTATTAATGATCTCAAAGCGGCAAATGAAGAGATCTGGAATGGAATGCGCATTGGCGATACCTTGAAGATTCCGGTAAAAGCTATTGAGATTCTCAAAGAGGATCAAGAACACTCAGATGGCAACTACATCATTCATGAAGTTGGTAGAAAGAACACCCTCTATTCAATTGCAAAAGAGTACAATGTTGACATTCAAGACATTTTAGCAGCAAACCCTGATGTGGAAGAAGGTGGTTTGAAGAAGGGCATGAAGCTCAAGATTCCTGTAGCTAAGATCAAATCCGATGAGCCATCAATGGATGAGTACGTTGACCCTACAGCTGCTAGTCCGTACCTCACTCACAGAGTCATGCCAAAAGAGACTTTATACTCACTATCCAAGGCGTATAATGTGAGTATTGATTCTATCAAGGCAGTGAATAACGGGCTTCCTGAAGGATTGAAAGTAGATCAGTTGATCAATCTCCCAATACTGAAGAAGTATAAGGATACCATAGTTGGTGGAGCAAAATTCGACAGTACGGCATTTAAGGAGTCATATACCATAAGTCTATTGTTGCCCTTCTATCTAGATGAATTAGATAGGGCAATGGATACTAGCGGCAGAACAAGTGAACGTATCTATCAAAAACTATATGCCAGATCCCAATATGCTATAGATTTCTATAATGGCTTCAAGCTAGCGGCAGATTCAATTACTAAGCAGGGTTTAAACCTCAAGTTGAAGGTATACGATACAGCGAATGATACTGCAAAGTTGAAGAAGATGATAAAAGATTCTTCATTTGTGGGTACCGACTTGTTCGTAGGACCACTCTACTTTGATGAGTTTGTGATCATGGCTGATTATGCCAAGCAGAAAAGAGTCAACATCGTATCACCGGTAAAGCAGAGCAATAAGATCCTATTAGGGAATGCCTACGTAAGTAAAGTGATCTCTTCTGATCCGGTATTATTGAACTTCCTAGGTAAGTATCTAGCCGACACACTTTCAGAGTCTAATTTGCTGATGGTTTATCCAGACCATATGAAAGAACGCAGTATGGCTGAGATGATTCAGAAGAGCTACAGAGAGGCTGTTGATGTTGATTATATGTTTGAAGATACCACTTCTAAAGTCCATTCAGTTCTCAAAGAAATGATGTGGGATCCTAAGGAATCGGATATAGAACAAAAGCTAGATAGTACTAAAGAGAATATAGTTGTAGTACCTAGTAACAATCAGCCTTTCGTCACTCAAATAATGACGAAGCTCAGAATGCTAGAAGACTATGATGTAACTGTCATTGGTCTAGAAGACTGGGAAGGCTTTGATAATATAGATGTAGAGTACTTGCACTTGCTCAATGTGCATTTGGTAAGTACAGAGCGTTTAGATTACGAATCACCAAGCATCAAGCGATTCTGCAAGATGTATAAGAAGTCATATGAGTTACCTGCAGAGGAATTCTCGATCTTGGGATATGATGTGGGTATGTATTACATGAGTCTTATGAACGACTATGGCCTCAATTTCGAACCAATGTTCCTTGATTACCAAGATGAATTCCTCAGTAGAAAGTTCGATTTCTTCAAAACAGGCTTGGAAAGCGGCTTCGAAAACCATTCGGTTTATCTGTTGAAGTACGAGAATTATAAGCTAGTGAGAGTGCACTAGAGTGTGCTAGAGTTAGACTAGATCAGAAATCTGAAATCAGAAATTGTTTCTCTATCGCTCGCGCTGACATGTTGTCCGCGTGATAGTTTATTATTCACTCAAATTTTTTAAGTCTCACAACTCCATCTCTGATTTCCGATTTCTGATTTTACTCTACATTCCTTACTAACACTAGCTTTCTTAACACTTCAGAAAGGCTTTAGTAACAAATAAGGCCCTAATCCGTCCCACTTTAAAATGCCATTAAGCAATCAAATCGGCATACCGTTCATCAATTTATTTTAAAAGTAAAACCTCTCGAAGCCCCTATAAATGGGAAATGTTAAAGAAATCTTAATACCACTTATACTACTATGCTATGCATAATACTATATCTCATTATACATTTGCTTCGTAATTCAATTTAAAACCAATTAAACTAAATAACCATGAAAACCTTCAAACCATTAGCCGTGCTTTTGAGCTGCTTGATGCTCTTCAGTTCAGTTGCCTCGGCTTCAGGAACCAAAAACCTGAAAACCATAAAGAAAGAACAGAAAGTATTATTAGATGTAAACCAGTTTGGAAAATACCTACACGAAGGAGATCCTGATTCTCTAGAGGGAATCTACAGATCTAGAGACGGTCGTTATTTGATCGCCTTGATCAAGAACGATGAGAAAGGTCATGATTTCATTGGAGTGGTAGTATCTGCCGATAATCCATACTGGGAAGAAGGACAAGTAAAGTTCAACTTCGTAAGAAACAGCGACAATAAACTAAAAGGGTATATCTATAACTCTCAGGGAAAAGCGTTCCCCATATCATTTACGATTGGAGAATCAACCATTAAAAGCAGACACCTGAAAAAAGTTAAACTAAAAGATATACCAAATGGATCATTGGCTAGCTTGTAAGAACCCTTCCCGAATCAACGGAGATCGATCACATCAAAGTTTGGAAATTCTTCGGCAGAGAATACAAACTTCTGGTCGGTCACCGTTTGATTCACTTTAAAGTTCTTGATAGTATAAATGTAGTCAGTACCATCCTTTCCCTTGATCTCTATTCTCAACACACCACTTCTGTCTTTATTGATATAGAGCTTGATCGTATGAAAGCTCTTCTCTTTAGCCTCGATCGGATATAAATTGATCACATCCACGGCCTTTCCATCCAAATTCGTCTCGCTATCATATTTGTACTTGAATCCTTTCTCCCATAGATTCAAAATATTCGATGGACTTATAAACTCTCCTGAATCATCCTCTTCAGGTACATCATTTACTTGAACCTCTTCTGCATCCGTTAAAACTGTCCATACGGTCTTTCCATCTGAAAGCACTACCTGACCTGCAATATTCAATCTGTACTTGGCTCCCTTACTCAATAACTTCCCTTCTTGCTTTTCATCAATATCATCAGCTTTGTTGAGCATTTGATACTCGAACTGAGCTTCCATGCTGCTGTACGACTTGGTGTTTTTACTAAGCTCATCAAGTATGGCTTTTGCTTTTGCATCCTGGGCGAATAAGCCGGTTGGAACTAGAATGCTAATCAGTAATAGTTGTAGAATTTTCATGTTCTTAATTGTTGTTGTCGACGTCTTTCAATAACTGTTCCAAACTCATTTCATCAGCTATAAGTACTTGCCTGGCCTTGGATCCTTCGAATGGACCAATGATACCAGCAGCTTCAAGCTGATCGATGATTCGGCCTGCTCTATTGTAGCCTAATTTAAGTCTTCTTTGCAACAAAGATGCGGATCCTTGCTGATGTTGCACAATAACTCGGGCAGCTTCTTCAAAAAGTGCATCCCTATCAGATAGATCAACTTCTCCGCTTACATTCCCGTCTTCTCCAGAATATTCAGGTAGCAGATGTGCATCTGGATAAGCTCTTTGAGAGCCGATGAACTCGGTTAGATCCTCTACCTCCGGAGTATCTACAAAAGCACATTGTAGTCGGATCAGATCACTTCCGGTAGACAAAAGCATATCTCCTCTACCAATCAGTTGTTCTGCCCCACCTGAATCCAAAATAGTTCTGGAATCAATTCCCGAAGTTACTCTAAATGCTACTCTAGCCGGGAAGTTTGCTTTGATTGAACCAGTGATGATATTGGTGGATGGTCTTTGAGTAGCAATGATCAAATGAATACCGATTGCCCTTGCCAATTGAGCCAATCGAGCAATAGGTTGCTCCACCTCTTTACCGGCTGTCATGATCAAATCGGCAAACTCATCAATCACCAATACGATATAGGGGAGGTATTTATGACCTTTTTCAGGATTGAGCTTTCTAGCAATGAACTTGGCATTGTATTCTTTAATGTTCCTCACATATGCAGACTTCAATAGCTCATAGCGGTCATCCATCTCAATGCAAAGAGAATTCAAGGTATTGATCACCTTTTGATTGTCGGTAATGATCGCTTCCTCAGTATCGGGCAATTTGGCCAGAAAATGCCTTTCGATCTTATTGAAAAGGGTAAGTTCAACCTTCTTCGGGTCAACTAATACGAATTTCAGTTGGGCCGGATGTTTTTTATAGAGTAGGGAGGTGAGGATGGCATTCAAACCAACCGATTTACCTTGTCCAGTAGCACCTGCCATAAGTAAGTGAGGCATTTTTGCCAGATCAAATGCATAGGTCTCATTTGAAATCGTTTTACCAATCACTACTGGTAGATCGAATTTTGCATTCTGGAATTTTTCCGAGGCGATCACGGTTTTCATGGAAACCACATCAGGATTCTGATTAGGCACTTCAATACCAATGGTTCCCTTACCCGGAATTGGGGCAATGATTCGAATTCCCAATGCAGCTAAACTCAGAGCAATATCATCTTCTAAGTTTTTGATCTTGGAAATTCGCACCCCTGGAGCTGGAACGATCTCATAGAGTGTGACAGTTGGACCAATAGTCGCTTTGATCGTTTGGATCTTGATATTGTAGTTCTCAAGGGTATTTACAATCCTGTCCTTATTCGCTTCAAGCTCTTCTTTATTGACCTTGATCTGTCCATCCCCATGATCCTTCAACAGATCCAGTCCCGGCATCTTATAATCGGAAAGCTCTAATGTGGGATCGAATTCACCAAATTCTGCAACTCTACTGTCCAGTTCAGCTTCTGAAAGTACGGTCTCTTTCTCTACAGGCTCTTCAATCTCGAGTCCGATTTCCTTTTCATCTGACTTTTTATCTGAATCGTCTTCTTCTATTACTTCAGACTTATTATCATTATTTACTTCCTCATGGTTCGAGTGTGAGGCTTGAGTCCGTTCATCTTTTTCGTCAGTTTCAGAAATATCTAACTCTATCGCTGTGTTTTCTTCTGCTAATTCCTCACTTTCCTCAGGAGCTGTTGTGTCTTCGTCTTCAATTTCTGATTTCTGATTTCCGATTTCTGATTTATCATCTAAATCTTCTTCCTGATCAAAAGGACTATCCTCATCTTCTTTGTCGCCTAGTTTTCTCAAGAAAGCAAAGGCCTGTTTCAAATATTCTCCTGCATTGAAGGTGACTATAAGAAATACAGTTAAGGAGAAGAAGATCAATAGTCCCGTACCCATAACACCCAATATCCCTTCTAGGTATTGGTCAACCTCATATCCAAAGGCACCACCTAAATAATACAGACTGTCGGCAAAGAAAAAGGCAAAGAAGATCGAGCTCCAGATCAGCGCAAAGAAGCTCACCTTCAAGCTTCTCAAAAGAGGTAGAAGGCTGAATTTGAAAAGAACCTTAAAACCAAATAGGAAGAATAGGAATACAAAGACGAAGGAAGCAATCCCAAACCATTTGTATATGAATAGGTGAGAAGTGATCGCTCCAAGCTTACCAAGCCAGTTTTCTACCTGCACATCCGAGTCGAATAAGAACTCGATCAATGACAATTCAACTTTACTTTGGTCTATCTTCCATGTAAAGAGATAACTTACAAAGGCTATGAGAAGATAGACAGAGAAGAGGATCAGGGCTAAACCAAAGACCTGACGATTCTTTTGTGAGTCGAAGCGCTCAGACCATTTATTTAGAGAAAGGCCTTTACCTTTCTTTTTGCCTGAAGATTTCGCGCTCTTCTTTCTTGGCTCAGTATCAGATTCAGACTTAAAGCGATTTTTTACCATTCGGCCGTTGCCATTTTGGGCGGTATCTGACAAAAATAAAGCCGTTTCAGGCAAGGGTGAAACGGCTTTCTAATAGTTATTAACAAAGGGATTTTTACATTCCGATAGACATTCCCGCTTGCATTTTCTTCAACCACTCTTCTTTGGTGAATAATTGGTATCCATCTGGAATTTCTAAAGTTAACTCCTCTATTGCTCCTTCTTGAATATCAACTACCACCTGAGTACGAGTCATTTGCTCATTTTCGATCACAATTTCAAGTGGAAAACCTTCCAATCCACTTGAGTTTTCAGTGTGGATGCTCGGTAATTCTTTCGTATAACAAACTTGGATGATCGTGCCTTCATACTCTGTTTCTGCTACTTCGCAGCTATAGCCGGCAATTTCTTTTTTCTCTCCAGTTTTTTTGTATTCTGGAGTACCTTCTTCAGATTCTTTAAAGTTGTTTTTGATGGCAAATTTATCTTTACCAGTATTCATTAGCATAAGGGTTTCTCCAGTTTCATTATCAGTATAAACGATTGTAGTGCCTCCAGTAGCCTCATTGTCGGTTACTGATTTTGAGACATTATCTCTATACATCATTATGGTTTTGCTAGGGAGTATGCTGGCCATTGCTTGCAGATCACCAGGTAACTCATAACTTAATTTGTATGTGATCATTCCCTGAAAGTCCTGAGCCATAAGGCTACTGCTAATGATGATTGAAAGAATTAATAATTTGATCTTCATTTTGATGTGTTTTAGATTTTAGCTTTTCGCTAGAAGTATGAAAATTACAGAAAGGTATACAACTATCGTACCTTATCGAAGATGGATTCCAATTGCTCGCGAAGCTTTTTAGATGAGACTTGCTCGTAATCCTCACTGATCTTGATCTCTTCTGAATCAACTTCCTTTTCCAAGACCTTTGTTGCTTCAAAATGCATATGAAGGTTGTTAGTGAGAATGTCGTACTCCATAAGTACTCCATCTAAGCCTTCAAAAGGGTTGCGATAATTGAAATTGGGAATATTGATTTCATCCGTATAGAACAGATTGAATGTCCAGCTGCTATCGCCGGGTACAACTACACTTACCTCTTTACATTCATATCCAGCGATGAGCTTACTGTTGCCAGTTTCTTCGAATTCAAGTTCGAGAAAGCCTTCATTTAAAGATTGAAGATCACCATCAGCTAATTCTGCGTAAATCTTAGTGTTGAGCAATTTCACCGTATGGTACAACCTCTTCTCACCTTCTTGATAAACTATAGCTGATTTGAATAAGCCCATCCCTGCAGTGATTTCATTTCTATACTCTCCTTTTTTAAAGGAGCACTGCATCTTTTTGGGCAATAGATCCATCATATCATGATCATCTGATAGGTCAGGATAACTTACCTTATACTCGATAACGCCTTCTTTTAATCCACTCTTGAATATTCCTTCAGTACAAGAGCTTAACAGGAGTAGGAAAGCAATAGCAAGAAAATGTGGCCTCTTATTGGTTAGCACGCTAGGCATCTTATAAACTTAACGAAAAGTTCATTGCATAAACATTACAAAAATAGGAACTATTCAGCAGAGCTAGACGAAATTGGTATATGTGTCGATAAACACTGAAGTATCGTAGATTAAAATCCATTTTTCCAAAATGTAGATTGCCATACAAACTTTAGACTACTGGCTATTGTGCTTACTTTTGCCGCATAAAAAATCACAGTGAAAGAATTGAGGGTCATAGAGAATTGCTCTGAGATTGGAGCTGGAACCAGAGGTGCCAGTTTGGGTATTGATGCATTGAAAATAGCCTCATTGAATTTGAGTAGTGACTTTTTTGCCAAGATCCCTTCTCAGCGTATTGAAGACGAAAACCATTTATTATTCCAAACGAATTCAACACCAACCGCAATCCGCATTTCCGGTATTGCCAAAGTGTATGAAAGAGTTGCAAATGCGGTGGAATCCACTATCAAGCAAAAGGCCTTCCCTTTGGTCTTGGCAGCAGATCATGCTTCTGCAGGTGGAACTATTGCAGGCATTAAAAAGGCATATCCAGATAAGCGCTTAGGTGTGATCTGGATCGACGCACATGCAGATCTACATTCTCCTTTTACCTCTCCTAGTGGTAATGTTCATGGAATGCCACTTGCTACTGCATTATCAGAGGATAATTTAGAGTCTAAAGTTGCTGAGCCTTCTGAAAAGGCCCTTGAAAAATGGGAGCAGATGAAATCAATTGGCGGAATTCAGCCCAAACTGGATCCCAATGATCTTATTTTCTATGGTGTTAGAGATACTGAGAGTCCTGAAGAGGAATTAATGCAGAAGAATCAAATAGTCAACTTCACTGTGGCTGAATGCAGGGCCAATGGAATTGCAGCAACTGCTGAAAAAGGACTTGAGCGCTTGGCAAATTGTGATTTGATCTATATCTCCTTTGATGTGGACAGCATGGATCCAGATATTGTCAGCTATGGTACTGGAACTCCAGTTAAGAATGGTTTTAGTCCTGAAGAAGCACAAGAATTAATTGAAAACCTGATTGAAAAGAGCAAGAAAGTGTGCTGTTTTGAGATGGTAGAGGTGAATCCTATACTCGATAATAAGGGAAACCATATGGCAGAAACTGCCTTTAGAATATTGGAGGGCATTAGCCCTAAACTTAGCGAATACGCAATTTGATGAAGCAGCTAGAAACCAAACTAGAAAAGAGCTTAAAGGAAATAATCCAAGAAGCCTTCAGTCTTGAATCTTTCAATGATGATCTTCAATTCCAATCTACCAGAAAAGAATTCAAAGGAGATATAACACTTGTTGTTTTTCCATTGACTAGATACTCAAAAACCTCTCCGGAGGTCACTGCAGAAGCAATTGGTCAGCAGATCATTGAGAAGTCTAATTTGGTGGTCGATTTCAATGTGGTAAAGGGTTTTCTCAATCTTAGTATCTCAGACGAGTATTGGCAAGAAGCAATTGTCAATGCCCTAGAGGAAAAAGGAAGCTTTGGGATCAATACAGCCAAAGACGGACCAAAGCAAATGGTGGAGTTTGCATCACCAAATACCAACAAACCCCTGCATCTTGGTCATTTGAGAAATATCTTCCTAGGAGATTCTCTAAGTAGAATTCTAAAGGCCGCAGGTAGCGAAGTCTATAATGTGCAGATCATCAACGATAGAGGAATACACATTTGCAAATCGATGTTGGCTTGGCAAAAGTTTGGCGAAAGGGAAACACCTGAGTCAAGCGGTATGAAGGGAGATCATTTGGTAGGTAAATACTATGTGATCTTCGATAAGAAGTATAAAGAAGAGATTACCGAGCTTGTAGAGCAGGGTGTCGACAAAGAAGAAGCTGAACAAAAGGCTCCGCTGCTTTTGGAGGCTAGAAAAATGCTTCAAGATTGGGAGAGAGGAGAAGAAGAAGTTGTGGCTTTGTGGAAAATGATGAACGAATGGGTTTATCAGGGTTTTGATGCCACATACGATCATATAGGCACTTCATTCGATAAGCTTTATTATGAATCTGATACCTATTTGGTAGGTAGGGATAAAGTATTGGAATTTGAGAATAAGCCTGATTTCTTTCGAAAGGATGATGGCTCTTTCTGGGTGAGTTTAGAGAAGGAAGGATTGGATAATAAGATCTTGCTTCGCGCCGATGGTACTTCCGTTTACATGACGCAGGATATTGGCACTGCTATGCTTCGTGAAGAGGAATTCCATTGTGATCACTACCACTATGTAGTGGGAAATGAGCAGGATTATCACTTTAAAGTCTTAAAACTAATCCTCCAAAAAATGGGATACAGCTGGGCAGATGGGATCAATCACCTCTCTTATGGAATGGTAGACCTTCCAAGTGGCAAGATGAAATCGAGAGAGGGCACTGTAGTAGATGCCGATGACATCATGAGAGAAATGGAAGAGACGGCTGCAAAGACTTCAAGAGAGTTGGGAAAGATCGATGAGCTCAATGAAGAAGAACAAAATGAGCTTTTCCAAACCATTGGTCTTGGGGCATTGAAATACTTCATTCTAAAAGTGGATCCAAAAAAGAATATGCTCTTTAATCCTGAGGAGTCTATTGATTTTAATGGGAATACCGGACCGTTCATTCAGTATACTCACGCAAGGATCAAATCGATCTTGAGAAAGGTTGGTACCGCAGATATCAAAACAGGCAATTCATTAATTGAATTGGGAGAAGAAGATCGCAGTGTTGTAAAAGCTTTGTTGCAGTTTCCTGAAATTATCAAAGAAGCTGCTGAGCAATTGAGTCCTGCTCATTTGGCGAATTATCTTTTTGCTTTGGTAAAGGATTTCAATCACTTCTATCAAAACACACCTCCTTTGATCAAAGAAGAAGAGGAGAGCGTAAAGCAGTTCCGTTTGGCATTATGTGAATTAACGGCAGCTGTAATTGATAGAGGTATGGGAATGCTTGGTATTCGCGTGCCTGAAAGAATGTAAGAAATCAAGCTAAATAAAGCATTTAGGTCTTTTGAAGGCCTTTCCAATATGCTTAATTTTGCACACATTCCAGAGAAATTATGTTTGAGAATTTATCAGATAAGTTAGACCGGGCGTTTAAGGTATTGAAAGGACAAGGTCAGATCACCGAGGTGAATGTGGCCGAAACTTCAAAAGAGATTCGCAGGGCGTTGCTAGATGCCGATGTGAGCTACAAAACAGCAAAATCATTTGCCGATGCTGTTAAGGAGCAAGCTATTGGTCAGGATGTACTAAGCTCTGTATCTCCTGGGCAGCTATTTACAAAGATCACGCATGATGAGCTAGCCAAATTAATGGGTGAAGAGCATGCCGAGGTCAATCTCAAGGGTTCTCCAGCCATAATTTTGATCGCAGGTCTGCAAGGTTCGGGTAAGACCACTTTCTCAGGTAAGTTAGCTAACTTCCTAAAGAATAAGAAGGCGAAGAATCCATTGCTAGTTGCGGGAGATGTCTATCGTCCGGCAGCGATAGATCAGCTTCATGTAGTTGGTGATCAAATTGGAGTTCAAGTATATTCGGATAAAGAGAACAAGGATCCAGTTAAGATCGCTGAGCAGGGAATTAAGCACGCTTCGCAAAATGGTCATGATGTAGTGATCGTGGATACTGCCGGTCGTCTAGCGGTGGATGAAAAGATGATGGATGAGATCTCAGCCATCAAGAAAAGCATAAAGCCTTCAGAGACTTTGTTTGTGGTAGACTCCATGACCGGTCAGGATGCCGTAAATACTGCAGAGGCCTTTAATCAGCGTATAGATTTTGATGGAGTAGTACTTACAAAACTGGATGGTGATACCAGAGGTGGAGCCGCTCTATCTATTCGATCAGTTGTAAATAAGCCGATCAAATTTGTTGGTACAGGCGAGAAGATGGATGCATTGGATGTATTCTATCCAAAGCGTATGGCCGACAGGATCCTTGGTATGGGTGATGTGGTTTCTCTTGTGGAGAAAGCACAAGAACAATACGATGAGGAGAAGGCCAGAAGACTTCAAAAGAGAATTGCGAAGAATCAATTCGATTTCAACGATTTCTTAGATCAGATCTCTCAGATCAAGAAGATGGGTAATGTGAAGGATTTGATGGGGATGATTCCGGGTGTTGGAAAAGCGATGAAGGATGTGGATATCGATGATGATGCATTCAAGCACATTGAAGCGATGATCCATTCTATGACACCGGCAGAAAGAGAGAATCCGAAATTGATTAATGGTTCTAGAAGAAAAAGAATAGCCAGCGGTAGCGGTAGATCAGTTGCTGAGCTCAACAAACTGTTAAAACAGTTCGAGCAGACCAGCAAGATGATGAAGATGATGGGCAACAAGAAGAATATGGCTAAGATGATGCAAAATATGCCAAAAATGCCCGGAGGCCTCGGAAGATAATGCAAATCCTTGACGGTAGAAAAACATCGGCATCCATTAAAGATGAGCTAAAGGCCAAAGTTGCTGAGCTCAAAAAGGAAGGTAAGAAGGTACCACATCTTGCAGCAGTTCTTGTTGGCGAGGATGGAGGCAGCATTACTTATGTGAATGCCAAAGTTAAGGCCTGCGATTATGTGGGCTATGATTCTACCCTCATCAGATTTCCAGATAGCATAAGTGAAGAGGAACTACTCTCAAAAGTAGATGAGTTGAATAATGATAAGTCGATCGACGGCTTTATTGTACAGCTTCCTCTGCCAAAGCATATAGATGAGAGAAAAGTGACCCTTGCTATAGATCCAGCAAAGGATGTAGATGGTTTTCATCCGGAGAATATAGGAAGAATGAGCCTTGGTTTACCCAGCTTTTTACCTGCAACTCCCAATGGGATCATGGAATTGTTAAAGCGCCACAACATTCAAACTGAAGGCAAGCACTGTGTGATCATCGGCAGAAGTTCAATAGTCGGCACTCCGCTTAGCATTTTGATGAGTAGAAACGACAAACATGCCAATGCCACAGTAACCCTTTGTCATAGTCGTACGAAGAATTTGGAAGAGATCTGCAGAGACGCAGATATCCTTGTTGCAGCTATAGGCAAACCGTATTTTGTAAAGGAGAATATGGTTAAAGATGGGGCTGTAGTAATTGATGTGGGAACTAGTAGGCTGGAAGATAGTTCTAAGAAGTCGGGCTATAAATTGGCCGGAGACGTAGCCTTTGATGAAGTGGCTGAAAAATGCTCGTTTATCACACCTGTTCCCGGTGGAGTAGGACCAATGACAATTGCTTCGCTCTTGTTGAATACCTATGAAGCGAATAAGCGCTTTCAATCTGCTTAATAGCTGATTATCTTTATCTTTAGAGCTCAATTATGAGCTCGAATAAATCAAAACTTTGGCATTTAGAAAGGATCAATCTCCTCAAGAATCTCAGTGAGGAGGAGATGGAAGAATTGGTGAAAAAAACCACCTTTAAACTCGCCGAAAAGAATCAATATATCTATTTCCCCGAAGAGCCTAGCAAGGTTGTATTCTTTTTGAAAGAAGGAAGGGTGAAGATCGGCACTTATTCTGAAGATGGTAAAGAAGTGATCAAAGCTATTCTGTATCCAGGAGAGGTCTTTGGTGAGATGGGAGTATTGGGAGAAGATAGAAGAAAGGATTTCGCCATTGCGATGGATGACAATACGAGAATGTGCACCATAAGCGTAGATGAATTCAAGGATATCTTAAATCAGAATCCGCATTTGAGTCTTGAGATGGGGAGAAATATTGGCGAGAAGATGCGCAGGATCGAGAGAAGATTGGAGTCGCTCATCTTTAAAGACGCCAGAGAAAGGATCATTCAGTTCATGAAAGAGATGGCCGAGCATTATGGTAAGGCCATTGGCGAAGAGATCTTGGTGAAACACGACCTCACACATCAAGACATTGCCAACCTCACTGCAACCAGCAGGCAAACTGTGACTACGGTGCTTAATGAGCTAAAAGAAGAGGATCAGATCTACATGGAGCGCAAGAAATTCCTCATTCGCGATCTAAAAAGCTTGAAGTGAAGTACATACTTTATATAGCGAATAACTGCCACGAATGTGAAGAAGTTGAATCTGAAGTATCAAAGATGTCTGTAGAAGTTGAGATAATCAATGTGGATGAAGATGATCAGAGCCCACCAATTCCAACATTCGCCTATCCGGCTTTATTTAAAGGAGAGATTCTCTTGGCCTACGGCTCAGATATCCTGAAAAGGTTAAAAGCTAAAGTTTAGAAAATAAAAAACCCCGACTAAGTCGGGGTTAAAGTTCTTAGTTTGGTAAAAAATTAAGATTCTTCTCTGTCATTGGCTTTGCTTACGCGAAGATTGCGACCCATATGCTCGAAACCATCTAAGGCTTCAATAGCAGCAGTTCCACTCTCATCACTCATCTCAACAAAACCGAAGCCTTTTGAACGGCCGGTGAATTTGTCTTGAATGATCTTAACAGAAGTAACATCGCCGAACTCAGCGAAAAGGTTACCTAAGTCATCCTCAGATGATTTGTAAGGGATATTGCCTACGTAAATATTCATAGTAAAAAAAATTAGTACGCTGACAAAGGAAAGAATAAAAAGTCTAATTCTTTGATATTCAATAAAAAATAAGAATTCCTTAATAATAGACTCAAGAGAGGTATTAATTCACTTTACCCTTGAATTGAGCTTGAAATTCCTGCCAACTCATCTCTTTTTTGCTGTACACATTATCGCCGAAGAAGTGTAGGATAGGTTCAATGCTAGAAGCGCTAAGATAGCCGGAAATAGGAGGGTTTAGAAGTTCTACATTCTCATCAAGAAATACCGTTGATGGGTAACCCATCTTGCCATTTAGAAGACTTACCGCCAATTGATGAGGAGAGCGTCTAGATTCTGGATTTTCATTCACGAAGATCTGACTTCCAAGTTTTACAGTATCCTTTCGTTCTGCATTCAACTTAACTGCATAGTAGTTTTTGTTGATGTATTCCACGATTTCAGGATGACTATAAGTTGTGCGATCCATCTTTTTACACCAACCACACCAATCTGTATAGACATCAACAAGGATCTTTTTCTTTTCCTTCTTATTGAGCTCAATAGCTTCTTCAAAACTAAGCCAATTGATCTCTTCTTTACTTTCCTCTTGGGCCTTTACAACATTTACAAGAAGTAAAAAAAGCGATATTATACTAAGCAGTCGTTTCATCTATTCATTTTCTTTTATGCAGGATCTTTATCTCCAAAGATTGAACCAAAGTTCCTGAATTATTGTGGAACTCAAATAACCAGACTGCAATTGATAGTCTAGGGTTGCTTTTACTGTGGCGGATATTTTTACAAAATACCTTGGCATAGATACGTTCATCTGCACCAGTGGGTTCAATGAAACTCCAATTGTTAATTCCTAATCCTCCTACAATGGTACTACCCATAATAGGAATCCAACGGTTTACATAAAAGAAGTTAAAAGCTTGTCCGCCACTGCAAACTAGCTTGCCAAAGAAGCTCCTTTTGGCATCCTCTACACTTAGGTGGAATGGCAAGGGGTCGTTTAAGCGGGCGTAGTCGATGATCTCTTGCTCACTAAAGGACTTCTCTCCAAGATCGATGACGTCGCCACTTTTTCCATCAAACTGTTCATATAAACTCCAATCTGTAGAATTATTCATAATGTCGCTAATCGATAACCAATATTAAGGATAAGCTTCCCTCATTCAATCATAAAACAATTACCTTTGCCCCTTTATAATTATCATCTATGGGCGAAGAAAAGCTGCAACTTGCAGACATAACCAATCTAGATTTTACAACGGTAATTTGGATAGCTGCTCCAATCATGTTCACATTCGTTGCATTGGAGTGGATCTTTGGAAGTAAGAAGTATCCAAACTTATATAACAGTAAAGATTTTCTTGCTTCATTATCTATTGGTTTGGGTAATCTAGTTTTGAATGGATTCATGAAACTAGGAATGTTTACCGTTTTTCTATTTTTCTTTAACCTGGCGCCTTTTAAGATACCGCATACATGGTGGTCTTATGTAGCATGTTTGATCGTATTGGACTTTTGTCGCTACTGGGCACATAGGCTTGCACATGAGCAAAGGTTTTGGTGGTCTACTCATGTAGTGCATCACTCATCTGAGCATTATAACCTTTCTGTGTCGTTCCGACTTTCATGGACACAAAACCTAAAGATCGTATTCTTCTTGCCTGTGATTCTTATGGGATTCCATCCTTTGGTTTTCTTCATCGTTCACCAGATAGAGGTATTGTATCAGTTCTGGATTCATACAGAATTGATCAGAAAGCTTCCTGCTCCAATAGAATACGTATTTACTACACCATCTCACCACAGAGTGCATCACTCAGTGAATGAAAGATATATTGATAAGAACTACGGTTCTACCTTCATTATTTGGGATCGTATGTTTGGAACTTTCCAAGAAGAAGATGAGCCAGCACGCTATGGAATCACTAAGCCAGTGAACTCTTACAATCCATTTGTCTTGGTTTTTCACGAATGGGCCGAAGTTGGAAAAGATCTAATTAGAGCTCGCTCATTTCGCCAAGTTTGGGCCACACTCTTTGGCAGTCCGGTAGATAAGCACAAAGCCGATCTAGCTATGGAGGCTAAGCGCAAAGCAAAAGCTGAGAAGAAGAGAGCCAAGGCTGCTGCTAAAGCAGAAGCTGCTGTTTCTAAGAAGAGAGTGGCTTAGAGAAGAGCCTAGAATATAGAACCTAGAGTCTAGACTCTTTTGTAGATGAAATTGAATTTGCCTGTTCATATGAGAAATTGAGCAGGCTTTTTTTTGTGAAAGATTGCAAATGCGAACTGCACACGGACAACATGTCCGCCTGAGCAGTTCGCTTATACTGTTCGCTTGTGCAGGCCGCATGAAGGATTAAAACTAGTCTAGGTTCTAGATTCTAGGTTCTGAAAAACAAAGTCCATAAAAAAACCCATCTCGAATTTTCGAGATGGGTTTTTTATATCTATAAGGCTATATCTATTTAGCGCTATCGTCTTTCTTAACGAATAACTTCTCCTTGATACGAGCCGACTTACCAGTTCTTTTTCTCAAGTAGAAGATTCTAGCTCTACGTACAGAACCACTCTTGTTTACTTTAATACTATCGATGAATGGAGAGTACAATGGAAATACTCTTTCCACTCCCATACCACCAGATACTTTTCTCACGGTAAAAGTCTCATGAGATCCAGAACCTCTTCTTTGGATCACAGTACCCTGAAATACCTGAATTCTCTCTTTGTTACCTTCTCTAATCTTGTAACTAACAGAAATTGAATCTCCAGCTTTGAAGTCTGGGAAATCGATGTTTCCGTTTACGTCTTGTTCTACGAATTTGATTGCGTCCATGATACCAAAAAATTATGCTCTGCAAAAATTGGAGAGCAAAAGTAAGTTTTTTCATTCATTAGACCAATCAGTCGCCTGAAAATTTTTTATGCAAATTAGGTCTTCTTGCTTTAGTGCGTTCGATCGACTGCTCATGGCGCCAACTTTCTATTCCTTTTAAATTTCCAGATCTCAGTATTTCCGGCACTTCCCATCCATTATAGACTGCTGGTCTAGTATATACTGGAGGTGCTACCAATCCATCTTGAAAAGAATCACTCAAAGCCGAAGTTTCGTCGTTCAATACACCCGGAATCAACCTGACAATACTATCAGTCACAACTGCAGCAGCCAATTCTCCTCCTGAAAGCACATAATCGCCAATTGAGATCTCCATGCTTACTAGATGCTCTCTAACCCTTTCATCAACGCCCTTATAATGTCCTGCTAGGAGGATCAAATTCTGCTTAAGTGAAAGCTGATTACATACTTCCTGTTTGAGCTCGATGCCATCAGGACTCATATAGATCACTTCATCATAATCTCTTTCCGACTTCAGTTTACTGATACATCGGTCTATGGGCTCAATGCTCATCACCATGCCTGCACCTCCGCCAAAAGCATAATCATCGACATTCTTATGCTTGTCGAGACTATAATCCCTCAAATTGTGAATATGGATCTCTGCCAGTCCTTTATCCTGAGCTCTCTGCATGATAGATGCTGAGAATGGGCCTTCTAAAAGTTCCGGCACTACGGTGAGAATATCGATTCGCATTTTGCAAAGCTAATGCTTTAGCAATTTCTTAAGCTAAATAAAGTTCTTCAATCTGTAATTTTGTTATCCCTATAAATGAGCATGAAGAGAATCGGAGTCATACTTTTTAGCCTATTATTCATAATAGCTGCCTATATCACCTACAGCTATGCCAGCAAGATCTATCTGAAAGGAGTGGATATGGATGCAAGCGAGAAGTACTTCTACATCCATAAAGGAACTAGCTTGGCGGAATTGACCCATCAGCTATATGTGCAGGGCATTCTTAAAGATACGGCCTCTTTTCTTTGGGTTGCGGAGAAGAAATCCTTTGATACTCCTAAAGCCGGTCGATTTTTGATCAGGGATAAAATGAGTAATAATAAATTGGTCAATATCCTCAGATCCGGAATGCAAGAACCCCTCAAGCTCACTTTGAATTCTGTGAGAACATTGCCAAAATTGGCAGGTAGCGTTGGTAGCACCTTGTATTTGGATTCTGCAAGATTGATCAGGGCATTAGCTGATAGTCAGATCGCTTCCAAATTTGGCTTCGATCGCTATAAGTTCCCAACCATGATCATTCCCAATACTTATGAATTCTATTGGGATACGGATGTGGATGAGTTCCTTCAACGAATGGCTACAGAGTACAAGCGGTTCTGGACAGAAGAGAGAAAGCAAAAGGCCAAGAGTTTGGGTCTGAGTCAATCAGAAGTGAGTATTCTCGCTTCCATTGTACAGGCAGAACAGCAAATGCATCGTGATGAACGACCAAAAGTTGCAGGAGTGTATCTAAATCGCTTGGAAAAAGGCATGCGTTTACAATCAGATCCAACTTTGATCTTTGCCCTGAACGATTATACAATAAAGCGTGTATTGAACGAGCATAAGCGTGTGAATTCACCTTTTAACACCTATAAGTATGCCGGTTTGCCTCCAGGACCGATCAACATTCCCGAGATCAGTTCCATTGATGCGGTTTTGAATGCCGAGGATCACAATTATATCTATATGTGTGCGAAGGCCGACTTCTCAGGTTATCACCATTTTGCTGCTACTTACAATCAGCATGAGCGATATGCAGCCCAATACAGAAGAGAGCTTAATCGCCGAAGAATAATGCGGTAAAATAGCTACTTTTGTCAGCCCCAAAAAAGCGATAAAAAATGAGCAAATTAAAGTTCGGAACCGATGGTTGGAGAGCCATTATTGCCAAAGATTATACAGTTGATAATGTAGCAAGAGTTTCCAGTGGCACTGCCAATTGGTTGAAATCGAATTTCAATGATCCTTCTGTAGTAATCGGTCATGATTGTCGCTTTGGCGGTGAAATGTTCGCAGAAACTGCTGCTAAAGTCTTGGCAGATGTGGGAATTAAGGTTTATTTGGCCAAAGGTCCTGTAAGTACTCCTATGGTTTCTCTAGGTACACTTCAACAAAAAGCATCTTTGGGAGTGGTAATTACCGCTTCACACAACCCGCCTGATTATAATGGATTCAAACTGAAGGGAAGTTTTGGTGGACCATTATTGCCCGATCAGGTGCAAGAGGTGGAAGACCTTATTCCAGATACCAATACCACAGAGCTTGAAGCTATTTCGCTAGATAGATTGGTGGAAAAAGGGAGTATAGAGTACATCGACTTGGAAGATATGTATTTTAAGCATGTGCAGAAGCACTTTGATATGGATGCGATCGCAAATTCTGATATGGAGTTTGCCTTTGATGCCATGTATGGTGCAGGACAAGATATCATGAGAAGGCTATTGCCGGATATTACTTTCTTGCATGCTGAGCACAATCCGGGATTCGACGGACAAGCGCCTGAGCCTATTCATAGGAATTTGATGGAATTCTCTGAGGCTATTGAAATGGCAGAAGGTGAGATCAATTGTGGTTTAGCTGTTGATGGAGATGCAGATCGTATTGGACTATACAATAGTAAAGGTGAGTTTGTCGACTCTCATCATATCATCCTATTGCTGATCAAATATCTCGTTGAAGAGAAGAAATTTGATGGCAAAGTGGTATTGGCTTTCTCTGTTTCACCAAAAGTGAAAAAGCTTTGTGATCTACTCGGACTTGAATATGAGATCGTGAAGATCGGCTTCAAGTATGTAGCCGGTTATATGGTAAATGAAGATGTACTTCTTGGAGGCGAAGAGTCTGGTGGAATCGCAATCAAAGGCCATATTCCTGAGCGTGATGGTATCTGGATGGGTCTAACTATTTGGGAGTACATGGTAAAATCGGGCAAGAGCCTAGAGCAATTGATCGATGAAGTATATGAGATGATTGGTGAATTCAAATTCGAAAGAATAGACCTTCATCTTGAAGAAGCAGATAAGCTCAGAATCATGCAAAACTGTGCTGATGATAAGTACACATCATTTGGGTCTTATAAAGTGCAGTCGGTAGAGAAGATCGATGGTTTTAAGTACTATTTCGACAATGACGAATGGGTAATGATCAGACCATCTGGAACAGAGCCTGTGCTTAGAACATATGCTGAATCAAAGGATACCGAAGGAGCCTTTGCTATTCTGAAGGCGGTGCACGAGACTATTCAGTCCTAATTCAATTAGACTTTCTCGCTGATCAAGGCATTGGCATCTACTACTCCTTTATCAATAAAGTCAAAGCTGTGGTTTAAGGTGTCTTGATGCCATAGGATCTTATAATGACCGCTGCCTTCAATAGGCAGTAATTTTGCTTTTTTCCAACGTTTGGCCATGGTGTGGGAATGACTGAAAGGTGTGATCTTATCATCTCTGTCGTGCATGATGAGTATCTCTTCCAGAGGAGATTCATGACCTACTTTTCCAAACTCCATTTCACGGACATTGTAATTGAATCTCTGACTCACTTTGTCGAGCATGATGCCATAGATCGGTTCGGGAATCTTGAGGATATCCTTGAATCCCAAAAAGATCGCTCGCAATTGATTAAATGGACTGATCAAGATCACTTTAGAGATATCCAACATCTCTTCCTTGGCCAACAAGATAATTACATTGGCGCCAAGTGAGTGCCCAATAGCATATTTGGGTTTGCCTAGCTTTTGAATAATGCTTTTGGCAATTTCTTTGAAGATTACCATATTGGACTGACTGCCTTCGCTCTCTCCATGGGCAAGACTATCATAGGCAATAACTTTATAGCCCCTTTCAACTAAGGGCTCAACAAAAGCACCCAAGCTGCCGGCATTGCTCTCCCAGCCATGACAAAGTAAGATGTAATCCTCACCAGAACCCCATTGGTAGATCTTGACTTTTTGATTTTGAAAAAGGATGTGATCGATCTCGGCCTTCTCCAAAACTTCGATCTCTTTGTTTCGAATCACTCTGGATCTGGGAGTGGTAAATAATTTGATCAATTCCTCTGCAGATTTCTCCCTACCAAGGAGTCCGAAACTATTATAATAAAGACGTAGGAGTAGAATTCTGAATTTGATCGACATGCAATTATTTAATAGATAAAAGGTATGAGTTTTTTACTGCGCTTGCAATAGTCTGCATAATCAGGATACTTCTTTTTCAATAGACCCTCTTCGTAGTTAAGCTTTAAATGCAGTAAGGTAAATAAGCCTAGATATAGAAAGACAGCAATGAGATTCTTGGCTTCAATAACAAGAGCTAAACAGTATAATAGCACTGCGAGGTACATGGGGTTTCGTATCCACTTGTATGGACCGCTAGTCACTAATTTGCCTTCTTCTCTAGGTAAGGGACTAATCGCCAAATTGCGGAATTCAAATTGAAGTATTGCCCATAGACCTATGAGAACCCCAAGCAGCTGAATGATGATCAAAGGAAAGCTAGCAATGGGTCTGCATTCTAAAAACAGCAGTAGAATGAGAGTTAACTGCAGAAGCACAAAAAGATTGGCTTTTGTCATAGACTTAACATTTCAAAGCTTTCTAAGCATCTAAAAAGCTGTATCTTAACTTTTCAAATTATGATTGATCAAATATCCCAAAAAGAACTGCTTTTAGATCGATATAAAAGCATTCGCAATCAAACTTTAAGGCTTACAGAGCCACTGAAAACAGAAGACTTTGTAAGTCAGCCTATTGTGGATGTGAGTCCGCCCAAATGGCATTTGGGACATAGCACATGGTTCTTCGAGAATTTCATTCTCAGCAGATACAAGAAAGATTACAAACTCTATGATAAAGAGTTCAATTTCATCTTCAACAGTTACTATGAGAGTCAGGGCAATAGGATCCTGAGAAATAAACGCGGCGGCTTGAATCGTCCGTCTACTGAAGAGATCATCGCATACCGCAAGCATGTAGATCTGCATATTCAAGAGTTGATGGATCAAAGAGATGACTTTGGTGACAGCTTTTATAATTTCTTGGAGTTGGGCTTACAGCATGAGCAGCAACATCAAGAATTATTGCTCACAGATATCAAGTACATCTTTGCTGATAATCCTCTTCTAGTAGCATATAAGGATTATGAGATGCCCCAGAATCAGCAGGCAGCAGAAGGTTGGCTAGATATAGAGGAAGGGGTTTATCAGATTGGATTTGGCGGTGATGCTTTTTGTTTCGACAATGAAAGAGAACAGCATAAGGTCTATTTGCATAAATATCAGATCAGCAATAGGCTGGTAAGCAATAGAGAGTTCTTGGAGTTTATAAACGATGGAGCTTATGAGAACTATGAACTCTGGCTTTCAGAAGGTTGGGAATGGGTGAAGGAAAATGATGCGAGATCTCCATTATACTGGCTTAATGAAGAAGGTGATTGGTTGAGCTTCGAAATGAACGGCTTACAAAAATTGAGAATGGAAGATCCGCTTTCCCATATCAATTATTATGAGGCTGATGCATTTGCAAGATGGAAGGGCAAGCGACTTCCAACTGAGATGGAGTGGGAGGTAGCAGCCTTGCACTACGGAAGATTAGAAGAAGCAGATTCCTTTTCAGAGTCAGATATACCCCAGGCAACCTTAAGTTCAAACAGATCAAATTTTTACGGCGCATTGTGGGAATGGACCAGTAGTGATTATGCGCCATATCCATATTACAAAAGGGAGAAAGGTGCGTTAGGTGAATACAATGGCAAGTTCATGGTGAATCAAAAAGTGCTGAGAGGAGGGTCTTGTGCAACCCCTAAATCGCATTACAGACCAACTTATAGAAACTTTTTTCATCCGCATTTACAATGGCAATTCTGTGGATTGCGATTAGCAGAAAGTCTTTGATCTATGTCAGACAAAGCCAGAAAACAATTTGAGAAAGAGGTGCTGAAAGGATTGAGCGCCAAAGAGAAAAGCCTTCCTTCAAAGTATTTCTACGATGAAAAAGGGGATAAGATCTTTCAGGAGATCATGCGAATGGATGAGTATTACCTGACGAATTCAGAATTTGAGATACTCAGTATGCGGAAAGAGGAGATCCTTAAGCGTATTACTGAAGTCTTTGGAGATAAAGAATTCTTACTGATCGAGTTTGGAGCTGGAGATGGTTTTAAAACTAAATTGATCTTAGAACATCTTTTAGAAGCCAAAGTGAAGTTCCAGTACCGACCGGTAGATATTTCAGAAAGCGTCTTAAAGGAATTAAAAACAGAGCTCACCCAAAAACTCCCCCAACTCAATTGCAGGCCATTAGTGGGAACATATGCAAAGAGCTTAAAGGAATTGGATGATGATAGTCCAAAGCTTCTCTTCTTTCTGGGAAGTAATCTTGGAAACTTTGATAAGAAGGCAGCTAGAGGATTTATTAAGAAAATCTATAAGCGACTACATAAAGATGATCTAGTCTTCTTCGGCATCGATCTTAAGAAAGACCCAAGAGTGATCCTTCAAGCATACAATGACCCTAAAGGGATTACCAAAGCATTTAACTTGAACTTATTGGCTCGTATCAATAGAGAGCTCGGAGGAGATTTTGATTTGAATCAATTCGATCACTATCCCCTATATGATCCGAAAAGCGGAATCTGTAAGAGCTATTTGATCAGCCGTAAGGCCCAAGTTGTGAATCTATCAGCACTCAATGCACAGTTTGAGCTTCAATATGCAGAAGAGATCCAAACTGAAGTCTCAATCAAATATAGTCTTGAAGAAGTTGAAAGGATGTTTTCTCAAGCTGGCTTCGATCATCTTGAACATTTCTTCGATTGTAAGCATTACTTCTTGGATACACTTTGGAAAAAACCTGTGAAATAAAATACTAGATGAAAGCTATTTGGAATGGCGAAACAATCGCCGAAAGTGAAGATACCATTGTGGTAGAAGGAAATCATTACTTTCCACCTAATTCTGTGAATCAAGATCTGCTAAAGCATTCGAATACTCAAACGCATTGTCCATGGAAAGGTGAAGCGTCATACTATTCACTAGAAGTCGATGGAGAAGATAACCCAGATGCAGCATGGTATTACCCAAACCCTAAAGAAGCAGCTGCAGAAATAAAGAATCATATAGCTTTCTGGAAAGGAGTTGAAGTCATAGAATGAACCAATGTAGGTAATGTTTGTACAATAGATGTATCTACATATATTTGCAGGCATTATGAAAATTGAAGAAGAGATCAAGCAAGGCGCTTTTAAGAGCGTCTATCACAAGTTGATGATCAATCAACTATTCACCGGTAAATGGGTTGCTGATGTAATTTCAAACCATTTAAAACCCTTCGACCTTACCTCTCAGCAATACAATGTGTTGAGGATCTTGAGAGGGCAGTATCCTCAAGCGATCTCTGTAAATGCCATTTGCGATAGAATGATCGATAAAATGTCGAACGTATCACGTTTGGTAGATAAACTCAAAGCGAAGGGTTGGGTTGAGCGAAGAGTTAATCTAGAAGACCGCCGCCAAATGGATATTAGCATTACAGAGGCAGGTTTGAATCTACTGACAGAGATCGACGGTGTAGAAGACAAAATGCTTTGCCATTTCAATCACTTATCTGAATCTGAAGCAGAGCAATTGAATAATTTATTAGACGCATTAAGAGAACAATAGAATGAGTGTTAAAGAAAGTATTGATAAGCGATGGAGCCCTAGGGCATTTAGTGAGAAAGCAATACCCAAAGAGACCTTAAAAGAGATTTTGATAGATGCCGGTAAGGCGCCCAGCTCTCGTAATGAGCAACCCTGGAGTTTCATAGTAGGAATTAAAGGTGAGGCCTCTTACGACAAAACAGTCAAAGCCCTGAATGAATTCAATCTTAAATGGGCGGCAAAAGCACCGGTTATTATCCTCACATTCGCAAAAAAGACCTTCGCTAGGAACGGTAATCCAAATCGACATGCATTACATGATGTGGGTGCATTTGTAGCCTATTTGAGTTTAAGGGCTATGGAAGAGGATATCTATGTGCACCAAATGGGTGGAATACTTCCTGAAGAGGTGCATGCTGAGTTTGATATCCCCGAAGATTATGAGCTAGTTACAGCTATTGCCATGGGTTATTTGGGTGATAAAAATGATCTGCCAGAAGATCTTAGAGATTCTGAAAAGCCGGAGAGTCCAAGAATGGGTCTTAATGAATTTGTTTACGCTGAAGAGTGGGGTAAAGCCTTCTAGCTTACTTCCTCAACTGCTTCTTATTTGGCATAGTGCCAAATACATAATCCCATAGTGGAGAAGAAACACCAAAAGCCTTCTCATCATCTTGATAGTGATGAATAGAATGGTTCACCCATAATTCTTTGAAGAGATTCTTTGGTGGTTTGAATGCGTGCACGATAAAATGAACGCTGAGATATGCGGCATATCCAAAGAGGAATCCTCCAGTGAATGCTAAACCATTCTCACCGAAGATCAAATAGTTTATTCCAAGAACAAGGCTTGCTAATAGCACGCTCATTACCGGAGGCATTACCAAAAGCTTTTTGTCTTTAGGGTATTTGTGGTGGAGCCCGTGTAAGGCATATGCAATTCTTCCCTCCTCATAAACAGACGGTAGATGATAGAGGAATCTATGCATTAGGTATTCAATAAGGGTGAAGAACAACAACCCACAAATGAAATATGAGATGATGCTAATCAGGCTAAGATGATAGACTAAAAAAGCATATGAACTCAATGCCACTCCTGCTCCAAAGAAGATGATCAATGGAATTGAAATATGAGTCTTACCTAAAAAGTTCAAGACGGGATTTTTGAATATCCTTGCATCCGTCTCTTGAGTAGTATAGTCAGAAGGCTTTCTAGACATGAAAATTGGTTTTACAACAACAAAATTAAAAGAAAGCGTAAAATGCTTTGTATATTTTATATTAAAATAGGATGATTAATTTTGAACTTCCTTTTAAAACGTTCCAATGGCAATTAAAGAGTTAAGCATTAAGATTGAGAAAGTTAAGCAGTCTAGATTAAATGAGGTTGATTTTAATGCACTCAAATTTGGCCGCGAGTTTTCAGACCATATGTTGGTTGCGGAATACGATAACGGCAAGTGGAGTCAGCCCACGATTCAGCCATATGGAAAGCTAGCATTTGCTCCATCAGCTTCTGTTTTTCACTATGGTCAGGCAATCTTCGAAGGAATGAAAGCCTACAGATCTGTAAATGATGAAGTCCTATTGTTTCGTCCTGATGCCAATTTTAGACGTTTCAACCGTTCTGCGGTGCGCATGAATATGGCTGAGGTTCCAGAGGAGATCTTCATGGATGGGATCAAGCAATTGATCAATCTAGATATCAACTGGGTGCCAAAAGGAGAAGGTCAAGCGCTTTATATTAGACCTTTCCTTATCGCAGATGATGAGTTCATTGGAGTGAAAGCCAGTAATCGTTATAAGTTCATTGTGATCACTTCACCAACTGCCGGTTACTATTCAGGAGCTGTTAGTGTAAAGGTAGAAGAGCATTATGCAAGAGCCTGTGAAGGTGGAATTGGTGCTGCTAAAGCAGCTGCAAATTATGCTGCTTCACTATTGCCTGCTCAGAAGGCACAGATGGAGGGCTATGATCAGTTGATCTGGACAGATGCAAAGAATCATGAGTATATCGAAGAGTCGGGTACCATGAACATCATGTTCTTGGTTGGAGATACTCTTTTAACTCCATCGCTAAACAAGCAAACCATACTTCCAGGAATAACTAGAGATAGCATCTTAACTCTGGCAAAGGATTGGGGAATGAAAGTAGAAGAGCGTCAGATCTCAGTTAAAGAGATCATTGAAGCTCATCAGAGAGGTGAGCTAAAAGAGGCTTTTGGTGCTGGTACAGCTGCTACAATTGCACCAATATCAAGAATTGGCTTTGGAGGTAAGGACTATGAGCTTAGCGATTTCAATAATTGGGAGTTCGCCAATAAATGCAAATCTGTTCTAGAAGGCATTAAGAGAGGAAAGATCGAAGATACTTTCGGTTGGAACCAAAAAGTTTAGTCTATAATTTATTTGTGGTTCTTGGGGTAATCGTATAGGATTTGCGTCCCGCTTCCCAAACTCACAGCATCCCAGCTATCAGTTCCAAATTCTACACCAACGATTCCACAAGTCGGCAGATTGCCAATATTGATATCACAGAGTTGTTCTGCCAAATAGGTGAAGGTGGGGTTATGTCCGAAAATGCATACTGTTTCCCAATCGTTATTCCACCCATTGATAAGTCGCATCATCTCGCTGATTGAAGCTCCGTAGATCTCATCTGCAATGGTGATCGCATTCGTGGGATACTTTAATTGATCGGCGAAGATCTTGCAGGTAGTCAATGCTCTTAATGCAGGACTGCTCACTAGCATATCTACATGATCCACTTCATTATGGAAATATTCCGCCATCATAGGGGCATCTTTTTGCCCCCTATTATTTAGCGGTCGGTCTTGATCCTTTAAGCTGCCATCTTCCCAACTCGACTTAGCGTGACGGATGATGTAGAGCTTCTTCATTCCCCGATCTTTGGATTGAAACTTTCTTTTTCAACCTTGTTCATGAATACTGGAAGAACGAAGTAATCGAGGAAATGTGAATTGGATTTGAATACGTGTCTTGCAAACGATTTTAAGCTATTTACAAGGCTCTTAGCATAAACCTCATTCAACTTAGGAAGTACTTTATTCAACTCGGTCAGTTCTGCTTCTAGGTACTCTTCTTTGTCTTCCCATTCAGTTGGAAGCTTAGACATAATATCATCGAAATTGCTTTCAAATACCATCTCTGATTCTTTGTAGAAATTATGAAGCAGTTCCTCTGAAGTATAGGTTCTCAAGTGTGATAACTTGATCGATTCGGCTTTTTCGTGCTTGCTCACCTCTCCATCATCAGAAATTGCAGCTAAAATGGCAACTACTGCGGGTGCTCTTAATAGAATGTCTCTGTCTTCTTGGGTCAGTTTTTCGATCTCTGTTGACATCTTCTCTCTTGATTTTGGTTATGCTAAAGATAATGAGACAAAGATAAACCAAAGTGAATCTTTGATTGTGATTCTGTGAACTTTTTACAAAAATTCTGAAGCCTTGGCCGGAAAAGCTTTGTTACAGACTTTCCAAATGGGGTCTTTTGAGTTTGCCGGAGCAGTAATTCTCATCTTTTCCTTCTTTACCGGATGAATGAATTCCGCACTTCTGGCATGCAGATGAATAGAAGCATCGTGATTCGATCTGGGGAATCCATACTTGAGATCTCCTTTGATAGGACAGCCAATTTTGGCCAATTGGGAGCGTATTTGATGATGCCTGCCTGTCTTGGGTTTTACTTCTAAAAGGTGATAGTTATCAAGTGAGTATAGTGTCTGATAATCCAATTCAGCCAATTTTCCTCCCGGCATCTCCTTATCAAAGGCAGTGGACTTGTTCTTTTGATTATCACGTACCAAATAATGTCGCAAATGTCCATTGGGTGGATTGGGTTTATCCTTTACTACTGCCCAATATGTCTTCTGAACCTCGTGATCCTGAAACATTTTATTTAGTCTGCTCAATGCTTTTGAAGTCTTGGCAAGAATGATCAAACCTGAAGTTGGTCGGTCTAAGCGATGTGGTAATCCCAAATATGCCTCTCCACTTTTATCGTATTTCTTTACCAAATAGGCTTTTGCCAACTCAAGTATAGAGTCGTCGCCCGTTTTATCACCCTGACTTAAAATGCCGGAAGCTTTATTGACAGCCAGTAGATGATTGTCTTCATATACCACTTCAAAATTCGCCGCCATTATTTAAATGCTTTTCTTTCGATTTTGGTGTCTAGTTCTGGTGAACTTTCTGCAAGATCGGTTTCAAGGAAGATATCTAATTGCCTTCTGGCTACAAAATCACTTTTTCCATAAACTACCATCTCCATTTGGAAGTCTTTGTATCCGTAGATGTCGTGGATTTTAATGTGGTATTCTCCCGGTGGCAGTATTACATGATACCTGCCGGTCTTCTTATTCATGCTATAAGAGCCGTAAAGGCTCCCTTCATATTTGTCAAATACTTCGATCAATACTTTTTCAGTGATCAATGAAGAGTCCATATTCATGATCATTCCGCTGATCAAGGTGTATTCAGGTTTCACATCTTCAAAAATCAATCTGTAGATATCGAGATCGCCATAACTGTCTTTCCTGTTACTGCCTATGTAAGCGTATCTGCTGTGAGAAGCATAGCAGATGTTCAGATCATCATCGACTGAATTAATTGGATATCCCATATTTTCTGGAGAGTTCCACACCCAGCTGTCCTTAACTCTGGTAGAAACAAATATGTCCATTCCTCCCATGCCGGGATGACCATTAGAACTGAAATACATCAGGTCTTCATCTCCTCTGAAGATCGGATACATTTCATCAGCTGCGGTATTAATTGGCGCACCCAGATTTTGTGGTTCTCCCCATATGCCTATTGGCAATTTTCTGATCACCCAGATATCGTATCCGCCCATTCCACCTTCTCGATCACTGCTGAAATAAATCCTTTTTCCATCATTGGAGATCGCTGCACTTACTTCTAAAGAAGCTTCATTATTGGTGGCTTCAGTATCAATTGTATCTGCTGGCATATACGATCTTTTCCCTTTCTCACTTAGATAGATATTACCATTGATCTGATAGATCATATACTCACCATTCTCAGATCTCCCGGCAGTAAATTCATTTCCAGCAGTATTTATATTGCCAATTGACTTGGCTTTAGAGTATTCATCTTCGCGATTCTTAGCCATATATATGTCTGCAGTCCAATAACCACTTGAATCGTAGAGTCCACCTTCTACTTCTTCTCTTTTAGTGGTGAAGTAAATCGCTGATTCATCCGGCTCAACAATGGGCAAGTAATCGGGTGCTGAAGAGTTGATCTCACTACCCACATTGATCAATTTTACCTCAACAGGATTGTTGTACATTTCTTTTGCCCTTCTGCTGCAATCAATCCACTTTTTATAATGTTCTATTTCGTCTGGTTCCTGACTTGCATATCGCAGCTCTTCAAAGACCAAGATGGCTTCATCGAATTGATAGTTCTTATGGTAGGCTACACCCAATTCGAAGAAACTGCCTAATGGACGTTTCAAGTTCTTGTTCAACTCCTCAAGGATATTTAAACCCTTTTTATGATCTCCATTGCAGTTGTTGTAGGCTTTTCCCAAAGCCAATTGGTAGTTTGCGTTTTCGGGATCCTCTTCTAATAGAGCAGAGAATTGTTTGATTGCCTCTGTATAATTACCAATCTCAAGCAATTTATATGCATTTCTGCGATTGATCTCTAGAGGTTCAGCATATTGAGCGCTTAAGGAAAGTGCAAAAAATGCAAGAGCCAAGAGAATGGTCAAGCGAATAGAACTGGGTACGAACCTAATATTGTTCCTTCTCATTTGGGAAATCACCGGACTTAACGTCCTTGATGTAGTCTTCAACAGATGACTTTATACTTGTATAAAGATCGTTGTATCTTCTTAAAAATCTCGGACTGAATTCTTGAGTTATTCCCAACATATCGTGAATAACCAATACTTGTCCATCTACATCTTTGCCAGCGCCAATTCCAATTACAGGAATACTGATTGATTCAGCGACCATTTTGGCGAGTTTGGCAGGTATTTTTTCAAGGACTAAGGCAAAACATCCAGCCTCTTCCAAAGCTTTGGCATCTTCCAAGAGCTTCTTCGCTTCTTCATCTTCTTTTGCTCTCACCACATAGGTTCCAAACTTGTAGATCGACTGTGGAGTTAGGCCAAGGTGGCCCATTACGGGAATGCCAGCTGATAGAATTCGCTCGATGGATTCAACAACTTCTTGTCCACCTTCTAGTTTTACAGCATGAGCGCCAGACTCCTTCATGATCTTAATGGAAGAGGTCAACGCTTCTTTTGAGTTACCTTGATAAGAACCAAATGGCAGATCAACCACAATGAGGGATCTGTTGATTGCTCTTACCACTGAAGAAGCGTGGTAGATCATTTGATCAAGGGTAATTGGCAAGGTGGTTTCATGACCGGCCATTACGTTAGATGCTGAATCACCAACTAGTATTACATCAATTCCAGCTGCATCTACAATCCCTGCCATAGAGAAATCATAGGAAGTGAGCATGGAGATCTTTTCGCCCTTTTGCTTCATTTCTTGAAGCACATGAGTGGTGATGCGTTTTGGGCTATTTTTTTTAGCAGTAGACATAATACCGAATCTTGGTGTCAACAAAACTACAAATTAAGTGTCGACCTATAGAATTCATTAAATTTGCCGCCATGCAAAAAATCCTTCTATACAGCTTTCTAATTCTGAGCACTTTGGTTGCTTGTGATAATGAGGTAGATCTCAATGCCGATTATGAAGATACTACAGTAGTTTATGGTCTTCTCAATGCGAATGAAGACACGCAGTTTGTAAAGGTGAACCGTGCTTTTCTCGAAGATGGCGTAAGTGCTATTGAATTGGCTAAGCAATCTGATCGATTCTTTTACGACTCTTTGGATGTGCGAATAGTGCAAGGAGGAGGCAATAACCCTAATGTCATTGATCTATTGCCAATTGCCAAAAAGAAGGATCCAGGAGTGTTTGCCAACGACAGGAATATAGTATTTTATACTACAGACTCTATTATTCCTAATCTCAATCATCGATTGGAGGTGACTCAACCGGATGGTAAAATTACCAGAGCAACCACTTCAGTATTGACCCCAACACAAATCGTAAGACCAGAAGTAGATCGAAACAATCCTCCCCAATTGAGATTGATCTCTCTCCACAGGATTTTACCAAGCGGTTTAGAGTTTCTAGACTATGAATTTATAATCCGATTCACACCAGTTATTGCAGAGGTTCAGTTGAACGTTTATCTACTATATGATGAAGTTTCAGGCAGTAATCGAATTCCCAAAAGAGTCAGGATTCCTGTAGGAGGAATTAGAAATACAGAACTACAAAATGATGATCAAATCCTTATTTTGCCAGGAGACTTTTTCTATAATTCTATTGCAGATCAGCTTGAAGGGGATAATAGCGTTAAAGAAATTAATCCAAACCGAAATCTATTGATTGAAGTAATTGCCGTTGACCCATTATTTAGTCAATATACTAGCGTTTACGGCCCCCTTGATGGATTAGCACAAGTAAGACCTGAATATACCAACGTAGAAAATGGTATAGGCTTATTTGCCAGTAGATCGACAAGAAGAGGATTTAGCGCCCTTGCTCAGATCTCGTATCAACAACTTTTGAATGGGCCAATCACAGGAGGATTGAATTTTAGATAAGTCTCACAAACTGACACTTTGTCAATTTGTCAGTGCCAGATTTCATGGCAATTCGCTCTAAGCTGACAATTTTGCTAGAATTTCCCACTTTTTTCAATTGGCATATCTATTGACTTATTCCTTTCGTCAATTCAAACGAAAATTAAATTAACAATAGATATGAGTAAGATTATTGGAATCGACCTGGGTACTACCAACTCCTGCGTTTCTGTAATGGAAGGTAATGAGCCGGTGGTGATCCCTAACAGTGAAGGAAAGAGAACTACTCCTTCGATTGTAGCTTTTATCGAAGGTGGTGAGAGAAAAATTGGGGATCCAGCTAAACGTCAGGCGATCACCAATCCTACAAAGACCATTTTCTCTATCAAGCGATTTATGGGTAATAAATTCAGCGAGGTAGAAAAGGAAGTGGGTAGAGTTCCTTATAAAGTGGTGAAAGGTGATAACGATACGCCAAGAGTGCAGATCGACGATCGCCAGTATACTCCACAAGAAATTTCTGCAATGATCCTTCAGAAAATGAAGAAGACTGCAGAAGATTATTTGGGTACTTCAGTAAGTGAAGCAGTTATTACTGTGCCTGCTTACTTTAACGACTCTCAGCGTCAGGCGACTAAAGAAGCTGGCGAGATTGCCGGCCTAAAAGTGAAGAGAATCATCAATGAGCCAACTGCGGCTTCTCTGGCATACGGTTTAGATAAGAAAATGTCTGACCAGAATATCGTGGTTTTCGACTGTGGAGGTGGTACACATGATGTGTCTATCCTTGAACTTGGTGATGGAGTATTTGAAGTGAAGTCAACAGATGGTGATACTCACCTTGGTGGTGACGACTTTGATGAAGTGATCATCGATTGGTTAGCAGATGAGTTTAAGAAAGATGAGGATATCGACCTGAGAAAAGATCCTATGGCACTTCAGCGTTTGAAAGAAGCTGCTGAAAAAGCTAAGATCGAGCTTTCTAGTTCAACTCAAACAGAGATCAACCTTCCTTATGTGACTGCAACAGCTTCTGGACCTAAGCACTTGGTTAGAACATTAAGCAGGTCTCAGTTCGAGCAATTGGCTGATGAGTTGATCAAAAGAACCATTGAGCCATGTAGAAAAGCATTGAAGAGTGCTGGAATGAGTGTAAGTGATATCGATGAGGTGATCCTTGTTGGTGGATCTACCAGAATCCCGGCTATTCAAAATGCAGTGAAAGACTTCTTTAAGAAAGAGCCTTCAAAAGGTGTAAATCCTGATGAGGTTGTTGCTGTAGGAGCTGCAATTCAAGGTGGTGTATTGACCGGTGAAGTGAAAGATGTACTTCTCCTGGATGTAACTCCACTTTCTTTGGGTATTGAAACCATGGGTGGTGTAATGACCAAATTGATCGAAGCTAACACAACTATACCTACCAAGAAGTCGGAAACTTTCTCTACCGCTGCTGATAACCAGCCTACAGTAGAGATTCACGTACTTCAAGGTGAGCGTCCAATGGCGCAGGATAACAAAACAATTGGAAGATTCCACCTTGATGGAATTCCACCTGCAGCAAGAGGAGTACCTCAAATTGAAGTAACATTCGATATCGACTCAAATGGTATTTTGAATGTGTCTGCAAAAGATAAGGCTACAAATAAAGAGCAAAGCATCCGTATCGAGGCTTCTTCAGGATTGAGCGAAGAAGAGATCGAAAAGATGAAGCGCGAAGCTGAAGAGAATGCAGATAGCGATAAGCAAGCTAAAGAGAAGATAGATAAGTTGAATTCAGCTGACAGCTTGATCTTCCAGACCGAGAAGCAACTTAAAGAGTTTGGCGATAAATTGCCAGATGATAAGAAGAAGCCTATCGAAGAAGCTTTGGATGAGTTGAAGAAAGCTCATGAAGCTCAAGATCTGGAGAAATTGGATCCAGCTATGGAAAAACTCAATAACCTATTCCAGGCGGCTGCTCAAGAGATGTATCAACAAGGCGGAGCTGAAGGTGCTGCAGGAGCAGATCCTTCTCAGGCTGGTGCCGATGGAGGTGCTGACGAAGAAGTGACCGACGTAGATTTCGAAGAGGTTAATGAGGATGAGAATTCCAAATAAGCTTTAGAATTAAACCAAACCATAAAAAAGCCACAGCTAAACATTTAGCTTGTGGCTTTTTTTATTTCTCAAACCTAAATCTGATTAGTTTTACAATATGAAGAAAGATCCACTAATTCTGGTGACCAATGATGATGGAATAACGGCTCCCGGAATTAAAAATCTCCTGAAAGTAGTTAAGCGAATCACAAAGAATGCGGTGGTTGTTGCACCTGATAGTCCTCAGTCTGGAATGGGTCATGCAATTACTATGAATGCCACTTTAAGATTGAACCCACAAGAGCTGGATGGAGTAGAAGCATATAGCTGTAGCGGAACACCGGTCGACTGTGTGAAAATTGCTACGGCCAGAGTATGCAAAAGAAATCCCGATTTGATCGTAAGTGGCATCAATCACGGTTCCAATTCTTCGATCAATGTGATCTACTCTGGTACAATGTCGGCTGCAGTTGAAGGAGCCATTGAAGGAATTCCATCTATTGGTTTTTCCCTCTGCAATAGCAGTATAGATGCCGACTTCTCTCCAACACTCGACTATGTAGAGAAGATCATACGTTTCGCTCTAGAAGGAAATGTGAAGGCCAACGATTGCTGGAATGTGAACTTTCCGGCAGTGGAGAAGGAGTTCATCAATGGGATCAAAGTTTGCCGACAAGCAAATGCGATGTGGGAAGAGGATTTTGAAGAGCGAAAGGATCCATCGGGGAATTCATATTATTGGCTTAGCGGTCGCTTTGTGAATCATGAAGAAGATAAAGAAGATACAGATGAATGGGCATTGAAGCACAATTATGTATCACTTGTGCCCGTTCAATTCGATGTAACCGATCATTCGGCTATTAAAGGACTAAAAGGAATAGAGGACTAAAAAATGGAAAGAAAAGCAGATAAAATTTGGGTTGGATTGCTAATGGGTCTATTGCTGCCATTCTTGGTGATGTTGATCGTATATCTTTCATCATATGCATATCTAACAGTGCCCGACTTTTTGAGAAAGATGGCCTTTCAGGCAGTTTTTCTAAAACTTCTGAGTCTTTGTGCAATAGTGAATCTGGCAAGCTTCTTCTTGTTCTACCAAACAAAACATGATAGGGCAGCCAGAGGTGTAATCTTTGCAACTTTTATATACGCATTCGTGGTATTGATCAATAAATTTAGCGGCACACTGATCTGATGAAGTACTATCTAATAGCTGGTGAAGCATCAGGTGATCTTCACGCTTCAAACCTCATGAAAGAGATCCTTCTCAAGGATCCTGAAGCCGAATTTCGATTTTGGGGTGGTGATCTAATGGAAGCTGTTGGTGGTGAGCTGGTAAAGCATTACCGAGATCTCGCATTTATGGGATTTATAGAAGTAGTGGCTAATCTGAGAACCATCCTTTCCAATATCAAATTCTGCAAGGCAGATATTCAAGCCTATAAACCAGATGCGGTAATCCTAGTTGATTATCCAGGTTTCAATTTGAGGATAGCAGAATTCGTAAAAGAGTTGGGAATTAAGGTGTTCTATTATATCTCTCCTCAAATCTGGGCCTGGAAGCAGAATAGAGTACATAAGATCAAAAGGGTGGTCGACCGTATGATCACCATTCTTCCCTTTGAGAAAGACTTCTATGCAAAATTTGATATGGAAGTCGATTATGTGGGTCATCCCTTGCTAGATGCCATTCACAATCGCGATCTATCGGAAGAACGAAACAAACAATTGAAAGCTGAGTTTGGATTGGATGAACGAGAGATGGTCTTGGTTATGCCCGGAAGTAGGAAGCAGGAAATCTCAGCAGTTCTGCCTACTATGCTACGTCAACGACAGCATTTTCCGAATCATCAGTTTGTGATAGCTGCAGCGCCGGGTTTGGATGAGAGCTATTTCGCTGACTTCCTAAATCAGTTGCCAAAGAATGAAGCGCCATTCAAGATCATCAAAGGAAGAACCTATGATCTGCTTCAGATTGCTAAGGCTGCTTTAGTTACATCGGGGACAGCAACCCTGGAAACGGCACTTTTCAGAGTGCCGGAGGTAGTATGTTATAAAGGTTCATACATCTCTTATCAGATTGCTAAAAGGGTGATCAAGGTGAATTATATCTCTCTGGTAAACCTGATAATGGATGAGGAAGTAGTCCGAGAACTCATTCAGGGAGAATTCAATGAGAGTTTATTAAGAACTGAATTGGGAAAACTCCTTAAAGATGAAAGATCAAGGGATGAAATGATTGCTAGTTTTGATACGTTGATCAATAAACTCGGTGGTGGAGGTGCTTCAAAGAAAGCAGCCGACATCATCATCTCTGAATTATAAAAGTGAGAGTACTACTAATATCCCTTCTTTTTGTATTCAGCAGTCATTTGCATGCTGAATTCATCAATATTGGAATCCTCAATTCGAAGAGCGTTCAAAAATTGTCGTTTTCGGTTAGAGCGGGAAAATATGCCCTTTTCACAGAGCAGGGTAAAGTAGAGGAATTTACTTCAGGCAATAATGTTACTCTTCAAAGAGTAGGTGAGCTCATTGAAGTAATAGCAGATAAGAAGAGCTTAGGGAAGTTCAAGAAAGTGAACCTCATGGGTACCGGTTGGTACAATCACTTCATGATCAAATCCCTTGAGCCGCCATTGCTAGATAGACGCTACGACGATAATCTCAGGGTGAAAGTGAGAAGAGGTAAACTCTTGCTCATCAATAATATCGATCTGGATAATTATGTAGCAGGCGTAGTGGAAGCTGAAGTAGGAAGGAAACCACCAAAAGAGTACTTCAAACTTCAGGCGATCATTTGCAGAACATATGCACTGTCAAATACATCCAAGCATCTAGAAGAGGGATTCAATCTATGTGATGAAGTCCATTGTCAGGCTTATCACGGAAAATCCTTTTACCCAAATATTGTAGATGCAGCAATGCAAACAAGGGGTGCTGTGATCGTTGATTCTGATATAAAATTGATCACTGCAGCATTTCATTCGAATTGTGGCGGACAGACAGTGAACTCTGAAGACGTGTGGACGAAGTCGCTCTACTATCTAAGATCTGTGAACGATACCTTTTGCCTGGATAAGCGGAATTCATTCTGGGAGAAAGAAATCTCCATTCCTGCCTGGAGAGGATTCATCACCGCTAGGAATTCCACCATAAGTGATAGTTTGCCCACTTCATATGTGTCTGATAAAAGAGAGAACGACTTCCTTTACACTCAAATTCGTTTCGAGGAGTTTCGTCACCATTTCAAATTAAGATCAACCTATTTCAATGTCCATCCTCAAGAGGAGTCTGTCTTACTCAAAGGCAGAGGTTATGGCCATGGTGTAGGACTTTGTCAGGAAGGAGCCATGGAAATGGCAGCCCAAGGTTATTCTTATTCAGAGATCCTACATTATTACTACAGCGGAGTACATATTATCGATCTTGCCGCACTCGACTTTTTCAAAGAAGAGTAAAATGACGTAACTTAAAGAGAAAGTTCTCTTTGATGTTATGGTCGAGACTCCCACTACTTAAAATTCTAATTCCATTTGCCTTTGGAATTTGGCTGGCAGACCTATTCCACTTTGCCCATATAGAATTTGTCGTCCTGTCTTTTCTTCTTGCTGTTCTGCTTTTTGAATTGCTCAATAAACGTAGGCGAGGAATAGCTTTATTCAAAGGGATAACATTCCAACTGCTCTTTCTTTTTTTTGGTTATTACTTAGCTCAAATGCATTTTAAGCATGATCAAGCATTCAAGGCAAATCAAGATGCAAATGCATGGATTGCTGATGTAAAAACAGTGCTTAAGTTAACCGACTATTATCATAAGTATATCATTGAGCTAAAAGCTAAGCGGCTGAATACTGAGTGGAATAAGCAATCCGGAAGGCTGCTACTCAAACAAAAACGCGGTGGTGAAGAGCCCTACTTGCCATCAGATCGCATAATGATTTTAGGCAATTGTGTGCCAGTACCCTCAGCACTTAATCCAGAGCAATTCGATTATGCAGACTACATGAAGTATCAACATATATATTATGAGCTTCGTTCTGAGAATACTCAGCTGCTTAGGAGCTCAAATTCAATCGTAAGAATGTCGGAAAAGTGGAGGAGGAGACTGATAGATTCCTTTAGCAAGACAGCTTTGTCAAAAGAGAATCTTCCAATACTTCAAGCCATACTTTTAGGAGATAAGTCTGATTTGGATACTGAGATAAGAGATGACTTCTCCAGGGCAGGAGCAATGCATGTCTTGGCAGTTTCAGGCTTGCATCTTGGTATTGTCTTTCTATTTTTTGATCATTTATTGAAATTATTCAGGCCTAGGAAAAGAAGCTTGAAAAAAGGGATTATTCTTTGTGCTATCCTATGGGGTTTTGCCATACTCACTGGTTTATCTAATTCCGTAATGCGATCTGCATTGATGTTCAGCTTCCTCATTTTGGCAGATGTGCTAAATCGCAATAGCTCATCCCTTAACTCAGTGGCAGCTTCAGCGCTCATATTGCTGATAGCAGACCCCTTAAGACTCTTTCAATTGGGATTTCAACTTTCTTATTCTGCCGTTTTTGGCATTTTGTTGATCTATCCGCCTTTAGCAAAGCTCTTAAAGAGTAGATCAGCTTATCTAAATAAGCTAAGCGATCTATTATTGATCTCGATTGCAGCACAACTAAGTACCTTACCCCTCATACTGGCTTATTTCCATCAATTTCCCAATCTCTTTCTGATTACGAATATTGTTGTAATACCTCTTGCATTTGTCTTGGTAGCTGGGGGTGTGAGCCTTTCAATCTTGCTTTTGGCCTTTGATTCTTCTTTTGGTCTCGACTATTTACTGGATATTATATTCACTATGCTTAGAAAGGTGGTTCATTGGCTATCATCCTCAACTTATTCTGTGACTGAAGGGATCTGGCTTGAACCAGCATCCATTTTCTTGATCCTTTTTGCCACAATACTTATGCTTTCATACCTGCAGAGCAGGAAAGCAAATCGCTTACTAATACTTTCTACTATCGTGATGCTTATTTGTGTGAATGAGACTATTGCTTTAATGAATTCCGGCCGACAAGAGGGTTTTACTGTATACTCAACTAATCCTGTAAAGGCAATAAGTATTCGGAAAGCATATTCTGCTGAATTATTCACTTTTGACAGTCTCAATGGCTATGAAGAAGATATGATCCACGATCATTTGAATGCACTGAATATTCGAGCTATTGAAAGCAGGACCATCAAACTCAATAGGGATAGTATTCTGGAGTTGGAATTCAATGGTAAAAGAGGGCTTGTTGTTCCAAATTCTAAAATTCCGATCAAAACTAATTCCAGCCTAGATTTTATAGTGTTGAATGACTACTTGTGGAAGCCTATAAATGAGATCGATAGTGTAGCTGATGTTCTGATTGCAAATAGCTATCGCGATAGCATAGAGGCCAACAATATTCACAATCTAAGAGATTCGGCTTATAACTATCATAAATGATATTAATGGGATGTCGCTTGTATACCAAACATATCCTGTTAATAATGGTTAATTTTATGTACCGAATTGTTTAACTGTAGTTTAATGAAATATTTCTATTCCCTGCTGGCAGTGGTTTCCCTCTGTCTAACATCCCCATTGTATTCTGGAAATTATGATATCATAGAGAAACACTATTTCTCCAATGATTATGTAATGCCAAATTATATTGCTTTTAGCAATGAGAATTCTCCTTCAATTTCTGAGCTTAAAGAGGTACTTCTGCCTTATTGGAAAGGAAAGAATGAATTCGACTTTAGATTGAAAGATGAGTTCGAGGATCAGCAGGGTCAATTGCATTTAAAATATGTGCAAACCTATAAGGGCTATGATATTGAATTAGCCGAATGGATCCTCCACACAGAAGGTGGCAAAGTGCTTTCGATGAACGGAAAACTTACAGATGCATATCCAGAGGCTTCTGAGGTAGTGCTTAGTGAGAATATGGCATTGGAGTCGGCATTGGATTATGTATATGCCGACATCTACAAATGGCAATTAAAGGCCGAAGAGGATCTTCTTAAAGAAATGATGAACGATCCGGATGCTTCTTATTTTCCGGAAGGTGAGTTGATGTTCATCTCTGAAGATTTGAGCTTGAACTCCGGTGCTCTAAGATTGTGTTACAAATTCAATGTCTATGCTCATGAGCCAATGAGCCGACAAGAGATCTATGTTGATGCAGCGAATGGAGAAATCGTTTTCACCAACAATTTGATACATACTGCAGATGTACCGAGTACTGCGGTTACTGGCTATAGCGGGCAACAGCCTATAACTTCTGATAGCATTGGTTCAACTTCTTTTCGTTTAAGACAAACGACTTATGGAAATGGAATCAACACTTATGACTTAAACAATGGAACTAATTTTGGTAATGCGACCGACTTTACTAATACCTCTAAGATTTGGAACATTGCCAATGCACAGCAGAATCAATATGCGTTAGATGCGCATTGGGGTGCTGAACAGACCTATCAGTATTTCAATACCCAATTTAGCAGAAACAGTATTGATAATAATGGTTTTGCCTTGAACTCATATGTGCATTACAGCAATAACTATGTGAATGCATTTTGGAATGGCCAGCAAATGACATATGGCGATGGAAACTCAAATGTTACTCCCTTAACTGCTTTAGATATTGCAGGGCATGAAATTGCTCATGGTCTTACCAATTTTACTGCAAACTTGATCTATAATAGAGAGTCGGGTGCATTGAATGAATCTTTCAGCGACATCTTTGGAACGGCTATCGAATTCTATGCTCGTCCGAATAGAGCGAACTGGACAATGGGTGAAGATATTGGATTTTCGCTAAGAAATATGGCCAATCCAAATCAGTATAATGATCCTGATACTTATGGTGGAACACATTGGATCAATCAAGTTGGATGTATTCCGTCTCAGCAAAACGATCTATGTGGAGTACACATTAATTCGGGAGTTCAAAACTTCTGGTTTTATCTAGTTGCTATAGGAGGTACAGGAACGAATGATAACAATGATAGCTATTCAGTAAATAGCATAGGAATTACCAAAGCAGCAGCAATCGCCTATAGAAACTTGACCGTTTATCTGGGTAGAAGCTCAGATTTCCAAGAAGCGAGATTCTACGCTATCAAATCTGCAATTGATCTTTATGGTGCTTGTTCAAATGAAGTGGCCTCTGTTACAAGAGCATGGTATGCTGTGGGTGTTGGTAATGATTATGTGAACGCAGTAGTAGCTAACTTCTCATCTACAGATACGATCAGCTGTCAAACCCCACTAACTGTTAGCTTCTTCGATGAATCAGTTAATGGGATCTCTTACGATTGGGATTTTGGCAATGGACAATCTGATACAGTTAGAAATCCAATCCAAACGTATACCACTTACGGTAAGTTTGATGTGACGCTAATTGTAGATGGTGGTAATTGTGGAATAGATACAATTGTAAAAACTGCTTATGTAGATATAGATACAGCAAACGCTTGTGTAGCAATACTTGGCAATGGCAGCAATCCTGAGCAAACTGAATGTACTGGTAAACTCTTAGATTCAGGTGGGTCCAATGGAGACTATTCAAACAATGAGTTTGGATGGATCACGATCAATCCTCCGGGAGCAAGCTCTGTTAGTATCACTTTTTCATCATTTGATGTGGAAGCAGGATCTTCTTCAAATCTTTGTGATTATGATTTTGTAGAAGTATTCGACGGTGATTCAACTACTTCAGCTTTGATAGGCAAGTATTGCAACAATCAACCACCACCTACTACCATTACTTCTACTAGAGGAGCAATTACCATTAGATTTAAGTCGGATGGTGGATTGGTAAGACCTGGATTTGTGATCGACTGGACATGTAACTACCCATCTGCAGCTCCAACGGCCGACTTTGCTTTTGATGTGGATTCTACCTGCACCGGAGCAGTGAAATTCACAGATCAGTCTACTCAGGCTCCTAATGGTTGGCTTTGGGATTTTGGTGATGGAACTACATCAAATCTGAGAGATCCTGAACATACTTATGTATTGGATGGGACCTACACAGTTAGTCTAACCACTACCAACAGTTTTGGAACAGATTCAATTACTAAATCGAATATCATTTTTGTGGACAGACCTGTTGGTCCATCAGTAAATAGCGATACAGCTTGTCTTGGTCAGCCTGTTAATCTAAGTGCAAACGGTAACGGAACATTGCGCTGGTATACAGATGAGTTTGGAGGTTTTCCTGTAAATACAGGCGCTACGCTTAACTTAACTCAACCAGCTTCAGATTCTGTTTTCTGGGTTGAAGATTATATCAGACCGGCATCACAGATCACCGGAGAGCCTAACAATAACTTTGGTACAGGAGGAAACTACAATGGAGATCAATACTTGGTCTTCGATGTATTCAAGACAATGATCCTAACGGATGTCTTTGTCTATGCCAATGGCAGTGGAGTCCGTACCATTGAGTTAAGAGATAATAATGGTGTTGTATTGCAAGCCAAGAGTGTTTTCATTGCTAATGGTCTATTCAATGTAGATCTTGATTTCACAATTGAGCCTGGAACTAATTATCAGCTAGGTGTAGATGCAACGAATGGTCCTAACCTATATAGAAATAGCAGCGGAGCATCATATCCATATACCGTTCCTGGTATGATGTCGATCAAACGCTCAAGTGCTACTTCTAACCCTACAGGTTATTATTACTTCTTCTACTATTGGAGAGTGAAAGAGCCAGACTGTGTTAGTCCTAGAGTTCCTGTAGTTGCTAAATGGGATTCCCTATGTGGAATTACATCAGTAAGTGAACTATCACTTAGTGAGCAGATCAGATTCTATCCTAACCCTGCAAAAGATGCTGTGACAATTGAATTGCCATCGCATAAGGGAAGTCTTGAAGTAGATCTATGGAGTTTAGAGGGTAAGAAAGTGAGAGACCTCTATATTTCAAATTCTGCAAACAACAATGTGAAGAGAAATGTCGATCTGTCGGGATTACCTGCAGGACTGTACTTTATAAAGATCACCAACCAAACTGAAACTGTTACTAAACGACTAGTGATTCATTAAAGATGAAGAAATGAATAAGTTAACATCCACAGCTTTGGTTTTGGCACTTGCTTTAAGTGCGCAGGCCCAAATTAGCTCGATTTCAGTCGATCAGCTTCAGAACAATATTCCAGGAGCTGCTGAAGTTGCATTGCATGAGAATAGTCAAAGCCCAGCATTTATTGCTTTTGATGAAAAGGAAGCTCCAGCAGCGGATCAATTGATAGATCAATTGAGTGCATGGTTTGAAATGGACCCTTCCATTGAATTCGACATAAGGAATCAATGGGAAGATCATTTGGGCCAGACGCATACAAGATTCTACCAGTATTACGATTCTTATAAGATCGACATGGCATGGTTGAATCTGCATGAAGAGGATGGTAAGGTAGTTTCATTGAATGGAAACTTTGTCACTAAACCCAATGTAGATCTAACAAGATCAATATCTGAAGAACAGGCACTTCAATTTGCCTTGGCAGATATTGGGGCATATACCTACAAATGGGATATCCCGGGAGAAGAAGATCATCTGAAACATATAGAAGAAGATCCTTCAGCAACTTATTTTCCATCAGCTGAATTCAGCTTAATGAATAGCTCTCTTGATATCCATGAGAAACTAGAATTATGTTATCGGTTCAATATCTATGCTCATGAACCTATGGGGCGATATGCCTACTATGTAAGTGCTAAGAGTGGTGAGATCATCTACATAGAATCATTGATCCATACCGGCGATAAACCTGGAGTGGCAATGACCGGATATAGTGATACAGTCACTATTATTACGGATAGTGTGGGTAGCTATTACCGTTTAAGAGAGGCAGGTAGAGGAAGTGGAATTGAGACCTACGACATGAACAACAGCACGAACAAAAGTTCAGCTGTTGATTTTATAGATTCCAACAACATATGGAATAATTTCTCAGTGCCTTTAGATAGATATGCTACTGATGCTCATTTTGGTACTGAGATGACCTATGATTACTTCTTTCTGATACACAATAGAAATAGTATTGATGGAAATGGTTTCAAGCTTAAAAGTTATGTGCATTACGATGTAAACTATGTCAATGCCTTTTGGAATGGAAGAGAAATGACCTACGGTGATGGGAACTCATTGAACTCTCCACTTACCACACTTGATATTTGTGGTCATGAAGTTACACACGGACTAACAGACTATACTTCAGATCTGATCTACGCCAATGAGTCAGGCGCTTTGAATGAGTCGTTCAGCGATATCTTTGGTGTAACAATTGAGAATTATGCCAGACCAAATAACTGGAACTGGTTATTGGGCGAAGATATTGGTGGTGCTTTCAGAAGTTTGGCAAATCCTAATCTATATGGCGACCCTGACACCTATGGAGGTCAAAACTGGATTGATCAAAACTGTATTCCAACCTCCGGTAATGATAGATGCGGAGTACATACCAATAGTGGAGTTCAGAACTTTTGGTTTTATCTACTTACAGTAGGTGGAAGTGGAACCAATGATATTGGACAGCCATATAGTGTAAGTGGACTGGGAATGTTAAAGGCTTCTCAGATTGCTTTCCGCAATAATGTGGTATATCTAGGTAGAAGCTCAAACTATCAAGCTGCTAGATTTTACGCTATTCGCTCGGCTATAGACTTATTTGGTGCATGTTCACCTGAAGTAGCCTCGGTGACTAATGCCTGGCATGCGGTAGGTGTAGGTAAAGCTTATAGTCCTGGTGTAAGCGCTGATTTTGTCTCATTGTTGGATACCTCATTCTGTAGTCTACCTGCTAGAGTGGAATTCGATTCAGATGGTAGCAATGCCATTAGCTTCCTTTGGTCTTTTGGAGATGCAACTTCTAGTACGCTAGCAGACCCTGTACATTTCTATACATCTTATGGTAATTATACCGTTAAATTGCAGGTAAATGGAGCAGGCTGTGGAAATGACACCATTGAGAAAATTGCATATATCAGAGTAGATAGCAGCTTAAACTGCTCATATTTCATTGGTTCAGATAGAATCTCTAATGATTGTGAGGCAAACCTTTATGATATTGGTGGTCTTAATGGAAATTATGAACTTGACAGCAAGGACACTTTTGAAATAGCTCCTGCATCAGGAGATCAGATTGTACTATTCATTGATGAACTTATGATGGAAGCGGGTGATCAGAATTTCTGCAATCGCGATTTCTTAGAGATTTACGATGGAGATCTTAGCTCTCCAATTATTGGAAAGTATTGTAGTAATAATCTCCCACCTGATTCAATTGTGAGTACATCAAATCGATTGACATTAGTGTTCAATTCTGATAATGCAAATGTAGATGGTGGTATAAGAGCAAGATGGAAGTGTATCAGTGCTACAACAGTTGCCAATGCAGACTTCTATACTCCTTTAGATACACTCTGCACAGGACTAGTAAACTTCACTGATCTTTCAACTGGGGGAGCAACTTCTTGGTCGTGGGATTTTGGTGATGGAGTTTCTACAAATGAAAAGAACCCCAGTCATTTTTACGAGAATGATGGAACTTATACAGTAAGATTGATAGTAGGAAACAGCATTGGATTCGACACGATCACTAAGACAAATGCAGTAACTATTCAAAGGCTGTCTGCTCCAACCGTAAGTAATGATACTGCTTGTCTTGGTGGAAGAGTGAAGCTAGGAGCTAGTGGAAATGGAATACTACAGTGGTTCTTATCTCCTTCATCTCAACAATCTTTCTTTGGCGGGGATACCTTGAGATTGAATAACCTCACTTCAGATAACTCATACTATGTGCAGTATGAGCAAAAACCAAATGCAATTATTGGTAGTCCATTCACAATAAGTGGTAGTGGTTATTATACAGATACTGCTGAAGCTATGTACTTTGATGTATTTGAGCCAATGATACTTGAGTCTGTAATATTCAATTCGAACCGTGGCGGTGAAAGAAGAATTGAATTGAGAAATTCAGCTGGTCAGCTTATCCAAAGTAAAACAGTTTGGATTCCTGCAGTTGCCACTCAAGCGAATATCGGCTTTACGATCTATCCAGATACAGCCTATTCGCTGACAATTGGTTCTTCTAATCCTTCGCTTTATGTGAACGCTACTGGTGCTTCTTATCCATACACTATGGGTAACGTAATGGAGCTTACCGGAAGTAGTATGGGATCTAACGCTTACCCTTTCTTCTATTATTGGATTGCAAGACCTCTTTCTTGCTACAGCAGTAGGGCTAGGGTAGAGGCAAAGGTTGATTCTACTTGCGGAGTAGTAGGCACAGATGACTTAGCAGATCTGAATAGAGAGTTTAGACTTTTCCCAAACCCTTCTTCTGAAGGTTTCCGAATATCTGGTTTAAATCAGAATGATCGAAACATCATTCTTGAGATATACAGTATAGATGGTAAAATGGTGAAGAGAGATCGATTTGCTCAAGCTTCTGATCTGATGAATCAAGAGCTTGGTGAAGGCCTTCAAGCTGCAGTGTACTTTGTTAGACTAAGCATGAATGGTGATGAGCGTCAATTCAAATGGATCAAAACCCAATAAGCTAATTGGCTTTTTCCGACTTTTGAGCTAGATAGCCATTATGAGTCGGTACCAATCAATCTTATTCTGTATTTGCCTGCTTTTTCCGCTACTGTCTAATGCTCAGCTGACAGATAGCACCCAGATCGATTTCCAAAAGCGAAAGCGAATTCTTTGGACAGGGACTTCTGTGCTTTATGCGGGAACGCTATATGGCCTTAATCAATTATGGTATAAAGACTATCCACGTTCAGATTTTCACTTCTTCAACGACAATCAACAATGGCTTGGTGTAGATAAAGTAGGACATGTCTATTCTGCTTATGTTTCAGCAACAACAGGTATCAAGGCTTTTGAATGGGCCGGCTATGAGAAGAAAGAAGCAGCCTTGATCGGTGGAAGTATAGGCTGGGTATTTCTCGGTACAGTTGAGGTTTTTGACGGCTTTAGTGAGGAGTGGGGATTCTCATCCGGTGACCTCTTGGCAAATACAATTGGTAGTGCGGTCGCCATAGGTCAGTATCTCCTCTGGGATGAGCAGATCATGCGACTGAAATTCTCATACAGTCCTACAGACTATAGGGAGATCAGACCTGAGATTCTCGGTGAGAATGAATTGCAAGGTATTTTAAAGGATTATAACGGACAAACCTATTGGGCGTCTTTCAATCTGAATGCGATAGATAATAGGGTGAAACCGAGATGGCTGAATCTTGCTTTTGGCTATGGTGGAGATGGTATGATTTCAGCCAAAGGAAGTTATTCAGATGTTGAGTTGGGGCAAATAGATCCTAGAAGGCAGTATTATTTATCTCTCGATATTGATTTTGAGAGAATACCGTCCAATAAGAAATGGGTGCGAACAGTCTTAACCGCATTGAATTATTTCAAATTCCCTTTTCCCGCAATTGAATGGACAGAAGGGGCAAAGCCAGAATTCAAAGCCATTCACTATTGATCATTGCCTTTGATCATGACAAGTTTTAAGATTCCGGCCACACTCAAGCTATCTGTGATCTCGCCATTCATGACCATCTCTAGCATTTCCTTCCAATGCACTCTTTTTACTTCTAAGACTTCATCCTCATCAGGCTCGGCTTCTTGCAATTCAAGATCCTCTGCCAAGTAGATAATTCCTAACTCATCGCTAACTGAGTTGCTGGTGTGAATTCTTTGGATCTCTGTCCATTTATGAGCAACGATTCCAGTTTCTTCTTTTAGCTCTCTCTGGGCTGATTCTAAGGGAGCAATACCATGCTTTCCACCGCCTTCGGGAATTTCCCAGCTGTATTCTTCCAATGGAAAGCGATATTGGCCTACCAAATAAGAGTAGCCATCCTTATCCAGAGGAATGATTCCAATAGCGAGATTCTTGAAATGGATCACACCGTATATTCCATCATTTCCCGCAGGATTAAGCACTTTGTGCTCAGTGAGCTTGATCCAGGGGTTGTCGTATATTTCTTTTGATGAGACTTTTGTCCAAGGATTGTCGATCATTGCTTTAGAGATTATAATTTTGGGGTCTAATGGAATTCGAACCAGGCACCAAAGTTACAGTAATTGATGAGGACCTAAATGGGGAAGTAATCCGCACTAAGGGCGATTGGGTGTGGTTTATTTGTGAGGATGGATTTGAATATAAATATCCCAAGTCGTCACTCTACAGTATTTCAGATAAAGGCGAAATGAACTTTAATCCCAAGTCCTATATTGTAGATAAGGAAGCTGAGGGAGATCAGTCGAAGGGAAAGGGATTGAGAATAAATTTCAAAGGGAAGAAGCCCGAATTCGATCTTCATCTAGAGGCTTTATTTCCCGATCGTGCTCCACAGCGAAACAAAGAATCCTTGCTAATTCAATTAGAGTATGCTTCTAAGGTGATTCATAAGGCCATAGAAGTAAGGGTGCGAAACATTGTCTTCATTCATGGTATGGGACAGGGAATCCTTCGAGAAGAGCTGAGAAATATGCTTTCTGAAAGATTCCCCAATGTAGAATACTTCGATGCCGACTATATACGCTATGGTCAAGGTGCCACAGAAGTCATAATACATGGCTTAGGCAGTATTTAACTAATTTTGCAATGGTCATTCTATCGCCTTCTAGCTTGCTAGAGGGAGGAAAGTCCGGGCAGCATAGAGCGCCATACCGTGTGAAAGCGCGGGTCCCGATTATTCGGGAACAGCTAGTGCCACAGAAAATAGACTTCCCATTTCGATGGGTAAAGGTGAAAAGGTGGGGTAAGAGCCCACCGCTCTAAGGGTAACTAAGGAGGCTAGGCAAACCTTATGGGCTGAAAGGTCAAATAAACCGGAGTTAAAGTTGCTCGCTTTTCCGGAGGGTAGACTGAGTAGATAAATGATAGAAGTCTACAGCAATGTAGGAACAGAACCCGGCTTATCGACTTTAATTAAAAAAGCCCTTCCCGATTAATCGAGAAGGGCTTTTTATTTTGTTGTGGATTTGACTATTGAATGATCACTTTCTTAGTGATCATCTCTTCGCCATTTAGAAGGCGAATAAAGTACAATCCTTTAGGTTGTTCAGATAGATCGATCATATAATCTCTGCTTGTATTGAAGCTCAATCTTTGATCGTAAACTACCTTACCACCAGAGCTCAGTATAAGTACATCATACTCTTCTCCCAACTCACTTCTCAGAATGAACTGTCCTGTTGAAGGGTTAGGGAAGATGCTCAATTGATCAGTTGAATTGCTTTGATCTTCTAAGCCAATAGCAAGATCTATTGACACACTATCTACTCCAAAGCCTTCAAATATGACAGAGCCATCAGACGACATCGCAAATCTGATCTTAACAGTGTTTCCTGCAGCACCAAGTAGATCGTTTGAGGCTACTTGCCAGTTTGTTGCCCCAGCGGCAGAAGTGTCTTCCCACCATTGGTTCACTTGATCGTTATACCAGTTTAGAGCCACTGGGCTACTCACTACTTTAGTCCAAGTTTGACCTGCATCAGTAGACAGCTCTACCCAACCTTCATCAAAATTGTTTTCAGTCTCATAGATATGTTGGAAGACCAGAGTTGGATCAAAAACTAAAGCTCTCATATCAATACATGGAGATTCGATATAAGACAATTCGCTATTGTTATAAGGACCAGATAGGTTGGTTACCCAAGAGTTGTTACCACTACCTGCAGTGTCGATGTAAAAGGCTGCAGGAGTACCCCAAGCCCAGCTTGGATTCGTTCCTGTAACTGTCCATCCTCCATTAGAAGATTCGAAATCCTCAAAATAAGGGAAGCTAACTACAGGCTCATTGATCACTGTTGCAGAAGCTGAATCATTTGAAGTATTCAAGTCGCCTGCCAGTGTTGTATAAGCATCGATGAAGTAGTTTCCTGTTGCCGAAAGGTTTACAGTAGTGCTGAATGTGAATGAAACACTGCTATTAGGAGCAATAGGAGCGAAACTCGTATCTACAACTAAACCACCAAAGTTTACGGTATAAGCTACTGGAACAGTATCCAATTGATTTGAACCGGAATTGATAATGGTTACTCGAACAGAATCTGATGCTCCAAGTCCGCAACCACTGCTTGGACTAGTGATCACTGAGATTCCAGCATCTGTGCTACTTGGCTCAAATACTCTAAAATCATCGATTGCCATATCCGTAGAGAACCCTGTTTTCTGTCCAGAGCGGAACCTGATCTGTGTTGTTCCACTAAATCCATTCAGTCCTACCGTTCTTTTTATATAAGGGTCAGCATTAGCGGTTTGGATAGATCCAACGATAGAATCAATAACTAGCCAATCACTTCCATCAAAAGCATCCACATAAAGTGTTGCCATACTGGTTCCAAATTTATGGTACCAGAACTCCAATGTTGGAACTGTAAGTGCCGTTAAGTCAATACAAGGTGAGTAAAGCTCTGCTACAGCACCAGTAGGTCCATTACTACCTTCAACATAGATGAAGTTTCCTGTACCGGTGGTATGATCAACATCCGGACCAGTACCTCCAGATCCAGTTGCGGTATTCCTAGCTCCCCAGAAGAAGTCGGGACTACCAGCAGGATTAGCTGTCCATCCATTACCCAAGGTACTTCCTACATTATCGAATCCTGTACCAGAAGTAAAACCGGCTCCATCGAAGTTTTCGGTGAAAGGAGCAGTTGCAAGAGTATTTATGGTATTTGTAATTACTGCTGATGTGGTATCATTAAAGAAATTAGGGTCTGTACTCAAATTAGCCTGTACAAATACATTGTAAGCTCCTCCAAGAGAGAAATCATAAGATGTATCGAATGCAAAGAGCACGGTATCTCCAGGATTGATAATTGCAAAGCTTGTATCAAAGTAGAAGTTAGCGGCATTCACTGAATATGCCAATGGAAGCGTATCAATTGGAGCAGAACCTACATTGGTTAATAACACCTTGATCGTATCTGCATTGGTCAGACCACAGCCAGATAGAGGTGCTACAATGCTGATTACTCCAGCATCATTGGACGGAGCATCTTGAATAACGATCTCATCTAATCCAAAACCCTCATCCACTACAGAACCATCAGTAACATGTAAGAAGCGCAATCTAACAGATGGTTGACCGGCTAAGCCATTTAATGCGTGCGAAGCTATTACCCATCCAGGAGTAGCACTAAATGGAGAGGCATCTGACCAGCAGTCTTGATTAGAAGTCTGCTGTCCAATATTGAAGGTATTATCATTATACCAATTAACTGGGTCGTTTAGGGCACCAATTTTCACCCAACTTTGTCCACCATTAGTAGAAGCCTCTAATACGGTTCCATCAAAGCCACTTTCATTATCCAGCCACATGCTGAATTGGATTTGTGGCTGCGATAGGCTGCTGAAATCGAAACATGGACTTACTATGAATGAAACTTCATTGTTATTGTAAGTTCCACTAAGATTAGTAACCCAAGCTTGTGTACCAGCTGCGGCTGTGTTAATGACTGTTCCGGCAGGAGCTCCCCATTGCCAGCTGTTGGCGGTTCCACCGGAAACCCAACCCCCATTTGATGTTTCAAAGCCCTCATTATAGGGGAAAGTAGATACCACAGGTATATTCTCAATAACTCTATTAATGGTATCATTCAAAGGATTGGCGTCACCAGTCAATGAAGAATATGCTCTAAGTCCATATACTCCCACAGTTCCTAGATTGGCTGTTGCAGAGAATACATAGTTGACAGTATCACCGGGAATGATCGTACCTGTAAAAGTCTCATTTACCGGAGTGCCACCATTGAGTGCATATGAAACTCCAAAGTTGGAAATCGCAGCGCTACCAGGGTTGAATATTCTTATTTCAACTGAATCTGCGCTACTAAGATTACATCCGGTTGTTGGACGAACAATATCAACAATTGCTGCGTCGGTAGAAGGTGCATCTTGGATCAATACATTATCGAAGGCAAAACCTTCTTCTTGAACAGATCCGTCTGTTGCATGAAAGAACCTCAGTCTAACAGAAGGTTGTCCGGCAAGACCTGTAAGATCCCTTTCTGCTAGCACCCAACCAACTGGAGGTCCAAATGGTGAGCTAGCTGTCCAGCATTCATTTGAAGAAGTAGCACCGCCAATTGCATTTGCTGTGCCATTGTACCAATTCACAGGGTCGTTAAGTGCTCCAACAGTTTGCCAAGTCAATCCACCATTTATGGAAGATTGAAGAATAGTCCCGTCCCAATTATTCTCATTTTCGATCCAAACATTCACTTTGATCTGAGGCTGGGAAAGGTTTGTGAAATCAAAGCAAGGACTAATTACATAAGACTGTTCGTTATTGTTGTAATCACCTGTTAGATTCGTCACATAAGCTTGAGTTCCAGATGCAGCACTATTTATGATAAGACCGGCAGGTGTGCCATTCTGCCATGTGTTGTTAGCCCCACCGCTTAACCAATCGCCATTTCCATTCTCAAAGCCTTCGGTATAGGGAAATGTGTTTACCACATTAAGATTGGTTACCGTTCCACTAGCTGAGTCATTGGCGTTATTGATATCGTTTCTTGTGAACGTATACACTTGAATATCATAGGTACCAACTGCAGAGACCACTGCTTGCTTATTGAAAGTATATCTCAAGGTGTCACCTGGAAGTAAAGAAGTAGTTACCGATTCTGTTACAGGAGTTCCTCCATTCACAGTGTAGTTAAGATCATATGAATTGAGAGTGGTAGAACCAGCATTTACAATTGTTGCTTTAACCTGAACAGAATCCAGATTACATCCACTTATTAAAGAATCTACGCTAATTGCTGCAAGATCATCTGGTTGTGGCTGATAAACGAGTACGTTATCAATTATCCAGTACCAATCAAAACTACCGGCATAATGAAACCTGATCTGAGCATTGGAAATACCTGCTACATGAGTTGAAATGTCAATTACTACGCGATTAGGTTGATTATTGGTGATTGCTCCATAAGAAGCCACAATCACCCAATTTGTACCATCGAATACTTCTACATCAGCTACGTTGTTTAGATCTCTATGAATATGATCAAATTCAAGAAAAACAGAGGTTGCCAATGTTGCATCGAAGTTTGGTGAGGATAAGTAGGCATCCTGACTAACTCCAGTACCATACCAATCACTATCTAGAGTTGCTGCCCTTCCGGCAATAGGAGCAATAAAAGTTCTCGGATTTGGATTGTCGAATCGCCAAATCTGTCCGATCGAGGGTGAGATACTATCAATATTCTTCCATCCAGATGCTAAAGGCGGAGTAATGGAATCCAAGAAATTATTGAAGTCTTCGTTAATGTAAGTCTGCGCATTCAGATTTACTGAGAATAGCAATACTATAGCAGCAGATAAGCTGAGTAAAACACGTTTCATATTAATGGTTGTTGTTAGAGTGGAGAATATTAATTTAAAGTTAGTAAATTAATATCATCTTACAATCTGACCATCAGACATTTGAAGCTTGCGGTCGCATTTGTTGGCCAGATCGTTGTTATGCGTAACGATCACAAAGGTTTGTTTGAATTCATCTCTTAGATCGAAGAAGAGTTGATGCAGTTCGTCTGCATTCTTAGAATCCAGATTTCCAGAGGGTTCATCTGCAAAAACGACCTTAGGTTGGTTGATGAGGGCTCTAGCGGTAGCAACGCGCTGTTGTTCACCTCCAGAGAGTTCGGAGGGTTTGTGTTCTGCACGATGCGAAAGATTTAATCTTTCGAGCAATTTCACGGCTTTTGCTTCCGCTTCAGATTTGCTTTCTCCTCTGATCAATGCCGGCATACATATGTTCTCTAGGGCGCTGAATTCCGCTAATAAATGGTGGAATTGGAAAATGAAACCTATGTTCTTATTTCGGAAGTCGGCCAGCGCTTTTGCCTTAAGTTTGGTGACTTCGGTATCATCATAGGTGACAATTCCGGATTCTGCATTGGAAAGTGTACCCAAAACCTGAAGAAGGGTTGTCTTTCCAGCTCCTGAACTTCCTACAATTGAGACAACCTCTCCTTGTGCTACTTCAAGACTTACACCTTTTAGTACTTCAAGGTCGCCAAATCGTTTATGAATGTTCTCAGCTTTGAGCATAGAAATATATTATTGAGACGAAATTAGAAATAATCCGAAGCTTCTAAATTGATTGCTTTCAATTTGTGGACAAATCCACTACTTTTGAGGGCTCAAAAACAATCCCAAATAAGCGATGAATATTCACGAATATCAGGCCAAAGAAACACTAAAGAAATTTGGTGTAGCAATTCAAGAAGGAATTGTAGCAAGTAGCCCTGAAGAAGCAGTTGAAGCAGCAAAGAAATTAAGTGATCAAACCGGCACAGAGTGGTGGGTGATCAAGGCTCAGATCCACGCTGGTGGTAGAGGAAAAGGCGGTGGAGTAAAGCTAGCCAAGTCTCTAGATGAGGTAAAAAGCATTTCAGATGAGATCCTAGGAATGCAGTTGGTGACTCCACAAACTTCTGCAGAAGGTAAAACGGTTCATCAAGTATTGATCGCTCAGGATGTGTATTATCCGGGTGAGAGTGAGACCTCTGAATTCTATATGAGTGTATTGCTAAATCGCGGTACAGGTAAGAATATGATCATGTATTCTACAGAAGGAGGAATGGATATTGAGACAGTGGCTGAAGAAACTCCACATTTGATCCATTATGAAGAGATCGATCCAGGAGCTGGTTTGCAAGGCTTTCAGGCTAGAAAGGTTGCTTTTAACTTAGGCCTTTCAGGAAATGCCTTTAAAGAGATGGTGAAGTTCGTACATGCGCTATATAAAGCATACGAGCAAATAGATTCAAGCCTATTCGAGATAAATCCTGTATTGAAGACCTCAGATGATAAGATCATTGCCGTGGATTCTAAAGTGACTTTGGATAACAATGCCTTGTATCGTCACCCTGAATTGGCAGAGATGAGAGATAAGAGAGAAGAAGATCCAACAGAGGTGGAAGCAGGTGAAGCCGGATTGAGCTATGTAAACCTAGATGGCAATGTAGGTTGTATGGTAAACGGAGCCGGTTTGGCAATGGCTACTATGGATATTATCAAGCTAAGTGGTGGTAATCCAGCAAACTTCCTAGATGTTGGAGGAACAGCAAATGCAGAAAGAGTAGAGAAGGCATTTAGAATCATCCTTAAAGATCCAAATGTAGAAGCTATCCTGGTAAACATCTTCGGCGGTATTGTAAGATGTGACCGTGTAGCTCAAGGAGTAGTGGATGCTTATAAGAACATTGGAGATATTCCAGTGCCAATTATTGTAAGATTGCAAGGAACGAATGCCGAAGAAGCAAAAGAAATCATCGATAAATCGGGATTGAAAGTGCACTCAGCAATTCTTCTGCAAGAAGCTGCTGATAAGGTAGCAGAGCTGCTTAACTAATTAGAATACATTATAAAGAAGTCCATTTCGGTGGACTTTTTTATTAGATATTAGGTTTATAAAATAAACTAATTTATATTTGTGCCATATTTATGATTAAAATGGAAACAGAACCAAAAGAACAAATGAAAATTATTGAGCAAATGATTGCTCAGAGTAGGAAGAATATTTCAGAAGGCAGTGTATTTTATCTGATCTGGGGTTATTTGGTATTGATAGCTGCACTTTCGAACTACTATCTATTGGTGTATAGTGATTATGAACACCATTACATCTCTTGGCCAATACTTATGACATTGGGTGGTATAATAACTGGTATTGTAGGTGCTAGGATGGAGAAGAAGAGCAAGGTGAAGACTTTTGTAGATAGGGCAATAATGTATTTATGGATCGCAGTAACGATTAGCCTTTTTGTTTGTCTGCTCGGCATTGGTAAGTATGGCGCCCAGATTGTATACCCATTCATTTTTCTATTGTATGGAATAGGCACCTTTGTAAGTGGGGGTATATTGCGTTTTAGACCGCTGATCTTGGGCGGGGTATTGTGCTGGATATTGGGGGGAATAGCTCCTCATGTAGATTTTTCTTTACAATTACTCCTCTTGACCATCGCTGTAGTAGGTTCATACATCATCCCAGGCCATCTACTCTCAAAATCAAAGCAGAATGTTTAAGGATCTAGACCCCTTACTTCATTCCCAATTACGCTTAGCCGTAGTTTCTCTATTGGTATCAGTGGAAAGCGCCGACTTTACACATATCAAAGAGAAAACCGGAGCTACATCAGGCAATTTGAGTGTGCAGATAGATAAGCTTGAAAAAGCCGCTTATATCAAAGTGAAAAAATCATTCAAAGGCAAAAGACCCCTTACAACTTGCAGTATTACGCCGAAAGGAGTTGAGGCCTTTGAGAAATATGTTAACCATTTGAAGTCTTATATAGATAAATGATTTTAAGAGCCTAGAACCTAGATTCTAGAGCCTAGACAATAATAAAGATCTCCGATCTCCGATCCTCGATCTCAAAAACAACAGATATGAATACAAAAAAGTTACTCTCTATAATCCTAATTGTAATTGGATTATCAATATCATCCTCTACCAAAGCTCAATCTACCAATTGGCGGATCGACTATCACCTTTCTGAGATGAGTGGCGATTTTGGACAAGGAGTGATGATCGAAACACCATCTTTTCTAAAAGACTATCTCACTTTTAAAGTGAGAGGGAATGTGCACTATCTCAACTACGATTTTGAAGGAACGAATACATGGACAGAGTACTTTACTGCTACTGCCGGTATTTCCAGCACGCCAACAATGATCTCTAAATCTATAGAGCTCTATGGTGAAGGTGGTGTGATCATGGTATTTCCCAATAGCGATTTCTCAAACTCAGATCAAGAGTTTGGTGGATATGGATTATTTGGATTCAATTTTCTATTTGCTCCATCATTCAGTTATTTCATAGAAGCTGGCGGGGTAGGTACAGGATCTGTGGCAGAACTATCCGACAATGAAAGAATATACGCCAACGGCTTTTTTATCAATGTTGGCTTTAAGATGCATTTTGTGAAGCTTGGAGTAAGGAGTAAGGAGTAAGGAGTAAGGAGTAAGGAGTAAGGAGTAAGGAGGTGATTATCCTAATCTGCGAGAATCTGCGATAACAATCAGCGAGATCTGCGGGAAATTTTAGATGCGAGATATGAAATGTGAAATCAGAAATCAGAAATTAGAAATCAGAAATCAGAAATCAGAAATTTTTATTCCTAGCGAACCTTATTGAAAGCAATGTGTGCCCTTGCGACACAGCCTAAACGAACTATACAAACTAAAACCAAGCAATATGAAAACTAAAAATCTAATTATCGCAGCTGTTTGCTGCCTATTCAGTTTACCACTTCTTTCTCAAGATCATGGGAATCGTGAATTAACCAAAGCCCTTGTGGCACTTGATGGCCTCATTGGCGAATGGGAAGGCGAGGGCTACATCATCAATCAACAGCAAGAAAGGATCACTTTCAAACAACATGAAATGATCTATTACGACCTAGACTCGAATATTATTATGGTCGAGGGTAAGGGAATGTCTGGAGAAAGAATTGTGCATGATGCCAGAGCAATTATTTCGCCATCTGATAGTGCTAACCATTTTGAATTCTATTCCTTTCTCGCTGGAGGAAGAAAAGGCAAGTTCACGATGATTAAGTCTGAGAATGAGATCAATTGGTACATAGATGTTCCAAATGGGGAAATAAAATATACCATCACACTAAAGGATGATGAGTATCACGAGATCGGTCAGTTTGGATCAGGCGGACAATGGTATCCTTTTATGGAAATGAACTTGAAGCGAATTGGGGATTAAATATGAAATGTAAGAAAGATGTTAGAGCTTAGAGTTTAGATGTTAGACTCTATTGCTTTCTTCATCTAAAATCTAAAATCTAATAAAATGAATATCGAAAAAAGCGACGAAAAACTGTATGAAGAAGCAGAAGCTCGAGTGGGCTTCAAGAGGCATTTAACTATCTACCTTATTATCAACTTAGCTATTTGGGCATTCTGGTACTTTACCAGAGCTATGCACGGCCATTACGACGGTTACTGGCCAGTCTATACAACTTTAGGATGGGGTATTGGTGTTGTTTCCCATTTTATTGGAATCTATAGAAACCAAGATGCCGTTGAAAGGGAATTTCAAAAACTAAAGGAGCGCAGATCTAGACATTGATCAGTCTTCTTTTCTAACCAAATAATACACACAAGTAGTAAGGTAATTCCTGAAGTAAGGAATGGATGCAAGCCAATTGTATTGTTTCTTGGCTTCTAGATTGAACTTGTATTTGTAGATCGGATTGATCAAGAAGAATTCCTTCTCTCTTATGGAGTAGGAGTTCTTTTTTATGAGCTTTTCAAAACGCTCAATGCTGATCCCGGTTTCTTTGATCTCAGCGAGATCTTCTACAGTTTTTTCCCTTTCACCCATGGCCTTCAGCATTCCTTTATACAAACTCATAGGAAGAAGGTGATAATATGGTAGTCGACTGAGTAGCTTGCTTTTTGCAATTTGCTGATGACCTCCAAAAGGCATTTGCCAAGGAGGAAAACCAAAGAATATATGTCCGTCTTTCTTTAAAAACTTCCTCAAATGAGCCAATACCTTATCTTGATCATGAATGTGTTCTATCACATCCTTTAAGATGATAAGGTCAAATCGATCCTGATAGCCAGAATCAGCATCAAGGTCGTATATATTCTTTTGAATCACTTCTGCTTGACCTTTTGAGATATAATCTTTCAGAAGTTCTTTAGCTATTTCATATCTCGCAGGCATAAGTTCAACTCCAACTCCTTTGCATCCTTTATCTAAAAAGGCCTGCAATACGCCTCCTTCAGCACAGCCAATTTCCATTACTTCGCTGGCAGAATTAAGTGCTAACTTCTTCTCAATGAATGGAATCACGTAATTCTCAGCATTTTCATACTGATACTTTATATAGGTCTGCTTATCTTTATGGAAGTCGAATGCCATTGAATCAAATTGGTGCACAAAAATAAATGAAATCTATCGATGACTAAGGTGGGAATCATCGGAATTGGTTGGCTTGGTAGCAGATTTGCCGAATATGGCTATGATCGCTACAATATTTGGGCTACTTCAAGGAATAAGGAAAAGCTTACATTGGAGCTAAGAGAAAAAGTTGAAGTGCTCAATTACAATCTTGCTGGCTCTCTACATCACTTGCCAATAGAAGAAACGGAGCATTTGATATTCACCATACCACCTACAAGGATAGACGACTATAGCAAAATGTGTATCTCCACATTCAAAGAGATTTTGGAAATCAATCCTTCAATTAGAATACACTTTATCAGCTCAACATCCGTCTATGGAAAGAAGACAGGCAAATTGAATGAAGAAAGTGAGATCAAGCCAAAATCTGAAAATGCCTTCAAACTTGCAGAAGTGGAGAAATTCTTATTGAATACAAATGCATATATATTGCGTTGTGGCGGATTGATAGGAGAGAAGAGACATCCTGTGTATTATTTGAGTGGTAGAAAGCAAATTGCAAAACCTCTAGCCTCAGTGAACTTGATTCATGAAAGAGACATTTGTCGTTTTATAAATTACAGTATCTCAAAGGATCTCTTAGCAGGAGTATATAATCTTGTTTGTCCGGCACATCCAGCTAGAAAGGAATATTATGAGGAAGTGGCAGCCAGATTAAGTATAAAAGCGCCTGACTTTGATGAGGATGACCAAAGAAAAGGTAAAATTGTAATGCCGGAAAAGGCTTTGGAAGCTGGGTTTAAGTTCGATTATGAATCGCCCTTTGAAATGCCTTTGGTAAGAAAATGAAGAAGCTACTTTATATTATCATCCTATTTTCCATTTCGGTCCATACCTATGGACAACAATGGTCGTTTGGTCTGCAGCTTGGCGTCGGACTAGCTAATATGAAGCTAGATGATAATGTGCTCAATGATCAAATAACGATTCAAGAGGGTAGACGATTTGCAACTGGAAGTTTCGGAATCCAAGGTATTTTGAGAGAATCTAGGGATCAACCAACTAGGTATTTCAAGCCAACTTTTGCCTTGTTAGTTGAAGCCTCACTTTGTCGTTGTGGTGGTAATGTTGATGTAGTAACCACCTTACCAAGTTCTCGAAAGTCGTTTAGTGAATTGAACTATGTGCAATGGCAAGGTAACTTTAGAGCCATGGGTATGATGAATTTAAAGAGCTTTCATCTGATCTTCGGACCAAACTTCTCTTACAATTTCTACTCAGGAGTGTATGTGGATGAAAATGATACTCCCCAAGATGCCAGCAACCAATTCAAATCTTATGCTTTGGGATATGAAGCGGGTATTGGAACTGGTAGTAGAAAGTATATGATCAGCTTTAGGTATAGAGGCTATTTTACCGACTATGGCTTGAAAAGCGATCTCTTTCCCACCGTTTACCGCAACAATCAAATGCGATTGGTATTCTCTGCATTCATCTTCGGCAAGAATATAGAGAAGAATCGGGGTTCTATTTTTTGGAGAAAGTAGAGTTTGCTATCTAATGTAGCGATGTGAAGATGATCTAATTCAATATCCTACTTCATATTTCACATCTCATATTTCCCATAGTCTTCTCAGTGTTCTAAGTGCCCCGACGGCTCCTGAGTGATTCCGCATGTCTCGATACTATTCCGATTTCATCGGAATCACTCGACAAGCTGATGGAATTGTATCGAAGGATAGTCGGGGTGAATGCCTCTAAAAAAATGATGCTCTTATTTCACTAAATCCCCCAAAACAAACACCCTTTTACCATCCTCTAGTCGGCATGCGTAAAGGAAGTCTTCCCCACCATCCTTGATCTTGAATTTCTTCTTGAGTTCTTCCACGGTCATTCCTGAATTTCGATTGACAAGATTGATTTTCTTTGGTGCAATTTTCGGACTCTTATCATATCCCTTTATCTTCAATATTCTTCCGGGAAAGGTTTCATTGAGTTCTTCTGAGGTGTAGAGGTGGGTGTTTACCGCTAGCTTTCTAAGTTTGAGATTTTCGGCAATGAACTGAAAGGCACCGGCCTTCATGATGGCAGCATTGGGTTCGTATAAGTATTTAAGAGGATTGGAAAACTCAACTACAGCATCCATTTCTTCACTATAACTAAAGGTGAAGTCGGTTCGTTTTTGCTTATCGAGATCAACTGCTCTGATGATTGGCTCATTATTCCAGCCTTTCTGCAGCAGAAAGAGCAGCTCTTTGCATTCATTCTTAATGCTCAACACAATTACTTCTTTTAAGTCCTTCAATTGCTCCATTGCCATCTTAATATCGAGCAAGGGTGAAAATTTGATCATGATGGTCCCCGCTTTTTTGAATAGCTTGTCTTGTAGATCGATCACATTTGGTTCACACTCTTCTAAGCGGATCATTCTGCTGCCTTCCTTCCTTCTGTCGGGATCCAAATAGATAAGGTCAAACTCTTCTTCAGTGGAATTGAGGAATTCTTCAGCTGTTCTTTGCTGGCATTCGATATGATCTGCTCCTAGAACTTTAAAGTTGGCACTGCTTATCTTATATAATTCAGGGTCGGGCTCTAAATAAGTCAGCTCTTTTCTTCCTTTCGCCAAGAAATAGCTGTCGATTCCCATCCCTCCGCTGAGGTCTGCTATATTTTGATGTTTACTTTCAAGTAGCTCCGCTTTGAATTTAGCTGCTTTATCCGAGCTGGATTGAGCTACGGCTCTTGCCGATGGATATTCGTAGTCTGAATAGTCAAGTAGAAAAGGGAACTTCTGTCTTGCTTTTTGCCTGCCGTTGATCTGTCTGAGGATATAATTCTTATCCAGTTCTGCCTTCTTGCTTAAGATCAATGCTACATCAGCTGGAGAGCTGTTTATGTGCTCCTCCACAAAGCGTTTTTCAGCCTCCCTTTCGCTCATTCCGAAAATTGGGAGGTGAATACATAGGAGATAATATTCGCACCCATTTGAAGGGCTTTTAGACGACTAGCTTCTGAGTCGTTGTGTATCTCGGGATCTTCCCATCCATCACCCAAATCACTCTCATAGCTATAAAAGACCACAAGCCGACCGTTCTTTATGATCCCAAACCCTTGAGATGGCTTTTCATCATGCTCATGAATCTTTGGCAATCCATTGTTGAAATCATACTCTTGATGATAAATGGGGTGTGAATAGGGGAGCTCAACCAGCTCTTCATTTGGAAAGATCTTTTTCAATTCTCTGCGAATGAACTGATCCATCCCATAGTTATCATCTATATGCAAAAAGCCACCAGCAAGAAGGTAGTTTCTCAAATTCTCGGCCTCTTCCTGATTGAAGATCACATTACCATGACCTGTCATATGAATGAACGGATAGTCAAAGATCTCAACGCTTGATGCCTCTACAACCGCTTGCTCTTCATTGATATTCATTCCCATTTCGCTATTGCAAAAAGCAATCAAGTTAGGAAGAGAAGTTTCTAAATTGGCATACCAGTCACCTCCGCCTTGATACTTGAGTAATGCGATCTCATAGCTTTGTCCGTAAGTCCCAAGACTAAATAAAAGAGCGAATAATAGAAGGATTCTAGGCATTGATCAGAGTTATAGTATGACAAGCAGCTATAGCTGCGGTTTCTGTTCTTAGGCGACTTTCCCCAAGGCTTATGGCTTTAAAATCATTCGCCTCTGCCATTGAAATCTCATCAGGATGAAAATCACCTTCTGGTCCAATCAAAATTAGGGCATTCTCATTGCTTTGATGAAGATTCTTCAGCAATTCTTTATTCCCTTCTTCACAATGCGCAATGTATTTCTTCCCCTCAAAGTCTTTTGATTTTTCTATTAAGCTTTGGAAATCCATCATTTCGTCTAGATGAGGTAAATAAAGTCGCTGAGACTGCTTCATGGCTTCTCGTAATATTCTAAGCTGACGGTCGATCTTAAGGACTTTGCGTTCAGAACGCTGACAAAGGATTGGACTTATTCTGCCAATTCCAATCTCTGTGGCTTTTTCAAGAAACCATTCCCAACGATTCAAATTCTTAGTTGGTGCTACCGCCATCCATAATTTGATTGTCGACTCATTAGACTTTTTGGTTTCTAAGATATTTAGCCGACAAGAACGTTTGCTAATCTCAGCTACTTCAGCCTTATATAGCTGGCCTTCTCCATCTACAACTTCTACACCATCTCCAATCTGCAATCTCAGAACACGAGAAAGGTGTTTGCTTTCTTCATCATCAAGAAGGATGTCCTTATCTGAAATATTTTGAAGTTGAGCATAGAAGCGCCGCATCTACTACTGTCCTCTAATTACAAATGGAAGGTGTGCCATATGCTCTGCGTAGTGAGACGCAAGGATAGCACTCAATCGCGTATTGTTCTTCATGGCCATCAACAAGGCTCCTTGTGCGCGAAGAATTCTCTCTTCTTCATCAACACCTAGATTCAAATCGTATAACTGTTTTGATTCTTTCACAAACTCATCCTTAAGATTTGGCGAAAGATTCTTAAGGTCATACATGATAGCAGAGAATGCAAATGCTTCTAGAAAGGCTTTTCGCGGATCCATAGTAGCCTCAATCAAATTGATTCCTGTACAAACTTTCCCCTCATATTGACCTCTTTTATCGATGCTTTTTATGGTGAAGAATTTAACCGCCACATCGATGATCTCTTCGAATACAACCGTGTCTTTTGGAAGCTTTCCAAATGTCTTCAATTCATATTCCTGCAGCACCGCCACTAATTCATCGTCATCTTGGATCAATTTGCTATAGTCTTTATTGAGCTTCACGCTATCTTTAAACAGATCGATATAAGCATATAGCTCAGGATCTGTGAAATTAGATTTCAAATAATCGAAGAAGTCTGGCATGCCATTAACAGCTTCGGCATAGCAAAGCGACTTATCAACCGTAGCTACTCTGGTTATTAGGACCTTGTCACCTGCTGGTCTTTCATATGATTCTGCAACAAAGATCTTGGAGTAATCTGAATCAAAGCTGCATTGAGCGAAACTCGATGAGATGAAAAATAGACTTAGTGCTAAAAAGCTTAATACTTGTCGTAGGTGTTTTCGCATTGGTTTAAGTTTATGATTTAAGTATTGGTTACAGACGCATTAATATAAGCATTGATTGCACCCAAGGCTTCTTCTGGTCTTTGTGTGCCAATCAAGAATTTTTTGTTGTTCTTCATTATCAATTGAATACCTCTATTCCCTTTAACATTCATTGCAGTGCCTTTTCCCTTCCAAGAAATACGGTAACCCCAGCCGCCAAACTCTTTAATAGGATTGTATTTGACTGATTCCGCTTTTTCGATTTGATCCCAATTGAACTTTCGCTTTGTAAAGCCAAATGGCTTGAAGACCACTTCGATTCCATGCTCATCAACTCTTGTATACAATTTAGAAAAGGCAAAGAGCAATAAAACTAGCAATATAGGCAGCATAATCAAAAGGTAGGCCATAACTGTTCTGCCACTATAATCATCCAACTGATAAAGATCAAAGGTGAGTTTTATCTCGTAAGCGAGCACAGCCAGTAAGATCAACCAGATCCACCATTGTGTAAATGCTTGCTTTTCCTCAAAAACTTCCTTTGCCATGAAATTGTCTAAAAATGGAGATTACCTAATTTAGCCAAAATTAATTTTTTATGAAGAAAATCCTGATTGCCAACAGAGGAGAAATTGCCTTGCGAATCATGCGTACGGCTAAGGAAATGGGAATAGCTACAGTAGCGGTATATTCAGAAGCCGATCGCAATGCACTCTTTGTCAGATTTGCCGATGAAGCGATCTTGATCGGACCAGCTCCATCAAATCAATCTTATTTGAAAGGGGAGAAGATCATTGAAGTGGCAAAGAAAACCGGAGCTGAAGGGATCCATCCGGGCTATGGATTTTTATCTGAAAATGCGGATTTTGCAAGAAAAGTGAGCGATGCAGGACTAACCTTGATCGGACCTTCACCTGAAGCGATGGAGGTAATGGGTTCAAAGCTAGCTGCTAAAGCTGCTGTTAAGGATTACAACATTCCCTTAGTGCCTGGTACTGATGAAGCGGTGACTGATATTGATGAAGCTGAAAAGATCGCCACAGAAATTGGTTACCCAATTCTTGTGAAAGCATCTGCAGGTGGTGGTGGTAAAGGAATGAGAATTGTGGAGAAGGAAAAGGACTTCAGAGACCAAATGGATAGAGCTGTATCTGAAGCTGTTTCTGCTTTTGGTGATGGTTCTGTGTTCATTGAGCGTTATGTGGGATCTCCACGACATATAGAAATACAGATACTTGCCGATACTCATGGCAATACGGTATACCTCTTTGAAAGAGAATGTTCTATTCAAAGAAGACACCAAAAAGTAATTGAAGAAGCTCCTTCAGCTGTGCTAACTCCTGAGCTAAGAAAAGAAATGGGTGAAGCAGCTGTGCGTGTGGCTCAAGCATGTAATTATGTGGGGGCTGGAACTGTAGAGTTTTTGCTTGATGAGAAGCACAATTTCTATTTCCTTGAAATGAATACCCGTTTGCAAGTTGAGCACCCAGTAACTGAACAGATCACGGGTATTGATCTAGTGGCTGAACAGATCAAGATTGCCAGAGGAGAGAAATTGAGTTTTGGGCAAGAGGACTTGAGCATACAGGGACATTCAATTGAAGTTAGAGTGTATGCTGAAGATCCAACCAATGATTTCCTTCCGGATATTGGCAGACTGAACACCTATGTTCGTCCACAAGGACCGGGAATTAGAGTAGATGATGGATTTGAAGAAGGAATGAACATTCCTATCCATTATGATCCAATGATCGCTAAGCTCGTTACCTATGGAAAGGATAGGGAAGAGGCTCGCAAGCGAATGATCAGAGCAATTGACGAATATCAGATCGATGGGGTAGAAACTACTTTATCCTTCTGCAAATTCGCACTTGACCATGAAGCCTTCGTAAGCGGAAACTTCGATACCCACTTTGTGAAACTTCATTTTACTCCTGATGTACTGAAAGACAGTCGCCCTGATGAAGAAAAGATCGCAGCCTGGTTAGGCGTTAATATTCTCAAGTCGCAAAAAGGCAAAGCAGAGCTAGTAGGAGAGCAGCAAGGTAATGGCGTTTCTGCTTGGAAAAAGAATAGAAGGTAAATGCAAATCTGAAATCTGAGATCAGAAATCTGAAATATATCTAGGCTCTAGATTCTAGGTTCTGGAACACAAACATATCGCACAACTGCTTGTTATATAACCATGAATCAAGCAGTTAGTTACGTAGTTCTAGGAGTAACCGTATTTATTTTCTTTTTTGCGGCTTTATCCGCTTTCAATCCATCTTACGACCTGATGTTCATCTTATTCATGATGGGACAGCTTTTAGTGCCATATATGGTGTATGTGGTATTGAAACACGGAATTGCCAGTGAGAAGAAATTTGAGGATAGCTTTTACGATGATTCTTCAATGGAAAGAGTGAAGGATAGATCTGAAATCTGAAATTCTGTAATTGGCCTTTTTTTGGACACTGAGGCCAATCGCTGCGCTCATAGCTACACAGAGAAGGCACAGAGTTCTTTGAGAGCTTTCAATCCTAATTGACTAATCTCATTTTAGTTGTTACCCTAAGGTTCTCAAGGAGAGAATTTATAGAGCTTTGTGACACTTTGTGAGAGTGAAGCGCCTTTGCGAGCCTTTGCGGCACAGCAAATAAGGTCAATAATTCTTAAAATCTAATCTCGTTCAACTCTCCCTCCAATCTTGCAGATGTACGCAGATCCTCAACTTGAAGTACTTTAAGTACTTCAAGTATTCTAAGTACTCTGTAATCAGCGCTTCGCGCTACCCAACCACCAACCTATACCCAACACCTCTCACATTCATGATCTTGACTTCGGGGTCTGCAGAGAGTTTCTTGCGCAGTTTGGATATGAAAACATCTAATGTCCTTCCTACATAATCTCCTTCATCTCCCCACACTTCTTTTAGAATGACATCTCTCTCCACCGTTTGATTTAGTGATTCATGCAGTAATTGCAAGAGATCAGCTTCCTTTATGCTTAAGTCGATTCGCTCCTCTTTCAATATCAAAGTGGCATCTGCAGCTTTAAAATGGAATTTTCCCAATCGGATTGCCGAATCTGTGGAGTCTGAATGTGTTTTCTTTCTTAAGAAATAGATCAGGATAGATCCCAGAAGAACTGCAATGAATATTAGGATCAACCACATCTTATTAAAGCCAATATTATCAACTATAGCTTCATCTTCTGTCTTCAAATGAGCTTTGTATTCTGGCTCTGAAAGACTAAATTTTATTTGATAGCAGGCTTTTGGTAGTGTCCTCATTTTGCAGGCTAACATATCGCGACTCGCATCTTGCAGTTTTAGGTAGCTGTAGACTACCATATTGCTATCACAACTTATGACTTCTACTAAATAGTTATCACGTAATTCTATTCGTGAAAACTGACTTTTTACAATGGATACTAGGCTATCAGGAACAATTTCTAATTCAACTTCAAAACTCAATAGAAACTCATCTTCAGTTTGCAAAACAGGCAAAACCCTTGAAGTACTATCGGCCGACTGCAATAGCAATTGATCGCCAACTCCTCTGATCGCATTGATCAAAGAGCCATTCTCAAATGCTTGGTTTGCAAAGCAATTGATTGTGAAGAATGATAGAAGTAAAAGGTATATCCTCAATTTGGGCATATTACAAATCTATTTGAATCTATGATAGCATACTGTCATTTTACAGAAGATTTACATCATTTTACATTCTTATAACGCTTTGAGATTGAGTCTATAGATAGATTTGAGCTCATAATCTTTAAATTCAATGATATGAAAATTAGCATCTTATTACTGAGTACTATGTTTTTGTTTCTCGCGAGCACGCAGATTGGTGTTGGGTACTATGCAACTGATCAAAAGATGAGCTGCAAGAAGCAAGATGATTTTATCATGCTTACACCTTTTCAAGCTTCAATTAAAGAAGAGAAAAGGATAGCACATATCTTTCAGGGACTTTCACCCAGATTCAATCCTATCAAGCGATCTCAATTAATCACAGCCTTTTCAGCTAGAACTTTTTTAAAAGAAGAGCATTTGAATGATGTTAACTCATTTGATCAAACCACTTTAAAGTTGATCAGCAATGATAAAGACTATAGCGAGGGTATTTCTAATTATGGAGAAATGCTGAGCAAAGAGCAATTAAGTCAACTGAACAATTTACCGTTGTCTTCAAATTTTGTAGTAGAAATACGAGCAAATGGATATCACAACTATACTCCACATTTTACTTTAATACCTGAAGTACAGGCTGAATATTCGCTAGGACTTGGAGCTTTGTTCGATTATTTACGGACTAATAGCCAAGATGAGATCGATCAATTAGATGAAGATAGATTGGGACCTGGTAGATTGTATCTTACGGTAGGAACCGATGGGAAATTGAAAGATCTCAAGTTGTGGAATTCATCTAGAGATGAGGCATTTGATGAAAGAGTATTAGAGCTAATGGGAACTTTACCTGGCGACTGGAAACCGGCAGAAGATGCAAAAGGAAATAAAGTAGAACAGGAGTTGGTGCTTTTCTTTGGGATAATAGGGTGCTGATTTGGAGAGTGGAGTATGGAGCTTGAAGTATGGAATAAGGAAAAAGGATTAAGGAGAAAGGAGTTTGGAAATTTGAATTCAAATGTGAAATTTGAGAATATAAAAACCTCTTCTTTTTCCCACTGATAGCGCAGATTTTATTCGCTGATCACGCTGATTTTTTTGTGCGATTGAAATTTAAGTAGAACGGATATTAAATCTGCGAAATCATAAATACATCCGCGATGATCTGCGGGAGAATAAAACCAACCCAAAGTACTCTAGGTACTCTTAATTCTACCAACCAAATCTTTCATTTGTGCATCCAAACGCCCATTCGTAGCCAAGATCTCCTTCCCATGCAACCAATTATCTCCTCCTTTGAAGTCGAAGACCTCTCCGCCGGCCTGTTGAACGATGAATGCGCCGGCGGCTACATCCCAAGGGTGGAGGCTATATTCGAAAAAGGCTCCAAATCTGCCGCAAGCTACATAGGCAAGATCTACTGCAGCAGAGCCCATGCGTCTAACTCCCCGACTATTCTGAGCTAAATGTTTCAAGACTTCAAAATAAGAGTCTATTCGTTCATAGTCGTAGTAAGGAAATCCGGTGGCGAATAAGGAGTCTTTGACATTTGATTCCTTACTCACACTGATTTCCTCATTGTTCAGAAAAGCTTTGCCACCTTTCCAAGAGTAGAAACACTCATCCCGATTGACCTCGTAAACTACACCAAGCACAATATCACCGTCTTCGTCCTCGTCCTCGTCTTGAAATTGCAAAGCAATTGAAACAGCATAAACAGGTAATCCATGCAAGAAATTGGTAGTTCCATCTAAAGGATCAATGATCCAATTGTATTGATCACCTACTTTGTCGGAAGTACCTTCTTCAGCTATAAATCCCGCTTCTGGAAGTAATTCGCTGAGTGTTTCAACAATCATCTGCTCAGCGGTTTTGTCGACATAGCTCACTAGGGAGTTGAGCGACTTCTCCTCAATGTCTGCTTGCTTTACTTTCTGCTCTTCT
>PALM01000021.1 GCA_002706365.1 Flavobacteriales bacterium | reverse complement strand
TTCTAGAAATCGTGAACATGGCAGTGAAAAATGCATCATTATCAGAAGAATCTCCCCTTAATTCACCCTCCATATCTGGTTGCATACTATATGAATCGTCGTTTTGTATATGGTATATATTGGGATCTGAAAGGTATGCAGCTCTTTGTGCCTCTGCTACAGATGCTCCAGCAGCTATCTTCTCATTATAGATTCGATCCCTTCCATAATAATCGCCACTTACATCATCTATGTAATCAGAAAAGGTCTGCCTCATAGTAATCTCAAAATTGACTGTCCAGTAACGATCGATATTCTTACCAAAACCAATACCGTAAGGGATTGTCATGGTAATTCTACTGTACTTATCTCCTCCACCCGGAAGACCTTGTCCGCCGGTACCAATAGGTTGTAGAGCCACATATGATCCTTGATACTCAGCTTTAGGGTTGAAATACATGGCGCCAATACCAGCATATAGATAGACATCAATCCCTAATCCTCTTCTACCTCTTACGCCGCGAATCCGATATAAATTACCATTGGAGTTTGAGATCAAATAGAACTCACCCAATACATTCAATTCCCAAAAGCCCGTTCTAAAATTCAGATTTCTTCCTCTTCTTGCCGGTTCAAGTGTATACTCGTCTGAACCTTTGAGAATACCCCAATTCAAATTGGTTCTTAAAAAGAAGAAGTTGTTCACTTGGTATCGATAACCAATAGTTAAACTTGGTCTTGTGGCAGGGATATCCATATCTAGAGGGCCGCCTCTTCCTTCTTCGTCACCTCCCCCTAGATCACCTAGTAGGTTGGCTAAGCCAACACCGCCGATCAATGATCTTCGATATCTATTCCACCTTTGCGCATCCGCAAAATTTGGGATGAGCCAGAGAACAAGGAATGATATGACAACTATTCGTCTCATTTTTAAGCTAGTGGCAAATATATCGCTTTTATTAGTTCAAATTCAGCTATTGCGTTTATCCAATCCCCAATTCAATTTATGCCTTAGACTCTGGATGAATGAGTGCTCTTCCAATTGAACTATACTCAATGAATGTTGCGCTTTCTGCACAATCAATACTTCATCATTGGCCAGTTCTTTAGAACGTGAATCCAAGGCAACCAAACTAGTATCAGACCGACTCTCAACTTTGAGTTTCAATACTGAGTCATCTGCAATTACGATAGGACGAACATTTAGGTTATGAGGTGCAATAGGAGTAATAACGAAGTTTCCACTTCCGGGCATGAGTATTGGCCCTCCACATGATAGAGAATAAGCTGTAGAACCTGTTGCTGTGCTAATGATCAAGCCATCTGTCCAGTAAGAATTCAAATGCAATCCATTCAATTCCACATGAATGATGATCATTGAGGCGGAATCCCTTTTCAGTAAACTGATTTCATTAAGTGCAAGATTATCATCCCCAAAAAGCTTGCTTTCGCTTTCCAATGACAACATATTCCTTTTCTCTGTGCTATACCTACCACTTACCAAGCAGTCTATAGCCCAATCTATTTCAGATGTTGGGGTATTCGAAAGGAATCCCAATCTTCCGGTATTTATACCTAATACGGGAATGTCTAGATCTCGAATTAGTAAGATGGTATTCAGAAAAGTGCCATCACCGCCAAGGCTGATCAAGAAATCAATTTCCTTATCTAAGTCTTTATGGGTAGAGAAGGTAGCCCACTCCAATGGCTCTAGATCTTTATGCTGTTTGGCTTCTTCAGCAAGCTCGCTGTAGATCAAAACCTCGCAATTGATCTTTTTCAATTTGCGGAATAGTTGATTGAACTCAGCTATCTGAGTTGCTTCTATTCTTTTGCCGAATACTGCGAGTTTCATCTACTTAAATTGGGGCTACAAAATGCAGAAAGATACCACTTTCTCCTAACTTATTGATGGAATATTCTGTGCGGATCACCACATCATAATAGGTCACAAAATCCAATCCTATCCCATATCCAAATTGAATTTCATCGGCCAATTCATTCATTGGAAATCCAATTCGATCATCTACATAGGCAGCATCTGAGAATATTCCCAAATAGAAGGCGTAATGGAACTTATTGAAGCGCTCATTTGGAATAAAATTCAATGTGGCGTGGTTTGGCTTTACCAACTGATAGCGAAACTGAGCCTTAAAAAGACCAATATTTTGTCCATCGATCACATAGTACTCATATGAACGGATCGAAAATGAGTTGTATCCCAGTCCATTTTGAAGAAGATAGGGCTGATTGTCATTCGTTGCCAAAACACCTCTAAAGGAAGAGGCGAAATACCAACGATCCTTTATCTCCCAAAACTTTTTGTATTGCAATTGGAAATTTGTGAGGTCAACCGACTCATCTATGATTCCCAATCCATACTTCTTCACTTGAAAATTGAGGTATGAACCTTTCAAAGGATAGTTTTTTGAGTCTCTTAGATCTCTTGTGAAGGTGTAATAGAGTGAAAAGTAGTTCAATTGCTTTCTGGCATCACCCAAGTAATTGGGATTGAGTATTCGCACAGAATCCCTTACCCTATTCTGATCATATTCCAGACCTAGATAATGTGTATTGAAAATGGCATTCCTATAGCTCAAAGCAACTGAACCAGATAGGTTTCTCAATGCATCATTGTCCTGACTCTTATACTGCAAACGCTCATTGTCAAAACTGGAATAGTTGATCTGATCTCTTCGATTGTAAGAGAAGTTGAATCTCAATCCCAGCTTTTGCTTTTGATTGATATAGGGAATCTCATACCTAAGTCTATATCGCTCTGTGAATCCGTATTGAGCGGTAAGTATCAATTTCTCCTTTCTACCCCTGAAGTTGTTTCGAATAATATGGAATCCATAGTTAAGACGCGAAAAGTCTTTGTCTTCCCACCATGTATTGAAGTTATTATCGTCTATTTCGAATATTGGAGCGGGAAATAGATACCATCGTTCTTGTAAGTGTATAATCAGATATACATCCTCATCACCATCCAGAGCCCAATCGATACGTGCAAAATTGAAAAGAGAAGTGTTTAGGATATTCTTCCTGGATTGCTCCAGTACATCTAAAAATTCATCGCTTGGGATACTGTCGTGCAGCTCAAAGCTCAATTCTCTGGTAATAATGTGATCCTTGGTTATTCTGTTCCCAATGATCCTCACTTCTCTAACGATCTTCACATCACTGTTGAACAAGCTGCTATCTTGCTTTACCCGGTCTACTTTAAAAGCCTGGGAGTGAACAATTGTGTAGAGAAGAATGAATGAGACTAGTAGTAGTCCTCTGCCCATTACATATTTAGATAGTGTAGGAAAGCGTCGAACTTTCTTTTAATTTCAGCCTCCATCTCACTTTTGTGGAAAGATGCAGATATAGTGTAATTGTAACGTTCAAACGTTTGGATGATTGCACTTAGATCGGTTTGGTTGATCTTAATGGTCACATCCATCTTTGTTGAATCATCATGAGTGAAAATGTACGAACTCAGGATCTTTGCTCCATTGCTTTCTACAATATTGGAGATCTCTGCTAAGGAATAGTCGTTCACATTTACCTCCAACTGAAGTATTCCTCCCGGATCCTTCATTGCCGCCAAATGGGAAATCTTCTCAATAATAGTATCTACGGTGATGCATCCCAAATATTGAGCTTCTTCTCCAAGTACAGGCATAATGCGAATCTTGCTGACCGACATGCGGCTAATCACTTCGTATACATGTTCATATTGATGAACAAAGACTTTGCTCAATTCTAGATCGTACTTTCCAACTGCAATGGAGTCGTCGTCTTGATCAAGCACATCTTCCTCGCTGATCATGCCGATATAATTTTGTCCTTTTACAATTGGTAGATGCGAGATCTTAAAATCTTCCATCCAGTTGAGGGCAAGGCGACCATTGTCGCTGTCCTTTAGTGGCGGGATTTCTTCACTGATGAGGTCGATTGCTAACATAATTTCCTAATGTGAAAGCTTTACTTTTGTCGAGAACGATTGAACAATCCATCACAATATTACTTATTTAATCATGAGCAGATTAAGTGTGAACATCAACAAAATTGCCACTTTGCGCAACGCCAGAGGAGGAAATCTTCCCAACCTAATAGAAGTGGCAAAAGATTGTGAAAAATTCGGCGCTGAGGGCATCACAGTTCACCCACGCCCTGATGAAAGACATATTCGATATCAAGATGTTCATGAATTAAGATCAGTTCTAAGCACTGAGTTCAACATTGAAGGCTATCCTTCAAAGGAATTCTTGGAATTGGTACATGATGTGAAACCAGCACAAGTTACATTGGTGCCGGATCCACCTGGAGTACTTACTTCAAATGCTGGATGGAATGCAAGAGAAGAACAAGCATTTCTGAAAGAGGTGATCTCGGATCTGATCGATGCGGGAATGCGAGTGTCCATTTTTATGGAAACGGATAAGGAGCAAATTTCTGCAGCTTTGGATACCGGAACAGACCGCATTGAATTGTATACTGGTCCATATGCAGAACAATACCCAAGCGATAGGGAAAAAGCGGTTGCGCCCTACAGAGAGGCCGCATTACATGCAAAAAAACTAGGACTTGGTATCAATGCAGGGCACGATCTGAATTTAGATAATCTTGCATACTTCAAATCCGAAGTTCCAGAGCTATTGGAGGTGTCTATTGGTCATGCTTTGATTTGCGATGCCTTATATCTGGGTCTTGAAAATACAATACAACAATATTTGAGGAAATTGACCTAAATGAAAGACATCACAGAAATAGAAGCTGTAGAACTCAATTATAAAGTAGTTGGGGAAGGGAAGGATCTCATTATACTTCACGGTTTATTTGGGTCGCTCGACAATTGGATGAGTTTGGCAAAGCAATGGTCAGACCGATATAAAGTTTGGTTGCTAGACCAGAGGAACCACGGCAAGTCGCCACATAGCGATAAGTTCTCATACCTTCATATGGCCAAGGATCTAGAGCATTTCATTGATCAAAATAAGATAGAGAATCCAATAATATTGGGGCATAGTATGGGTGGTAAAACAGCCATGGAGTTTGCGGTCAACTTTCCCAATAAAGTAGATAAGCTTATCGTGGTAGATATTGCTCCCGTGAAGTATAATGTGCATCATTACAGCATTCTAGAGGCATTGAATTCAGTTGATCCCGGATCATTGGATTCAAGACAAGAGGCTGATGAGCAGTTGGCTAAGCTCATTCCCGAAATGGGTGTTCGACAATTCCTTTTGAAGAATCTCGATAGGAATCCCAATGGAGGTTATCAGTGGAAGTTCAATTTAGGGGTTTTGGAAAGAGAGATCGTTCCAATTTCAGAGTGGGCAATATCTGAAGGGAAATATGAGAAGGATAGTTTATTCGTTAAAGGAGAACGTTCAGAATACATTCTACCCCAGCATGCTGCTGAGATCAGCTCAAAATTCCCCAACTATCATTTGGAGGAAATTGAGTCGGCTGGACATTGGGTTCATGCTGAAAAACCTAAGGAATTTTATGAGGTAGTGAACGATTTTATGAAAGATTAAGCTTTGGCGACAATCCCTATTCTTCGCTCTTTTTTATCTTTACCACCTTTATTAAGGAATCTCTTAGATGTCATCTAAATTAGTTATCATACCTACTTACAATGAGATTGAGAATATTCAAAAGATCATTGAAAAGGTGTTATCCCTGAAGGGGGATTTCAATATCCTCATAGTAGATGATGCCTCTCCTGATGGCACAGCCGACATAGTTAAGAGTCTGATTGTCAAATACCCAGAACGCCTTTTCATTGAAGAAAGAAAGGGAAAACAAGGTTTGGGTACTGCCTATATTCATGGCTTTAAATGGGGTTTGTCTAAAGGCTATGACTATCTATTTGAGATGGATGCTGATTTTAGTCACAACCCAAACGACCTAATTCGCCTCTATGAAGCATGTGAAAATGAAGGGAATGACCTTGCTATAGGATCTAGATATGTGACTGGGGTGAATGTGGTGAACTGGCCAATGGGTAGGGTAATGATGTCTTACTATGCTTCAGTTTATGTGAAGATCATCACAGGAATGCCATTCCACGATGCAACAGCTGGTTTTAAATGTTATAGAGCAAGAGTCCTAAATGCGATTAATCTCGACAAGATTCGATTCAAGGGCTACGCATTTCAGATCGAAATGAAATTTACCACTTGGAAGATGGGATTCAAAGTGAAGGAAGTACCTATAATCTTCACTGATCGAAAAGAAGGAAATAGCAAAATGAGTTCCGGCATTTTCAAAGAAGCATTCTTTGGAGTGATCTATCTTAGACTGGCGTCTATATTCAAAAAATATCATAGATATGACTAATGCATATTTGATCAAAAACGCAACGCTTGTCAATGAAGGAGAGATCTTTCAGGCTGATCTGAGAATAAAAGGCGACAGGATTGATGAAATCAACCGAAATGGTCTTAACCATAAAGAAGGGGAGGAGCTCATTGATGCAGGAGGTCTATATCTCTTGCCGGGGATGATCGATGATCAGGTGCATTTTCGCGAACCTGGCTTGACACATAAAGCAGAGATCTATACGGAAGCAAAGGCCGCAGTAGCAGGTGGAATCACCTCTTTTATGGAGATGCCGAATACGGTTCCGAATACCCTTACTCAAGAACTACTCGAAGATAAATACCAAATCGCTGCAAAGAAGTCGCTCGCTAATTATAGCTTTTTTATGGGGGCATCTAACGACAATTTGGATGAGGTGCTTAAGACCAATGGCAAGGATGTTTGCGGAGTGAAGATCTTCATGGGTTCTTCTACAGGTAATATGTTAGTTGATGAAGATGAAGTGCTCAATGAGATATTCAAAGAATGCCCACTTTTGATTGCCACGCACTGTGAGGATGAAGCTACCATTCGAAAGAATTTGGAATTGGCTCGACAGCGATTTGGCGAAGATGTTCCTATGCAGCAGCATCCGATTATTCGCAGTGAAGAAGCCTGTTATCTTTCTTCTTCAAAAGCAGTTGAGTTAGCTAAGAAGCACAATACCCGATTACATATTCTGCATATATCTACAGCAAAGGAATTGGAGCTTTTTACGCAAGGAGCAGTGGGAGATAAACGCATCACTGCCGAAGCATGTATCCACCATCTATGGTTTACAGATGAAGATTACGAGCGCAAGGGAACCTTGATCAAATGGAATCCCGCTGTAAAGCGTATGGAAGATCGCTCAGCTATTCGCAATGCGGTAAATGATGATGTGATTGATGTAATTGCTACGGATCATGCTCCACATACCATGGAGGAAAAGAAGAATAGTTATTTCAATGCTCCAAGTGGCGGACCATTGGTTCAACATGCACTTCCCGCCCTCTTAGAACTGCATAGAGAAGGTATTTATAGCTTGGAAACCATAGTGAAGAAAACATCTCACGCTCTTGCAGATTGTTTCCAAATCAATGATAGGGGCTATTTGAGAGAAGGATACTTTGCAGATCTCGTCTTAGTGGATCTTCATAAGCCATGGTATGTGAGCAAAGAGAATTTGCTGTACAAATGCGGCTGGTCACCTTTTGAAGGACAACAATTCTGGTCTTCAATAGAAAAGACTTTTGTGAGTGGTCATCTGGCATATGATCAAGGCGACTTCAATGAGAGTGTCAAAGGGAAGAGAATGAGCTTTGATAGGGATTAGTATGAAGAAGATCCTCGCCATATTCTGCTTTGTACCCCTTCTTTTTGCATGCGAGGAGAAGGAAGAAAAACCCGATTATCTCTGGGAGGAGGAGCGTTTTATAGATGTTCTTACTGAATTTCAGATCACCGAAGGTATAATCCGATTGGGCTATCATCGTTTCCCGGATAGCACTTATTCTACTGATAGTATCTATGCGGCAATGTATCAGGATCTGGGCATATCTGAAGCTGAGTTCGATAGCAATTATCACTATTATTTGAAAGATACCGAGAAGATGGCGAAGATCTACGAGCAAGTCATAACTCGCATTAGTGAGCGAGCAGCAGAAGTCAATCAGAAAGGAAATTAGTTGGCTTTCAAATAGAGCTTCCCACAGTCTTTTGCAGTTTGCTCTATACTGCGAAACTCAATCCCCAAAGTACTTTTTACCTTTTCATTCTTATAGCACCTATTGCTAAATGCAGTGCGAATATTGGCGCGACTGATGGATGTTCTTTTTAATCCCATTAGAGAGATCAATCGTTCAAACCAAAGATAGCTTACAGCCATCCATTTGTTCAATTTGTATTGAGGAGGCTTTTTATCCAATCCCTGGGCAAGAAAACTAAATAGCGATTGGTAAGTGATGTTCTCAGCGGAGAGAATGAATCGCTCATTGCTGATTTCAGAGTCCATCAATTTGATCATGATCTCCACCACATCATCAACGGCTACAAATCCATTACTTCCGGGAGGATAGAAGGGCAAACCTTCATTCACTTTTTTGAAAAGTGTATTACTTGAACTATTCCAATCACCAAAGCCAATAATAGTAGATGGGTTGACGATCACAATAGGCAAACCTTCTGCCGCGGCTCTCCAAACTTCATTCTCTGCGGTGAATTTGGAGATGGAGTAATCAGAGGTGCTCGCCTCTTTTTGCCATAGAGCATCTTCATCTGAACAGCTTTCATCTCTGTATTTTCCAATGGCTGCTACTGAACTTACAAAACAGAATTTCTCAATATCTGCTTGCAAAGACACATTTACCATATTGGCAGTACCCTCAATGTTGACCTTAAAAAGCTGTTGATGGTCTTTGTCTTTAAACGAAACCATAGCTGCGGAATGATATACTTTCTTCACTCCTTTAAATGCGTCTTCTAATGCGGGAATGTCAAGTATATCGGCTTGGAACCACTCAATTTTCTTGAAGGCATTAGTTTCGCCATAGGCGTCAAATACTTTGCGGCACTTCTCTATGCTGGATTTACTTCTGTAAATCGCCCTAATGGGCTCTTCATCCTTCACAAGCAACCTTAAAAGATGCGAGCCTACTAAGCCGCTGCCTCCACTTACTAATATCATTGGATCAAAAGTAGCTAATTATTGAGCGTTCTAAAGGGATTGTAGAGCTGACTGAATCTTTATCTTTGTCGCTCAAATTTGAGCTATGAACTTTGTTGAAGAATTAGAGTGGAGGGGTATGATTCAGGATGTGACCCCTGGTACAAAAGAGCAATTGGATAAGGAATTGACCACTGCCTATATAGGCTTCGATCCAACTGCTGATTCTTTGCATATTGGGAATTTGGTGCCAATCATGTTGCTTTCTCATTTTCAAAGAAGTGGGCATAAACCAATTGCCTTGGTTGGAGGTGCAACAGGAATGGTTGGTGATCCATCGGGAAAGTCTGAAGAGCGTAAGTTTTTGGATGAAGAGACGATTCAGCACAATTTGGAGTGTCAGAAGAAACAGCTGAGACAATTTCTCGACTTCGATTCAGGCAAAGAGAATGAAGCCGAGATGGTTAATAACTTCGATTGGTTCAAAGACATTAGTTTCCTAGCCTTCTTGCGTGATGCAGGTAAGCACATTACGGTGAATTACATGATGGCTAAGGAATCAGTGAAGAAAAGGTTGGAAACCGGAATATCATTTACCGAGTTCTCTTACCAGCTTATTCAAGCTTTTGATTTTTATCATCTCAATCAACACCATAACTGCAAGATGCAGATGGGAGGTTCAGATCAATGGGGAAATATTGTTACCGGAACTGAATTGATCCGTCGTAAATCTGGAAATGAGGCATTTGCACTTACCTGTCCACTGATCACCAAATCAGATGGTTCGAAATTTGGCAAGTCTGAAGGTGGAAATGTGTGGCTAGATGCTGAAAAGACAAGCCCTTATGAGTTTTATCAATTTTGGTTGAATTCTTCGGATGAAGATGCTGCCAAGTATATTCGAATCTTCACTTTCAAGAGCAAGGAAGAGATCGAAGAGATTGAGAGTAGACATGCAGAAGCACCTCATTTACGTGAACTGCAGAAGGCTCTAGCAGAAGATATCACCATCAGAGTACACTCTGAAAAAGCATTGGAGAATGCTCAAATCGCATCGAATATCTTATTTGGGAATGCCACTACTGAGCAATTGAAAGAACTTTCTGAGAAAGATCTGCTCTCCGTTTTCAAAGGGGTTCCTCAAAGTAGTATCTCAAGATCAGAATTAGAGGAAGGGGTAGATATTATTAAATTGTCGGTTGAAGTTAGTGGGGCCTTTTCATCAAATGGTGAAGCGAGAAGAATGCTTCAGAGTAATGGGGTTAGTCTTAACAAAACCAAAGTTGGCATGGATCGTGAAGTAAATGCTGAAGATTTGATCTTGAATAAGTATTTGCTTCTTCAAAAAGGAAAGAAGAAGTACTTCTTGATCCACGCAGAATAAACATGTTTAGATTTCTAATACTCTTCTTTACCATACTGACCTCAGTGAATCTGATGGCTCAGCAATTGAGGGTTTTGGTGATTCCATTCGATAAGTTCCAATTCGAATGCAATATGACCACATCTGAAATTGCCCTCTATAACGAGCTTTCTGGTGCTGATCAAGTCTATGATGTTTATACACAAGCACTCTTAGAGGCTATCAATGAATCCTCTGACTCATTGAGTATCTATGAAATGGATGAAAACAGTCTGAATCTGATCAGACGTCAATTACCCAGAGTCTATAAAAGAGAACCTATCAGTCACAACGGAGTTGATATTGAAGCCTATGCAAAGAGCGGCGATCTGAAGAAGTTGCTTGAGAATATGGGGGCCGATTATCTTATGGTTATCAGTCGCTATAAGATCATGGGTAAGATCATTACCGCAAGGGGGAGTTGGAGTAGTTCGGCGGGTTTTATCAACTGGTCAATACATCAAGTCGATTACGAGATTTTCAATGCAGAAGGGGATTTGGTGGCTTTGGCCGATAGATTTACAATTCGTCCGAGAAACCCCAGAAATGAGACTTACACAACTCAAGGAACATTAACTGAAGATCTTTGGATTGGTATGCTGAAATTGGGTTTGGATATTGAACAGAAGCTTTTGAAATATCAGAAGAAGGGCAAAGTGGTGTATAAATCCAAGATCAAGTAATTAACTGATCAGCAGATTACATCCTCTCACTTCCGATCCATCGAATCTACCTAAAACCTCAAAGCCATCTTTCTTCTTTCTCCCCAGATCATCCGTTTGTATGAAAGCACAGGAGTATAGATTGGCTAAATCAATGATGTTGATCCCTCCAAGCTGTCCATCAACAGCTTCTGAAAAAGGATCCTCTTGTTGACGAACGATCACTTTCATCCAGGGAGGGGTATGAAATATTCCATCTCTTTTGGCATAAGCTTGTGATAGTAGTTCTGTCATCCCATATTCAGAATCAATATGATCGACTTTGAATCCCGATTTGAGGATCTGATGCAGTTCTTCTCTAATGAGCTCTTTTTTCCTTCCTTTCATTCCTCCTGTCTCCATCACAATTAGCTTATTGTGTTTGGGAATTTCGTTTTCTTCTACTAAATCTAGTAGTGCATAAGACACACCAATTAACAGAGTAGGGGTGTTTTCTTTTGCCAGGGATTCCAGCTTTTGCAAGAGCTCCTTATGCTCGTATAAAAAGTACCCACTCTCTTCGTATCTACTCTCTTTGATAAGATGATCGCACATATAGATCAAAGAGGATTCACCTTGCTCTATATAGGACGGTAGTAATGCCAATATGGCCAAATCCTTTGGAGAACCGTAGAATTGCTCAAAAGTTATTTTAAAGCTCTTTTTATAGAGTTCGAGCTTCTTCAAGATATGCTTGCTTCGGTTTCCTCCAGTGCCACTGCTTTTAAAAGTAATTTCTGCTTCAAATTCAGTTGAAATCACCTGTTCCGACTTGAAGAATTGAATGGGGAGAAACGGAATTTCATTCAATCGTGTCACTTTATCAGCAGAGCATTCAATCAAATCACAATACTTTCTGTAAACCGTATTCGTTTGATGTTGTAGTTTGAATAGTTGAAGCGCCAGTTCTTCAAAGCTTGAGTCTGAATCTATTTGGAAGACCTTTTCCTCAAGAGATTGAAAAGACATCGAGATTGATGTATTTGAAGGCTTTGCTTTAATCTGCGTAATTTTATAAAGTGAAAGTGTCAAAATTAAGTTTTAGTCTGATTGCCATCCTATTCTTTACTGCTTGCAGTGATGATAACGACTTTCCAGCTATTCCTCAATTGAGTGTAAGAAGTTTTACTCAGATTTCTCCGGATGAGGTAATATGGGTAATTGGTTTCACTGATGGAGATGGAGATTTTGGAGTTCGAAACGATAATGATGCCGACAATTTCATTCTTACGATCTATAGTATAGAAGATGGGCAAGCCATAGAACAGCCTGCTACACCTTACCGAATACCGCAAATCAAAGATGTTCCTACTGATAAAGGAGTAGAAGGTGAATTTAGATTGAGGATCGACAATTTAGACCTCGTTCGCCTAAGCGGAATTGACTCGCTTTATTACAGGGGTTATGCTATTGATAGATCTGGAAAGCAGTCGAATACTGTTGAAAGTCCTCGCTTTGGAATTTAGCTGATCTTACCAGTAGTAGCCTCGCTAATACTTATTACTCGATCACCAACACTTTCAACTGCAGAGAATAGGTCGGTATAGATCATACCACTTTCGTATTTGTACTCTCCTTTTTCAATACTTTCTAGATGAGCCTTTTTAAGCTCATTTCTCTTCTTATTGATCGCTTTTTCAGCAGCATATGCTTTTTCCAATTGATTACCCTGCAAATCGTTATCAAGGTTCTCAAGCATGATCTCCATGCTTTCTTCTAGCAATTGGAACATATCCAAAAGATTCTCTCTTTGGTGAGGTACAAAATAGATCTTGTCTTCTGTTTTTCTCTTGATGATCCTGGCCATGGTGTAGTTGATATCACCAATACTTTCGAGATCATTGGCAATACTTAACATCGCTCTAATTTGTAGAGAAGCCGTTTCAGTTAGTTCACCTTCAGACACTTTTGCAAGATAGATCACGATCTCAGATTCGATCTGATCTGTGATCTCCTCGTATTTCTTGATCCTGTTTAGGTTCTTTTTAAACTTCTTACTATCAGTTTCAACTAAAAGATCAGAAACAAAGCCCGACATTCTGCTTGCAAGCTTGGCAAATTTCAGTAGTTCTTTCTTGGCTTCTAGGATTGAAGCTTCTGTATTCACCATTGCTCCAGTTCCAATGTATTCCAGATTATATGCTTCATCTTCAATGCCCTTAGAAGGAACGAGTTTAGTAACGAACTTGGCAATTAGTGGAATAAAGCCCAACATCAAGAAGGTATTGGTTACGTTGAACACAGTATGAAATAAGGATAACTGCAATTCTGCGTTGGATTTGTCTAGATCGGGAATGATCGTCTGCAAGAAATTCTGCGCTGGAGCCCATAGGTATTTGATGAAATCCAAGAAAATAGGAAACATCAGTACCAACCAGGTCACACCAATCAAGTTAAAGATCAAGTGCGCACGTGCGGCTCTTTTCGCATGCACATTGGCCACAATGGCAGCGAGGTTTGCGGTAATAGTTGTCCCAATATTCTCTCCTAGCACCATAGCTGCAGCAATCTCGAATGTGATTACATCATTGAAAAGCAATGTGAGGGTAAGAGCCATGGCGGCTGATGACGATTGCACAACAATGGTAATGATGGTTCCAACTGCAACGAAGATCAAAGTTGAGAAGATGCCATAATCTGTGAATGTGGCCAAGAATTCAAGGAATTCAGGGTTTTGATTTAGATCCGGTACGGCAGATTTAAGTGCGTCCAATCCTAAGAATAATAAAGCAAAACCGATCAATACTTCAGAGAAGTGACGTGTGGTGCTTCTTTTCGCAAACATCATTGGAAAACCAATGGCGATTATAGGCAATGCAAAAGCGGAGATCTTTACTTTAAAACCAAAGAAAGCGATAAGCCAGGCAGTAATTGTAGTCCCAATATTGGCACCCATGATCACACCAATAGATTCGATCAGACTTAAAAGTCCGGCATTGGCAAAACTCACTACCATCACAGTTGTAGCCGATGATGATTGTACCAGACAGGTAATAATGAATCCTGTAAATACTCCTAGATATGAGTTGCGGGTCATTCCCCTGAGAATGTCGCGTAGTTTGGATCCGGCAGTTCGTTGAATACCATCACTCATCACTTTCATTCCGTAGATGAAGAATCCAAGAGCTCCTAAAAGTTCAAGAAGGTCTAAAAAGCCAAATTCCATAAGGTAAAAATAGGTCAATTACAGAGCGCGCAAAACTAAGTAGAATAGCGTATTCTGATGTTAAGTTTATATTAATACGAGCCAGACTATTGAATAAGCTTAGATTTTGGCTAAGTGATGATTCATTTAGTTGATTTTCAAGCTCTTTTCCGGAGCGAATTTTTCATTTACTCTTAAAATTCAATTAACTCAAGAATTCAGCTACTCATATATGTTTGCAGCAGAATTCGTATGGTGAAAAATAGCGTCTTAATAGTACAGGAAAGTCGTGATGACAAATCTCTATCTGACTTATTAATATCAGAAGGCTTTACAGTCTTTCTACTTGATAAAGCAGATAAGTTAGAACTTCAATTACAGGATAAGAAACCCGACTTGATCCTTCTGCCTGTTGATCTGAAGAATGGCAATGGTATAGACCTTTGTCATCAGCTAAAGCAATCTGAGGAAAACAAGAGTTTTATAATCTTGCTCAGCAAGCGCAAAGAGGATTTTAGTCTGATTGCCGGATTGGATTCCGGTGCTGATGACTTTATCGTTCAGCCGGTTCAGGAAAGGGTTCTTCTTAGCAGAATAAAAGCATTACTAAAACGAAAGAAGATCAGCGAAGCCGATTGGGGTGATCAGGCATTGATCATTGATAAGGATCGTTATTTGATAATCAAGCAGGGTAAAGAGTTCTATTTGCCAAAGAAAGAATTCGAAATACTTTCCCTCTTATACTCTAAACCGAATAAGGTATTTTCAAGAGAAGAGATCAAGAATGCCATCTGGGATAATTTTGAAAAGGTGCGCGGAAGAACCGTTGATGTGCACATCAGAAAGATCAGAGAAAAGATAGGTGATGAATTGATCAGCACCGTTAAGGGTGTAGGTTATCGATTAGAGGTTAACTAGGATCGAAATTCATTGGACTAAGTCGAACTTCTTCAACCAAAGCTGCCTTCGATAACTTCCCCAAACTGAGTATCAATTCTGCAATATCCTCAGGCTGTATCATAGATTCATTTTCCACATCCATACCATCCCAAGAAGAAGTATTGATTGCCCCTGGATAGAAAGCCGTTACTTTGATATTGGAAGTTCTCAACTCCTCTCTTAATGCATCATTCCAAGCTTTGAATGCTTGTTTACTCATTGAATATGCCGTGGCATTCTTATCGGCTTGAAGAGCGTTAATCGATAGGATGTTTACGATCTGCCCTTTCTTTTGAGCCTTCATCTGCGGTAGCACATAGCCACTCATACGTATGGCAGAATAGAGATTGAATTGCATGAACTTTTCTATTTGCTCCACTGATAATTCTGATGCCAGATCGTTTTGATATGTGCCTAGATTATTGATCAGTAATAGGTCTGATTCATCTCCGATCAGTTTTTGCCAGTTGACCTCATCAATTGCTTCTGCATTGGTCATATCCATAGCTAGCAGTTGGATGTCTATCTCACAGTCTTTCAATATCTCCGCTTTCAAGCTCTCCAGATTATCTAAGCTTCTGCTGATCAAACACAAATTATGACCTGCTTTAGCCATTGTGATGGCACAAACTCTGCCCAAGCCTTTGGATGCTCCACTGATGATTGCTTTCATAGCTCTAAATTTAGCTAAATTCGTCTGAGATGTTGGCAGGGAAAAGGATAATGTATGGAGTCTTGAATTGGGGTTTGGGACATGCTAGCAGATCTGTGCAATTGATCCGTCAGCTGGAAGAGCTCAAAGCAGAAGTAGTGATTGCTTCAGATGGAGATGCCCTGCATTTCTTAAAGAGAGAATTTCCGAATAATACATTCATTGAACTTCCGGAACTAAAGATCCACTATGCCTCTGTGTTTGGATTGCAATGGAGTATTATTAGTCAGATTCCCAGATTGATGCAAGCTTTAAAGGCTGAGAAGCTGGCACTTGATGAATATCTCCAATCAAATACAGTAGATCTTATCATCTCCGATAATAGATATGGGCTTTATCATGATTCCATTCCATCAGTATTGCTCTCTCATCAACTGAACTTACAGCTAAAGGTAGCGAAGCGCAAAGCGGATTCCTACATGCGAAAGCTTATCTCAAACTTCCATGAGGTATGGGTTCCGGATGAGAATGAAGCTTTACTAAGTGCCGAGCTTTCCAAGCTAAGAAAGTTAGATATTGAGAAAACATACATAGGTTCCTTAAGTCATTTAAGTAGTCTCAAAAAGGATGAATTCCAATCCAATACCATTGCTAAGTATCTGGCAATACTTTCAGGTCCGGAACCATTGAGATCTCTATTGGAGAAGAAATTGGTTGAGATGGCGAACCGACAAAAAGTGCCGCTTTACATTATCAGAGGAAGCAGAGAAAAGGCAATAGAATATGAGAAAAATGAATATGTGGATTTTGCCGACCAAATGAGCACATTTGAGATCATTGAGGCAGCCCAGAATCATTTAGGTCTGATCTGTCGATCGGGATATTCTAGCATTATGGATTTGTGTTGGATGGGCATTCCGGCATTGATGATTCCCACTCCCGGGCAAACAGAACAGGAACATCTGGCGAGCCACCATATGAGTGCAGGGCATTTTTATACAAAAAAAGAGAAGCAGCTAGATCTAAAGAGAGACATAGAACATGCTTTCAGTGGAGACTATAAACCACCTGCACTTAAGATAGATCTGAAAAAACAAAAAGAGATTTTAATTGAGCGAATTGAAAGCTTGATGAGCTAATCTACAACTACCTTTTTCACTCTTGGACCAATTGCGCACATCACTTCATAAGTGATTGTACCCAATAGATCTGCGTATTCATAAATACTTTTCTTTCCACCGAAGATCACTACTTCATCCCCAACTTTTATATCCGCATCCCCAATATCTACCATGCTCAAGTCCATACAAATATTGCCAATAGTTGGGAATAGTTGTCCATTGATCTCCACTTGCCATCTGCCATTTCCACTAAATCGGTTAAAACCATCGGCATAACCCAGAGAAAGTGTGGCAATACGTGTATCATCAGGCGCTCTCCCACTTCTGGAATATGAAATTGAGTCGCCTTTCTCAACCTTTCTTATTTGGCAAACACGACTCACAAAGCGACTACTGGGCTTAATCTTTTCACTCAATTCGGCTACGGTTGAGGTGCCGTAAAACCCAATTCCCAGTCTTACTAAGTCATATTGATGATTTGGAAATCTGAAGATGCCATTTGAATTCAAACAATGAAAGAAAGTATCGCTTTGATGAAGGGTCTTAGTAGCATCGATAATCCTAGAGAAGGCATCGAGCTGAGCTTGACTATATTCATCTTCTTCGGGCAAATTCGTTGAGCTAAGATGGGTCATGATCGAGCGCACTCTAATGAGCTCATTATTTGATAAGATCTCTTTCAATTGGCCTATTTCACCTTCATCAAAGCCCAATCTGTTCATTCCGGTATTGAACTTCAGATGAATAGGGTAAGGGGCCATGCCGTGCTTTTTGCTTTTGAGGAACTCCACGAATTCATTCAACAATACAAGATTGTGGATTTCCGGTTCTAAGCAATGATGAATGATATCTTCGAAAGCATTTGATGAAGGATTCAGTACAAGAATGTTCTTTTCAATACCAGCCTCTCGAAGTCGTACACCTTCATCGGCATAAGCAACTGCATAATAAGAAATGCGTTCTTCCTTTTCATAGAGTTTGGCAAGTTCTGTTGAACCATGACCATATGCTGCAGCTTTTAGCATAAGCATAATTTCAGTTTCCGGTTTTAGGAAAGAGATGAAGGTATTGAGATTGTCGCGCATGGCCGACAAGCTTATTTGCAATTCAGTTTGATGCTGTTTGTCTAACTCTTTCACTTCTTGCTCTTTTCTATTTTTCTAACATCATTGAAGCAATTTCTGCAAAGAGGTTCATAGCTTTCTGTTTCTCCGAGCATCACCAATTCTTCCCCACCTTCAATTCGATGCGAGTGATTAGCAAGATTACCACAACGCATGCAAATGGCGTGTACTTTGGTGATGTATTCTGCAGTAGCCATCAAAGCAGGGATAGGGCCAAAAGGTTTGCCCTGGAAATCCATATCTAGGCCTGCAACGATCACTCTAATTCCTTGATCGGCCAATTGATTACATACCCCAACCAACTCCATATCGAAGAATTGAGCTTCATCAATTCCAATGACTTCCTCATCATTTATCAATAATGGGATATTGGCAGAAGCTGGGACAGGGGTTGAGTGGATCTGGTTTTCATCATGAGAAACAACGGCCTCTTCATCATAGCGCACATCCACCTGTGGCTTGAAGATCTCAACCTTTTGTTTGGCAAATTTGGCTCGCTTTAATCTGCGTATCAATTCCTCAGTCTTTCCTGAGAACATAGAGCCGCAGATCACCTCGATCCATCCGTTGCGCTTTTTTGAATTTATCGTATTTTCGAGAAACATTAATTCTGCTGAAAGCTGTTATTTTTGGCGGATGTAAAGGTAATCCTAATCCTCGCACTTCGAAAAGAGAAAGATGAATAGTAAAGAGAAAAGAGAAGAAATTGTAGCTCTGATCGATAATATTAAGGAACATTCAGACCGGCTCAATAAGATGCCACACATGCCATTGCTGGAAGTTAGCGCAATACTTTCCAAGATCAACAGGCTGCATGAAAGTACCGTTGTTTTGAAGTATTTATTGGCTACTGAACAAGATCATGAAGAAGAGGAATTCTCATCTCCAATCGTAGAATCTTCAAATGGAGTGCAAACTGCTGAAGAAGAAAGTGTAGCAAATGCCACCACCGATTTGGAAGAAGATCCAACTGATGTGGATGATTACGATGATGATGAAGATCAGGATGACGATTTAGATATTGATGAATCTAAGATAGATCTTAAAGGAGAGTTTGAAGCTGCTCAGGAAAGGATCAAAGCTGAGTCTGAAATTGATAAAATGGAAGGTAAGAGCGGAATGAGTTCGCATGCCGACATCAATGAGCAGTACGCAGATGAGCAAGAAGATCGCAGTTTGAGTGAGCAATTGAAGAAGCAACCAATCGCAGATCTTTTAACAGCCATAGGATTGAATGAAAGATATCTCTATGCAAACGACCTATTTGGAGGCGACATAGAGGAATTTAGAAAAGCAGTTAGGTTGCTCAATGAATTCGACAATGAAGCAGAGGCAAGCAGATACTTCAATGAAGAATTGAGACGAGCATATGGTTGGGAAGAAGATAATGAACTGGCCGAAGCATTGTTTTTGCTAGTGAAAAGAAGATTCCAGGAATAAGTGAGAAATTCCGCTGATGGTCTTTCCACACCATCCATAAATTAATTGTCTCCATCTATCTCAGTAGTACTAAATTAGCGTGCTTAAAATCAGAAGGAATGAAAGCTAACTGGCTATTAAATAGAATATTTCTCTCGTTGTTGTTTTGCTTTAGTATTGCTCAATCTTTCGCGCAAGCGGAAGAGAAAAAAGAATGGACCTTGGATGAGTGCATCAACTATGCCTATGAGCATAATATTCAAGTGCAGCAGAATATCATCAATATGAGACTTGCCGAGCAAGACCTAAAGGCTTCAAAATACAATGTCTTGCCAAATTTGAATGGATCTGCATCCCATGTGTACAATTTTGGTCAGACCATTGACCCATTCACCAACACATTTGCAACTACCCAGGTGCGGTCGAATCAATTGGCCCTATCATCCACACTTACCATTTTCAATGGATTTCAGAATATCAACAATATCAAATTCAATCAAGCTCAGCTTGAAGCAAACAGATATGATCTTGAGACCATGAAAAATGATATTGCACTGAATGTGGCTAATGCCTATTTGCAAATCTTATTCAACCAAGAGTTAGCTAAGAATGCAGCCAATCAATTAGAAGTGACTCAAATTCAGCTAGAGCGAATTGAAAAGCAAGTAACAGCAGGTGCTCTGCCTCAGGGCGACTTACAAGAGATCCAAGCACAATTGGCATCTGAAGAACTGCAATTGGTAAATGCTGAAAATCAGTTAAGACTTTCAAAGATCAATCTCACTCAGTTGTTGAATTTGACTGAGCATAAGAATTTTGAGGTTGTTGAACCCAATTTGGATGATATCGAAGGCAATGCGGAATTGATCAACCCAGGTGTGTTATATGAGAATGCCTTGGATATAATGCCTCAAGTCAAAAGAGCTGAATCAAACTTTTTTGCCGCAGAAAAAAATACATCCTTAGCAAGAGGTCGCTATTATCCTACTTTGAATCTTACTGGCTCAATTGGATCCGGTTATTCAGGGGCGAATCAAGAGATAGTAGGAATTAATGATCTGGGCTTGACGCCTAGTGGAGATGTAGTTGAAACTTCTCCTGGAAACTTCATTCCGGTACTATCACCAACAGCGACGGTAATTAGAGAAGATAAGCCTTGGGATGATCAATTGGATGACAATTTCAACAAGTCTATCGGTTTTAGATTAAGCATACCCATATTCAATGGCTTAAACAGCAGAACAAATGTGCAAAAAGCCAAGCTGAATTTGGAGAACGCTCAACTGAGCTTGGAGAACACCAAATTGCAATTGAGACAGAATATCGAAACTGCACATGCTGAAGCAGTAGCAGCTCTTAAGCGTTACAATGCAGCCAAAAAATCTGTTGAAGCATTGGAAACTTCCTTTGAATACACCACCCAGCGATTTGGAGTTGGCTTGTTGAACAGCTTTGACTTTAACAATGAAAAGAACCGACTCAATAATGCGCGTTCTGAGCTCTTACAGGCCAAGTATGAGTATATTTTCAAAACCAAAGTGCTCGATTTCTACAGAGGACAAGCACTTACATTTAACTAATAAGCCAAGCCAAAGATGAAATCTAAGAAGTGGATATACATTCTAATTGGGATTGTAGTTGTTCTAATCATAGTTGCTGTTGTAAAAGGGAAAGCAGGAGGAAGTGGACTAGAAGTAACTGCTGAGAAGGTAGAAAGAAGAACCATAGTAGAAACTGTAGCTGCAAGTGGTAAGATCCAAGCTGAAACGGAGGTAGTGATAAGCTCAGACGTTTCAGGAGAGATCATTTATTTGGGTGTTGAAGAAGGAGATCGAGTTAAAAAGGGAGATATCTTAATAAAGATCGATCCAGACCTTGTTGAATCTGCATTGAGCAGAGCAGAAGCCTCACTTAATACAGCTAAGGCCAATCTAAGCGGATCTAAAGCCAGATTATCTCAAGCGGAATCGACTTTTGAGAACGCAAAGGCCATTTTTGAAAGAAATCAGAAACTATATAAGGACAAGGTAATCTCCGAAGCGGAATTCGATCAGGCAGAAGCTAACTATGAAGTGGCAATGTCTGATGTAGAAGCCGCAGAAGAGGCGGTAAATGCAGCACAGTTCAATGTAAAGAGTTCTGAGGCTACATTAACTGAGGCTGAAGAGAATCTAGGTCGAACCTCTATTTATTCACCTATAGACGGAACCATTACCAAGCTAAATAAAGAAGAGGGGGAAAGAGTAGTTGGGACTGCTCAAATGGCCGGTACGGAGATTATGACCGTTGCAGATCTGAATGTGATGGAAGTGGCTGTGGAGGTAAACGAGAATGATATTGTTCGAGTGAATATTGGCGATACTGCTGAAATAGAAGTGGATGCTTACCTAGATATGAAGTTCAAAGGTTTGGTAACCGAGATTGCCAACTCTGCAAATGTAGAAGGAATGAGTGCCGACCAGGTTACCAACTTTGATGTGAAGATCAGAGTGCTGAAGTCGTCATATGCAATGCTAGTTGAAGGAAAAGATGATCAGTATTCTCCATTTAGACCGGGGATGTCGGCGACGGTAGATATCAGAACTACGGTGGCAAAGGATGTGATCTCTGTCCCCATTCAAGCAGTGACCACTAGATCAGATTCCACTGAAAAACGTTCTAAAGAAGTCTCTAAAGATGGGATAGAGGAAGAGGAAAAACAGACATGCGTATTCATTGTAGATGGGGAAAAGGCAAAATTGCTTTATGTAGAAACGGGTATTCAGAATACCATGCATATTGAGATCAAGTCGGAATTAGATACCTCTGTTCAAGTGATCATCGCTCCTTATGCTGCTGTTTCCAGAAAGCTAAGAGACGGCAAGCCTATCCAAGTTGTTTCTGAAGGTGAACTCTTCTCGAAAAAAGGAAAGTAGATTGAACCATCGATTCTTAGCCATAGAGTCAGCTAGCAAGACTTGCTCAGTTGCGCTTTTTGAAGGGTCAAAGCTTATTGACCAATTAGAAGAAGGCGGAGATTACTCTCATGCAGAAAAGTTGGCACCATTCGTAGATCAGTTGCTCAAAAAGAATGATCTAAAACCAAATGATCTCAGTGCCATTGGGATTAGCTCAGGACCTGGCTCATACACTGGATTGAGGATTGGACTTTCATTGGCTAAAGGTTTAGCTGTGGGCAGCCAGTTGCCATTGATCGCAATTCCAACTTTGGATGGCATGAGTTGGGGAGCGAGAAATTCTAAAAAAGATGAACATGCATTGTACTGTCCTATGCTAGATGCTAGAAGAATGGAAGTATATACCGCTCTCTACAAATACGATGGCAGCCAAATTGTATCCACAGAAGCAAAAGTGATAGATGAGAACTCCTTTCAAGAGGAACTGGCAAAGCATAAGATCTATTTTTTTGGAGATGGAGCTGCAAAATGTGCGGATACCATCGACTCACCGAATGCGATCTTTCTAGATGTGTCACATATCTCAGCCCGAAACTTTGGAGAATTGATCGCTCAAAAATTTGCTTCTGAGGAATTTGAGGATCTCGCTTATTTCGAACCAAACTATTTCAAGGACTTCAGAGCTGGCCAGCCAAAGAAGCTCCTATAAGCTAGTTTGCTTCCCCCTTTTGCCCAAGCCTGTTAAAGCTTGCGGAGCATAATATCTATATATTTGAGTATATGAAAACAAGCTTCAGTTTAATTGCTTTTCTGTTATCGTTCGCATTTGGTTCTCTAACAGCACAGGAAAGTACAGATGATTCTAATCGCATCTATTGGAATAATTGGTATAAGTTAGAGTGGTCGGATTTTCAAGCAAGTCCAAAGGAAGAAACTACAGTTGCTGCCCTTTCTAGTATTGGATTACCATACAGTTACAGCACAGATGGAGAAGGTGTTTTGAATCTAACCATCAATGTTTGCTTCATTAAGAATGAGTCTTGGTCTAAGCCGGCAGAGCAAAATGATCTACTACTTCAACATGAGCAAATTCATTTTGATATTGCCGAATTACATCGCAGAATGATCGTTAAGGCTATATTGGAAGCCAACTTCACTAAAGAAAACTATAAGGAAAAGCTCAATGAGATCATCAACCAGATCTGGAGAAGGGATTATAAGTTGATGCAAAGACGCTATGATAAGGACACCAATTTCTCCAATGTGATCAAAGAGCAGATCAATTGGAACAAGTATGTCTCACAGCAGCTTCGGAATATGAAGGATTTCAATTATACTGAAGTGGAAGTTAGTCTCATCAATTTCGACGAAGATTAATAGAAGGTGTATTTGAAAAGATAGATCTTGATCTCTTTCTCAACTACATCCCTTACTATTATTGCCGTTGGTAGGCCATCTTCATAATTGATTCCGATACGTTTCCTCAAGCCATTCTTCTCATAGAGTTTTACTTCATCTAAAAGCTCGTTCTTGTAGATGTACTCCGATTTGGTGTTTGAGCGTTGACCGTACTCTTGTTTATACACTTTCTCTATGAGTTGATTATCGAGATAGGTATAAGTAGTTCTATTGCGATTCCTACTAAAGATATATTCCTGGCTTTCTTCAATTAGGTTTTTATTCTCATCGATTATCCTGCGCTTATCTAGATAACTAATGCCTTTCCTATTTGCAACTATCTCTTTCTCACCTTTATCAGTAGCTACAATCTTATGCGTTCTGTAAAAAAGGGTGTCGGGCTGTTCATCATCAGGTCGGATCTTAATTGAGCTAATAACAGTGTCGTTAGAGTATAGGTAATGAAACTCATAGTTATAGGGTCCGTGACGCTCCCTGCTTTGAATCAAGCGCCCTTCTTTATCGTAAGAGAACTCAACCCAAGCGGTATCAAATCCTCTATATAAGGGTATTCTTTTTTGTGAATAGGTAAGTCTTCCAGAAGCGTTGAACTCATAGTGGAATTCTTCCCCCACTTTTTTGATCACCCTGCCATCTGCTTTTTCACTAACCTCAATATCCAAAGCTATTATAGCTCTTTCTTTGATCAATTTTTCATTGAAATAGTCTCGCAAGCTAAACCAATCTTCAAGCGGATCAAGTAATTGAGCAGAAGCCTGTAAGCTCAGTATAAGAAATAGGGAGGAAAGTAAGATTTTCATTCTTTAACTAGCTGCTCCATGGCTTTAGAGAGGTCAGAAGTAGGAGCTTTACACATTTGATCGAGACAAACATACACAGTGGTTTGATCTTCCATCCATTTACTTTCCAATAACTCAAGCTCTGTATTCTCAGCAGTAGATCCCAGGAATAAGCTATTGGGCAGATAGTTCTTTTGTAGATCATTTCTCATTTGATCTGCATCTTTACCAACGATAGCTACTTCATAGAAATTATGCGATCTGTTCAATAACTGAATTGACCAGTTGGAAGCATAGGGCAAATGCTCTGTCATGAGGTTTTCTGAGTTGCTCAAAAGCTGATCTGAAATGGTCAAATATTCCTTATTGTACATCAAAGTGCCTAGTTCAAATAAAGCACGGCAAATGGCGCTATTTGATGCCGGAATCACATTGTCGCTCTTCTCTATCTTTCTTATCACCAAAGCGGGATCCTCATCTGAGTTAAAATAGAAATAGCCCTTTTCTTTATCGTAGAAATGTGCAATGGAATAGTCTGCTAACTTTTGAGCCAGTTTAAGATATTCGATATCGAATGTATTTTCATACAAATGCACGAATGCCTCTATACTAAATGCATAATCTTCTAAGAATCCATTGATACTGCTCTTCCC